>CAYTBK010000284.1:0-3212 GCA_964436005.1 uncultured Acidobacteriota bacterium
CCGCCCCGCCCGGCAGGCGTACTCCCACTCCGCCGCCGTGGGCAGGCGGTAGCGCCGGCCCGGGTCCAGGGCGTTCAGCTTCTGGAGGAAGACCTGCACCTCGGCCAGCGAGACGTTCTCCACCGGCAGGCTGCCCCCACGGAAGCCCGAGGGGTTGCTGCCCATCACGGCCTGCCACTGGGCCTGGGTGACCTCGGTGGCCTGCATCTCGAAGGGGCGGCGGACGGTGACCCGGCGGGGCGGCGACCCGTCGGGTGTGGCCACGGCGAAACTGCCGGCCGGGATGCGGACGAACCGCAGGCCCAGCCTGGCGGACGCCTGGTTCCCCGGCGAGGGCGGGGGCGACTGGCCGGCGGCCGGCGGGGGGGACGCGCCCGGGGGCGGCCCCTGGGCCGCCGAAGCGGAAGGGGCGGGCGAAACCTCCGGCCGGACCGGGCCCGGAGCCGCTGCCGGCGCGACCGGCAGCCCCTTCCGGCTTTCCGGGGCGACTGTCACTGCGGGCGGCGATTGGGCGGGCTGGGCGGAGATGGCGGCCGGTCCGGCCGGCTTCCCGGGGGAATTTTTCGGGCCGATCGCCTCCACCCGGGCGGGTGGCGCCGCGGAGGGTTCGGCCGCGGGATTGCCGCCGGGCCAGGCCGGGCGGGCCCGGTCTTGCAGGATGACGGGCAGCAGCGCGACCAGCAGGCCGGCCGCCGCCAGCAGACGCCTCTTCCAGCCCGATCGGGCGGGGGGACTGGTTTTGCCGCGAACAGGAGCCGGGGGCAGGTCCCGTACGGTCATCTCCTCCAGCGGCTGCCGCAAAGTGGGCGTTTCCGGCCATTCGACCCCTTCCGGCCCCTCTTTCGGGGGCGGCGGCCAGGGCACCCGGCCGGTCTCGTCGGGGTCGCTTCCGGCGGGCCGTTCCGCCAAAGTGCCGGAGGGCGGGGCGGGTCGGGGAAACAAGGCGGAGGACCCCAGGGCGGCTTCCTCTCCGGCGGGTGTCGCTTCCCAGGCCCGCAGGCCGGCCCGCATGGCTTCGGCCGACGGGTAGCGCCGCTCCGGCTCCCGGGCCAGCGCCCGTTCAATGACGCGCCGCAGGCCCACCGGCGTGGAGGGGGAAAGCGGGTCGGGCTCGCGGGTGAGCATCGCCTTCATGACCACCGCCGGCGAACCTTGCGGGTAGGGCAGGCGCTTTTCCACCAACTGGTAGAGGATCACCCCGGCCGACCAGATGTCCGTCTGCACCGTGCTGACGCCGTCGAAAGCCTCCGGCGCCATGTACACGGGCGTGCCGGCCACCGTGGAGCGGTGCCGGCTGGACAGGAGCACCCGGGCCAGCCCGAAGTCGGCGATGCGCGGTTTCCGCCCCTGGAGGAGGATGTTGACGGGCTTCAGGTCGCCGTGCAGCACGCCCCGCTCATGGAGGTGGGCCAGGCCTTCCAGGATGCCCGACGCCATGTCCACGGCCGCTTCCAGGCTCGGCGCCCCCCCGTCGTGGGCCCGCAGCCAGTCGGAGAGGGAGCCTTCCGGGCAGTACTCGCCGACGATGCAGGGCAGGCCCTCCCAGACGTCGGCGTCCACGATGGACAGAACGTTCGGGTGACCCGAGGCCGCCACCCAGCTCATCACCTCCTTGACGAAGGTGCCCGCCACCGCCTCCTCTCCCAGGGCGATCTTCAGCGCGTAGCGGAAGGCCAGGCCGGTGGCGGCCGAGCGCTTCTCGGCCAGCCAGACCTCGCCGAAGCCCCCGGTGCCCAGTTTCCTCACCAGGGTGTACGGACCGTAGGCCTGTCCGGGTCGCAGCATGGGCAACCCTCCTCGCGGTGATGCACTTTTATGATACCCCAGACCCGCTGCTTCCGGGCCCCGGAAAGTTGGCCCGGAACAACCGCCCGGTTTCGAGGAGATGGCTCGGCGCCATCCGATTTACAGGAAGGGGTTGACGATGGTGACCCCCCGGCAGGCCCTTCCGTTCGAAAGGTCCTCCGTGTACAGGGTGGTGCATTTCAGGCGGGCCGCGGCGGCCAGGATCAGGCTGTCGTACCAGGAGAACCGGGTTTCCCACTGCAGGCCGAGGGCTTCTTGGTAGATGCCGCGATCCGGGTACAAGGCGCTCAGGGGCAGCAGAACCAATTCCAGATACTCGCGGAGCTTCTCCTGGTCGAAGGGCACCGCAAACCCTTTGAGGGCCACATTGCAGAATTCCTGGACGACCTGCCAGCTCGTGCACCCGTTCCCCCGCAGCGCGTCCCGGATCAAGGACCGGGCGCGGTCCTGCTTCGCCTTGTCGCGCCGGTCGAAACTGTAAACAAAGATGTTCGTGTCGAGGAAACACCTACCGGGCATTCATCTCCTCCCGGCTGAATTTCCGGTCGGCTTCCAGGCCTCCCAGGCGCACCATCAGGGCATCGTAATCGGCGCCGGGGTCTCCATGGGCCGCCCATTTCTCGATCCACTCCCGGAACGCGTCGTTGAGCGAGCGGTTTTCTTCCGCGGCCCGGGCCCTGGCCTTCTCGATCAGCGTTTCTTCGGCGGAAAGGGTGATGTTCTTCACCATGGGCGCCTCCTTGTTGCACATGTATAGTGTACACTGCATAAGTGTAAATGGCAATCCTCAATCTGTAGGTGCGGCGGGATTCCGGTCGTTCCGAACGATCTTCCCTTCCTTCATGACGAAGCCGATGCGCTGCCGGAGGCGGAGGTCCTCCCGCGGGTCGCCCGGCACGGCGACCAGGTCGGTGTTCGCGGCCGCGAGCAGGCGGGCGGGGAAATCCGTACATGCAGATCAACCCGCGTGCAGGGCGTGGGTGACGAAGAAAACAGGAGGCCGGAAACGAGCAGGAAGGCTGCGACGACCTCCCGCGGGTCGGTCTTCCGGGCGACAAATCCTTCCGCTTCGAGTTCCTGCACCAGGCGGGGCCGGCGCCTTTTCCCAACGGCTCCGGGCCGGAAAGCCGTCGGCGGAGGAGAGGGCGGCCCGGGCGCAATAACCCCAGCCGCTTCCCGAATTTTCAGGTATAATAACTCCCGACATTTCACCGACAGGGTAGATAAACGATTAGAAAGGTGTGACCCCGGCCCGCGGGCAGGCGCGGGGCTCTCGCGAGGCCGCCGGGCCGAAAGCTGGAGAAAGCCATGCGGATGAACAGTACGAGCAAGCTTCTGACGGTCGGGGTCATCGTCCTGTCCTGCCTCGGCATCGCCCTGACCCTGTACTCCTACCACCTGCTGCA
>CAYTBK010000285.1:0-3191 GCA_964436005.1 uncultured Acidobacteriota bacterium
CCATGGGCAGGGTGGTCAGGCTGTTCTTGAAAATCTGCTCGAAGCCCAGGAACTTCAGGATGCTCAGGTTGACGCTGGGGTGGAAGCGCAGGCCCCCCTTGTACGGGCCGATGGCGGAGTTGAACTCGACCCGGTAGCCCCGGTTCACCTGCACCTGGTTGTTGTCGTCCAGCCACGGAACCCGGAAGATGATGGTGCGTTCCGGTTCGATGACCCTTTCCAGGATTTTGCCCTCCCGGTACTTGGCGTGCTTTTCCAGGACCGGTTCCAGGGTCATCACCACCTCGCGCACGGCCTGGTGGAATTCAGGCTCGTTGGGGCTCCGACGGGCAACGTCGTTCATGAAATCGTCGACGAAACGGGACATATGAGCGCCTCCTATGAATGAATGTGAGTCACAGCCCGGACGAAAGGAAACAGCATCCCGAATGAATCCAAGTCGGTTCCAGCCACGGTTCGCCCCATTCCATCGAGAACGGCGTCAAACACCGCGCGCCGGGCACGACTTCACAAATGCGTAGAAAAAATACGGCCGGATGTTAGCACCCGTTTCCAGAAAATGCAACAGGAAATCCAACGTTTTTAAACACCAACGACAAGGCGGCGGAAACGTGGGCGGGGAAAAAGAAAACGGCCCGGGCCAGGGGGCCCGGGCCGGGAAAAGCGGCCGGAGGGTCAGTTCTTTTCCAGGTGGATGTCGCCGTCTTCCACCAGGAGCTTCAGCGTGGCCTCCTCGGCCTTGCCGTTGCTGTAGACGGGGCCCTCGCTGCCGGCGGAAACGGTCAGCGGGTTCGACGGGAACTCGTTTTCGAGTTCGCCGCCGACGGAGTAGATGTAAATTTTCCTGTCGGCCGGAATGGATGCCGTGCGCAGGTAGAGGTCACCGTTCTTCACATCCGCTTCCACCTTGGCGCTCAGGCTTGCTGGAAGGCCGGAGAGTATGACGTCCCCCCCCTCGTTGCGTACGGTGACGTTGCCCTGGGGGCGGGCCACTTTCAGCGTTTCGGAGGAGGTGGTCGCCTCCACGTCGCCCTGGACGTTGTCGATCCGGGCTTCGGCCCGGCGGAGGCTGAGCTTCAGGTTGCCCTTGAGGTCCTTGATGTTGGCACTGCCCTTCTCGGCGGTCATGGCGAAGTCGCCGGCGCAGGACACGGAGCGGAGGTCGGTGTTGAAGCAGTCCGACACGGTGGTTTTGCCCGTGACGCCGAACAGGAAGACGTCGGTGTTCCGGAGGTTGACCAGGGTGACGTCGCCGGTGACGCTCTCCATGGTCACGTCGCTGCCCGAGCGGTTGATGCCGTTGACGGTGACGCCGCCCCGGTGGGACCGCACGATGACGTCGCAGGACCGGGCTTCCAGCATGAGGGGGTTCTCGAGGTTGGTGGCCACGACGTCGCCCAGGTAGCTCCGGACCTTGACCGTCATCCCGCGCGGGACGCCGAGCACCAGGTCCACCACCGCCCGGTCGTCGGTGCCGGGTTCCAGGACCAGCATCGTCCCGTCCAGGCGGGTCTTGGTGCTGTTGCGGATGCCTTCGGCGATCTGGCGCACTTCGGAGGAGCTGTCGGAATAGACCGTCTGGTTCATCGTCACGGTGAGTTCGGTGCCCGCCGACTGCTGCAGGGTGACCTTGCCGATGCTGTTGTTCAGGAAGATGACGTCGGCGCCGGAAGTGGCGAAGGATCGGGACGTGGTGAGCTGCTCCGAGTGGAAGAGGAAGTTCCGCACCTCCATGGGCCAGTAGGGGATGTTGCGGTAGGCCTGGTGCAGGCCCGAGCAGAAGATGGCCAGCATGATCAGGAACACGATCTCGCCGGCCCCGAAGCGCACCGTCTTCCCCGGCCGCATCGCGTCGACCAGCTTGCCCACGCCGGCCAGGATGACCAGCAGGGGCCAGTACACGCCCATGACGGACCAGAAGAAGGTCGTCCGGCCCAGGGTGACGATCAGCAGCAGCACGCCGAAGCCTGCCCAGAGCAAGGGGGAGGAGAAGCTCCGGGGCGCGTCGGGGGGGGCGGGGGCGTCGGCCGGCGGCTTCTGGAAGTAGCGGAACGCCTTGAGGATGCCGATGTAGATGAACACGACGGGGAAGCAGCGCAACAGCCAGTTCAGAAAATGGAAGTCCCTTTGAATGTTGGCGTACAGGATGATGCTGCCGAGGACGACCAGGAGAATGCCGGCATGGACGGAACGTTTCTTTGTGCTGGACATGGCTTCCTCCCTGCTAGCGGATCATGCCGGGGCCGCGGCGTTCTTCGGCAACCTTTTCGTCGCCGTTCTTGCGCGAGAAGACCATGTACAGCCCGAAGGCGATGATCAGGACCGGCCAGTAGCGGTGGATGACTTCCAGGTTCACGTCCAGATTGTTCAGGAGGAACAGCGCCCCGATCAACATGAGCAGCAGCCCGGTGACCAGCTTGCCGCCCAATTGCCGGTCCAGGGGGAACTGCTCGGGGGTGTAGGTGCCGTTCCGGATGGCCTTGGCCGTCCTCACCGCGTCGATGATGGTGAACACGTAGAAGATCATGGTGGCGGGGAAGCCGAAGCCCATGTGCCCGGTCATGAGTTCGTTGATGACGACGAAGCCGATGAACTGGTACAGCGCCCTGACGTACGTGCCGTTGTAGATGGCGCCCACGCAGGGGATGAGCGCCAGCCAGCCGGCGGCCACGGGCGAGATGTTCCTCGTTTCGTTGGAGCAGGTCTCGCTGTATTGCTTGACCGCGCTGACGGCGCAGTCGGTGCAGACGGGGTCCTTGCCGATGTTGCCGATGCAGGAGGCGCAGTAACTTTTCTTGCAGATCTGGCATTCGGCCACGGCGCCGATTTCAGGGTGATGGATGCAGTTCATGGTTGTTCTCCTTTCTGCTGGGCTGGGCGGACAGTCGACGGTGGAAAAACGGGGCTCAGGACGCCATTCCGGACAGGGCCGACGACCCGCAGGGTATGTATCGCTCCATGCCCGACTTGTTGTTGTCCCTGCGCTCTTCCTGGAGCCCGTTGGACTTGCGTTTTTCCCGGGGGCTGAATATCCCCTTCACCTGTTCCCACTTGGTCTCGAGGTAGGCTTTCGCCTTCTCCGTGAAACCGGCCACGGCCTCCCAGGTGTCCACCGCGCCCTCGTAGACGGCGACGAAACGGTTCATGACCCGGTTCGACATGTCGTCCAGGATGGGCGAGGAGCCCCCGGA
>CAYTBK010000286.1:0-3181 GCA_964436005.1 uncultured Acidobacteriota bacterium
CGGGAGCGCCCCGGGACGGGCGCGACCAGCCGAACGGAAGACCGGCGGGGGCGCGGGAAAGGCTGGAACCACGAAGATGGTAAGAGTGGAGGGGGAGAGAAACCACGAGTAAATGACCAGAAGCTCTCCCTTGGTGAACATTGCGCTTGGTGTGGAAGACCCTCCCCGAACGTTTCGGCCAGTCCGTTTCCGAGCGCTGCCCTTGTCCATCAGGGGATTTCAAAGGCCAAGACCCCCGTATAATATAGGGCGAGCGACCCGCAACTGACGAAATTCCGTTTTCGAAGGCCGTCCGGTCTCTTTCCGCCGGGAAGGGGAACCGGGCCGGACGACGAAATCCCGGCCCCGTTCTCTCCGCGTCTGCTTTTCCTCCGGACCGGTTCAGCCAGAGAACCGCGCTTGCCGAGAAGTGTTCCGCAACCTCGAAGAGGGGAAACCGGAAGGGCGGCACTCCCTCCCGGATGAAAAGACATTTCCTGCAAAGTACAGTAAATAAATGTGAAAGGCTTGGCGAATGTGGAGTTGTCGCCCATCGGGGGGATGCGAAGGCCAAGACCCCCGTATAATATAGGGCGAGCGACCCGCAACTGACGAAATTCCGTTTTCGAAGGCCGTCCGGTCTCTTTCCGCCGGGAAGGGGAACCGGGCCGGACGACGAAGTCCCTGCTACGTTTTCCCCGCATCCGCTCTTCCGATGGTCCGGTTCGGCCGAAAACCTGGCCTTTGGGCATCACTCCACCGGTCATCGGTTGGCCCCGACCGGTCCCGAACGCCTGTTTCGCCACCCGAAAAGGCGGGGCCGCCGCCCCCATCGGCAGGCAGGCTGACAACTCTATATATTGCAACACATACGGCCCGAATAGGCGAACTCGACAGATCCGGAAGGCATCTCCCTATATTCTATCGAGCGAGGCCGGGGCGACTCGTCCGAGCTCGATTCCGATGGTGGAGGCTACCATGAGTGAGCATTCGGACTGGAGAACACCGCGCTTGCTGCGGATCTGGCAAATCGTCGGCGACCGGAAAAGGGGAATCGAACCCATCATCCCGGTCAGCCGTAGTTCCTGGTGGGCGGGCGTGAAGTCGGGGAAATACCCCCAACCCGTCAAGCTGGGCGACCGGACGACGGCCTGGCGGGCGGAGGACGTTTTCCAACTGGGGGCGGGGGACCCGAACGCTCCCGGCACCGAGAACGACAAGGCGTAGCCGGAAGGCCGCGCTTCGGGGACGGGCATTCACTCGCGCACGGGGCATACCCGCTAATTTTCCGAAGGCCGGCGGGAAGAAAGAGAGAGTGGACCGCTCGAGCATGAATGGGAGAGTGGGGCCGGAAGAACGTTGGTGAGTGGGTGGAAGTCGAAAGTCGGCCCGTCCGTTCGTGGGAGCGGATGGGCGGACTCTCCCACAGGGATCCGCCGGGTGGCCGAAACGCCTGGTCCCGGGAAGGGAACTGGAAGGGAAAGGGATCGGCCCAGCGTCTGCCCGTTGGGCCGCCCGGGGCGAACGAAGAGCGCGGTACTGCCCATGAACGGTGTTTCACGATCCAGACGGGAAGGTCTTTGGTGAAATTAAAAATCCTTATATTGATATGATTTATAGCGGTTGTCTATCGGAAGGTGCCCTGTGGAAGCGATTCTCCCGCCATCGTCCGGCGGGATAGCCCCCGGAACCCGCCGCTGCGCAGAGAAACACTGGCCCGAAGAGGCGGATCGATTCTCGGCGCTGGATAAACGGCGGAGCGGGGATTCCCCGCACGAAACGGTCTGCGTTCCCTATGCCTGCAGATAGGCCAGGACCGGGGTGGAGAAAAACTCGCTCAGGGGGATACCCTGGGCGCCGACCAGGAGAGGCCGCAGGGCCGGACACTCCTGGCGCAGGGCCGCCAACCCGGGCAGGCCCGTCCGGCCCCGCCCGCTCTTGACCTCGATCCCGAGCACGAGGTCCCCGCGCTGCACCACGAAGTCGACTTCCCGGTTCCCCTTCCGCCAGTAGCCGACGTGCGCCCCCGTCCCGGCCAGGCCGTTGACCAGATGGGCGCCCACGGCCGATTCCACGAGCCGGCCCCAGTTCTCCCGGTCGAGCAGCAGCCGTTCCAGCGGCCAAAGGCCCTGGGCCGTCTGCAAGGCGGTGTTGTAGACCTGCAGCTTGGGGCTCGAACTCCGTTGGCGGAGTCTGCTGCCGCTGTATTTGGCCAGGCCGGCGACCATCCCGGCCCCGCTCAGCAGTTCCAGGTAGTGGGCCAGGGTCGTGGTGTTGCCGGCATCCTGCAACTGGCCCAGCATCTTCTGGAAAGACAGCTCCTGGCCGGAGTATTGGCAGCCGAGCAGGAACACCTGGCGCAGCAGCGCCGGCTTGTCCACCCGGGTCAGCAGGAGAATGTCCCGGGCGAGGGTGGTCTCCACCAGGGAGTCCAGCACGTACCGGGCCCACCGTTCGCGGTCCCCGATCAGCGCCGCCGCGCCGGGATAGCCGCCGTAGTACAGGTACGTCTCCAGGTCCCAGCCGAACGCCTCCCGCATTTCCGGGTACAGCCAATGGGTGGCCGGAAGGATCTCGAAACGGCCGGCCAGGCTTTCGCCCAGGCCCCGCTGGACCAGCAGGGGAGAGGAGCCCAGCAGCACCACCCGGAGGGGGGTGCCCTGGGCGGTGTCCTCGTCCCAGAGGCGTTTCACCTTTTCCGCCCAATGCGGGACCTTCTGCACCTCGTCCAGCGCCAGGAGGGCGTCCCGCCGCTCCCCCGCCGGCCCTTTCGCCCTCAAGCGGCCGATCTCCCACTGCTGCTCGATCCAGACCCCGCCGCGGAGGGCCGGCTCGTCGGCCGAAGCGTAGTGGTGGGGCAGCGGAATTTCCTCCAGCACCTGCCGGACGAGGGTGGTCTTCCCCACCTGGCGCGGGCCGGAGAGCACCTGCAGGAAGCGGCGCGGTTCCAGGACCCGCTGGCGCAAGATCCTGCCTAACGGTCTTTGGTAGTTCATGTTCGTCGGTCCTGGTAAAATTACTCAATGTCGTGAGTATTTTTACTCGGATTTGCGGGAACTGTCAACACGCCATCGGATGACCCGCCACTCGGCGGGAACGGAAGCGGTATTACCCACATGATTACCCAGATAACCGGGTGTTACCTATTTTCTCCGCCAGCGGGCGTTGCGCCTCAGGCCCAGGCATTCCAGCCGGCCGGCCG
>CAYTBK010000287.1:0-1190 GCA_964436005.1 uncultured Acidobacteriota bacterium
GGCATGGGCGGGGGCGTGATGCAGGGCAGGAAGACGGCCCAGAAGCCGCGGCGGGTGAACCAGGCCTTGATCCGCTGGAAGCGGTCGGCGGACACCCGCCGGGCGACGATCATCTCGCCGCCCCGGCGCCCCATGGCGAAGAGGATGAACGATCCGAGCAGGGACCCCGCCGTGCTGGCCAGCACGAACCACGGCATGCCGGAGGGGTGGTGGAGGGTGAAGTACACCACCAGCAGGTCGTTGCCTTCGGGAATGGGCGTGAAGGACGAGTCGAAGAAGCCGAGCAGGCACAGGGCCAGGCCGGCCTGGAAGGGTTCGGCCGTTTTCGCGTAGTAGGACACTGTCTGCCCGATGGTCTTGAAGAACCGCAGAACGGCCTTGGCGGAGGCGGCGAAACCGGCCGGGTCGGCCAGGGCGGCCAACACCAGCAAGACAGCCGCGGCCCCCAGCGAAAACAGAACGAGGCGGCGCTTGGAAAGGCTCATGAACGCTTGCCGGTCCCGGGTTTCGACCCCCGCCGGGGGCTGCCGGCGGCGGAGGAGGGGGGCGCTTGCCGGGTGGCGGTGGATTTGCGGGGCGCCGATGCCGGGGCCTGGGCCTGTGTTGGCCGGGGCGACGGCTTCCGGACCGGTTCCGGCTCTTCCGGTCGCTGCCAGTAGATCAGGATCTTGCCGATGCGTCCGACGAACTCGCCGGGCAGTTTCCCGGTCATGGATGTCTCGGCTTCGTCCAGGGTCAGGAAGCTGTTGGGCAGGACCCGGATTTTCACGGTGCCTGCGGCCCGGGCCGTTCTTTCGATCTCGGTCAGGAGCGCTTCGGTCACGCCCTCCTTGCCGATGTGCACAGTCGGCTTGAGGAAGTGGGCCAACCCTCTGATCCGTTTCTTTTCTTTTCCGTCCAGCACGATTGACTGCTCCTCGGGGAAGTTTCCCCTGCATGGTGTTTGGGCCCGGATGCCGCCCGGATCGGCCGCAACGGCCTCTTCCGCCCGGCCCGGCCCGGCGGTGCCGTCACTGGTTGACGACGTCCCGGTAGATTTTTTCCAGGCGTTCCCCGATGGACTGGTACTCAAAATCCGTTTCGATGAGCCGGCGGGCCTCGATTCCCATGATGGAGGCGCAGCGGGCGTCCTGGAGGATGTAACAGATGCTGTCGGCGAAGTCTTCCACGTCGTTGGCGATGGTGGCGTG
>CAYTBK010000287.1:1290-3179 GCA_964436005.1 uncultured Acidobacteriota bacterium
GAAGTGGTGCACGGCGTCCACGTTCGGGTAGTGCTGGAAGGCGCCGAAGAAGCCCACCGAACCGGCCTCGGGCTGGATGTCGGCGATGGGCGAAAAGTAGTTGGTGTCCACGCCGTGGGGCAGGATGTCCAGCCGCTCGGGAGGCAGGTAGCCCAGCAAGGCGTCCGCATCGTGGCGGTTCATGCAGATTACGCGGTCCATCTGGCTGAGGACGTCCAGCTCGCGTTTCATCATCTGCAGAGAATTGTAATAAGCCTTGACTTTCTGGAGGGGGTTGTCGATGAAGGGCAGGACCATCTGGTGGGCCAGGAAGTTGATTTCGTGCTCCGTCAGGACGCTCGGGATGTGGGACAGTTCCTTGTGGTGGATGCCCATCTGGACGTATTCGTACTGGACCAGGTCGAACCGCTCCCGGAGGATCAGCCGCTGGAGTTTCTTGCGGAACTCGTCGCTCGTGTAGGCCAGGAAAGGTTCGTAGGGGAAAAGGTGGAAGGGGAGCTTTTCCCGGGTGGTGAACACGGAGATCTTCTTGCACATGGAGCGCAGGTCCTTGAGCCGGGAGTCGTCGTCCGTCCGGTTCTTGAAGCAGAGCAAGGTGATCTCGTGGCGTTTGTGCAGGTAGTGGAGCAGCTCGAAAATGCGGCTGCTCCCGCCGTGCAGGCCCCTACCGGGAAGGTATGCGCTGATGAACAGAATCTTCATTTTCGTCCCCGTCAAACGGTGCATTCTACCATGTCCCTGCCCCGCTTCAAGATAATTCCTTTGCAAGGGGCAGGTCGCTCACATACAATGGAAAAGCGTGCCAATACTTTCCAGCCGGGTGTTCCTGATGCCTGTCCAGTGTTCCCAGTGCGGCGTCGACCTCTCCCTGATCCCGACGGATCGCTTCGTCCGCTGCTCGTCCTGCGGCAGCGTCCTGACGCTGACCCGGGGAAGGGTCTGCCGCTCGTCCGTGGTCCTGCCGATCCTGGACGGCCCGCGTGCCGCCCAGACGGCCGCGGACACCTTGCTGTCGGTACCCCTGGCCAGCGGGGAAACGGCCGTCCGCTTCGTGCCCTACTGGGTCGAACCGAACCGCCTGATACTGGCCGCCCCGTCGCTGGAGGCCCTGGACGGGGTGCCGGGCATCCGCACCAAGCCCGCCGGGACCCTGCGCTTCCTGGACGGCGATCCCCAGGCCCAGTGGGGGGACGAGGCCTTCCTGGAGCCGGAGTCTCGCCCCGAGGGGGGCGAGGGGGCGGAAATCCTGTTCTGCCCCTATTTCTGCATCGTCGCGACGGGGGACGAGGGGGAGGCCATGGAGATCTGGGTGGACGCCCTGGACGGCACGGTATTGGACGTCCCCCCGGTGATGATCGGCCGGAGCACCCTGCAGAACCGCCTGACCTGGTTCGTCGCCCTGTTCGCGCTGCCTGTTTTCGCCGGCCTGGTGTCCGCGCCCTGGCCGGTGATCGTCGGCTCGGGGGCACTGGTGGGGACCGTCGGTTTCGTCCTCCGGAGGATCCGGTGACGGCCGGCGCGGGCATTCGGAACGCCAGTTGCCCAGGCTGCGGGGGCGTGCTGGACCTGACCCGGGGAAATTCGGTCCTCACCTGCGGTTTCTGCGGCGGCCAGTTCTTCTCGGAAGAGCATCGCGAGCCCTGCTACCTCATCCGTCCCGCCATCGACGCTCACCGGGCCTCGGAAAAGGTGCACCGGGCCATCCGGTCCGCCGGTGCCGCCTTGCGGCGGGAGGGCGCCGCGTTCGCCCTGGACGAGGGCTTCGCCCATTCCGCCACCCTGGCCGGAACGACGCTGTACTTCATCCCCTATTTCCGCTATTCCGCCTTCCGGGTGGGGACGGCCCCCTGCAAGGAGGATTCCGACGTCAAATCGCACGTCACCGTGGT
>CAYTBK010000288.1:0-3161 GCA_964436005.1 uncultured Acidobacteriota bacterium
CCGGTCTCCACCATCAGGAACAGGAAGGTGGAGGCGTTGAGCGCCGCGATGACGTCGGACTTCCGCAGGCTCTCGGTGATGATCCGCGCCATTTCCATGACGAACTGGTCTTTGCGTTCGCCCAGCTTGAGGTAGAGGTCCGTGATGTTGCGGAACTGCAGGCCGGCCAGGCAGCTTTCCCGGTTGTACCGCTTCATCCGCTCCACCTCGTAGTGGAGGATCTTCCGGAAGGCGGGGAACTCCACGATGTCCAGCATGGAGCGGAAGAGGTCGCTGACGGAGAAGCGGATGCCGTGCACGGCGAAGTTCTCGCCGGCCGGGGTGATCTCGAAGGTCTTCTCGTCGTGGAGGATCAGGTTCTCCGCCGCGGCGAGGTGGCCGCAGTGGAAGCAGCGGGCGTCCACCACCGGGTCCTGGAAGCTCGCCCCGCAGGCGTTGCAGCTGAAGACCGAGGAGGGGCGGTCGTAGTCGACGCCGATGTGGCGCAGCAGCTTGCCGCACTTGGGGCAGAGGAGGTTGTCGTCCTGGGTGAAGTCCGTCTCCGGCCCCACGTACCCGCAGACGAAATGGTGGACGGTCTCGTGGGGCGTCAGGTTGGCCGAGCGGCACTTGGGGCAGGACTCCCGGAAATTGAGGAAGACGGACCGGCAGCGGTTGCACTGCCGGAGGCGCTCGAAGAAGGCGCCCGCGATGAGCTGCTCCTTCTCGAGGACGGTGAAGGCGTCGAACACGCGCGGGTCGTCCGGGGTGGGGAACTGGGCGTACAGGAAGGGGTGCACGTAGCCGAAGCGGGACTCCCGCCGGAGGACGGGCCGGCTCGGCGCCTGGCGGGTGTACAGGAAACGGAGGAAGCGCAGGATGGCGTCGGGCAGCACGGATTCCCGCTCCTCCTCCTGCAGGAGGCCCGAGCGGCCCAGGATCTCGGCCGCGCGCTCCTGGCTGGCGGGGACGGCGCGGCCCTCCTCCACGATCCCGTCCGCCAGGGCGGACAGGTAGGGGTCGGGGGCGGCGGCGGGGGAGAAGAGGCAGACCGGTTTCGTGTAGACGTCCAGCGACGGGCTGCGCCGCCAATCGGAGAGGTGCCGGAGGGCCCAGTCCCCGTCCCGGGCGTCCAGGATCCACACGTCGAGGGCCATGGCTTCCTGGGGGGGGGCGGCCCCCTCCAGGTGGAAAGCTTCGACGCCCTCTTCCCGGAAGGCCGGCATGCCGAGCCGTGTCATGAATCCGTAGCGCAAGGTTCCCCTCCCCCTGGCCGAAACGAGTCGGCGGCGATCAATAATACTTGGCCTTGAGGACTTTCACTTCCATTTTGTAGAACCACCGTTGCGGCTGGGAGATGGACTGGCTCGGCTCGATGTCGGCCACGACGCTTCGCCGGACGGGTTCGTATTTCTGCTGGAACTCCTGCGGTTGGGGCAGGGTGGCGAAGTACAGCCGGGTGATGATGCCGGTGTCGCGGAAGCCGTCGGGGAACTCCAGGGAGACCTTGTCGCCCTGCTGGAGGTTCGTCAGGTCCGACTGGTCGAAGAAGGCCTTGATGGAAACCTTCCCGCCGAAGTAGATGTCCATGACGGTCTCCCCTTTCAGGGCCACCTCGTGCGCCTCCTTGTAGCGGCGGGTGACGGTGCCGGCGAACTTCGAGCGGAACTCCCGGGTCTCCTCAACGAGCTGCCGCTCGGTGCGGGTGGTGTACTGAGGGGTTTGCAGGCTGCTCTCCCAGGCGAGGACCTCGGCGTTCAGCTTCCGCAGGGAGGCCTCGGCCCGGCGCGCCTGCTCGTCCAGCCGGTCGAGCAGCGACCGGACGGGCGCGAGCAGCATGGCCCGCTCCGCCTCGCTCTTCTCCAGCTGCAGCCGGAGGCGGTTCACCGATTCCTGCACCCGGTCGACGTCGTCTTGCAGGCAGGCGTCGGACCCGGCCATGCGCCGGTAGGCCCGCAGCTTCCTCTGCTCGGCCTCGTATTGGGTGCGCAGCAGCTGCCGTTCGGCTCGGTTGGCGCGCAGGGCCGAACGGGCCTGGGCCAGCGCGGCGTCCTCCCCCGGCCGGGGGGCCGTTTCCCCGCCGTCCCCGTCCCGGGCCAGTTCGGCCAGGCCTTTCTGCAGCTCCTCTTTCCGGGCGGCCAGCCACCGCAGTTCCTGCCGGCCGGTCTCCCGCTCGGCCCGCCGGGTCTGCAGGTCGACCTGCCGCGACGGGTCGAGGGTGTCGCGCGGCTCCAGCCGGGGCACGGCCTGCTCCACCAGTTGGGTGTAGGTGAACAGCACGTCGCCCGCCTTGACGAACTGCCCTTCCCTCACGAAGAACTGCTTGATGCGGATGTCCTCCAGGGGTTGGATGTCCACTTTCGGCAGGATCACCTGACCGTAGCCCCTCACGTAGAGGACCGACCCGCCGAAATGGAACGCCAGCCAGACCAGGATCAGGACCAGGGCGCACAGGTAGATCCACCGGCTGAAATTGAAGGGCTTTTTCCGGGGGGGCTCCGCTTCGGCCCGGATGAAGGATTGTCTACTGCGCAGGCGCAACGGTCTCCTCCTTGGAAAGCCACAGCCCCAGGTGGTGAAAGGCCAGGCCCTCGAGGGCTGTTTTCCCGGCCACCTGGCCCGCCAGGGCTTCCATCGTCCCGTCGTCGGGGAAGTCGCCGATGCGCAGGGCCAGGACGAAAGCGTCGCGCGGGCCGGCGGGGAGCACGCTGTTCAGCTTGTCGGCGAGCCTGTCCGGCTGCACGGTCCCGTAGGCCATGAGGAAAACGGGCCGGGCGACGGCGGCGGCCTCGGCCAGGAAGTCCCGGCCCCAGGCGGGCGGCACGGAGACGGACAGGCTGCGGCCGCTCGCCTTCACCAGGGAAGAGGCCCGGAGCAGCATGTCCAGGTATTGGTTCTTCATCTGCGCCGGGTCCGCGGAGAGGCCCGGCACGGTGTGGGGCTCGACGTCCAGGTGGAGGCCGTCGAAGGGGAACTGGAAGGTGGCCTGTATTTTCTCGGCCAGGGAGTCCCGGCGCTCCGGCAGAATGTACTCCGGTTCCCCGATCATGGCCTGGACCTGGAGGCGGGCCGCCCGGGCCGCGGCCAGGAAGCTGCGGAGCTTGTCCGGCGGGGTCTTCCGGGAAAAGGAAAGGAGCACGCCCTGGATGTTCCGGGCCCGGATCAGGTGAAGCAGCACGGCG
>CAYTBK010000289.1:0-3149 GCA_964436005.1 uncultured Acidobacteriota bacterium
GGCCAGGCGGGTGATCTCCATGCTCTTCTCGGTGGGGATCATCCAGCCGGGGACGCAGGGCGAGAGCACGTTCAGGAACGCCGGGCCGTCCACCGCCAGCGCCTTTTCCAGCTTCGCGGCGAGGTCGTTGAAGTGGGCCACGGTGGTCTGGGCGGCGTAGGGGATGTGGTGGGCGGCCGCGATGGCGGTGAGGTCCTTGCGCATCTGGGCCTTGCCGGGGATCACGCTCCCGGCCGGGGAGGTGGTGGTGGCGGCGCCGTAGGGCGTGGCGCTGGAGCGCTGGATGCCCGTGTTCATGTAGGCGCCGTTGTCGTAGCAGATGTACACCAGGTCGTGCCCGCGCTCCAGGGCGCCGGAGAGGGACTGCAGGCCGATGTCGTAGGTGCCGCCGTCGCCGCCGAAGGCCACGCACTTGATCTGCTTGTCGGCCGGGATCCGGCCCTTGGCCTTGAGCGCCTTGACCATGGCCTCGACGCCGCTGACGGTGGCCCCGGCGTTCTCGAAGGCATTGTGAAGGAAGGGTTTCTTCCAGCTGGTGTAGGGGAAGACGGTGGTGGCCACCTCGAAGCAGCCCGTGGCGCTGACCGTCACGATTTCCGCCTCGGTGCAGCGGTACAGCAGCTTGGGAATGACCGGGATGCCGCAGCCCGCGCAGAGCCGGTGCCCGGCGGTGAACTGGTCCGGCTTTTTCGACATTTCTTTCAGGTTCGCCATGTTGCTCCTCCCTCAGTCCCGCACCGTGATGAACTCACAGGCGCGCTTGTATTCGCCCGTTTCGGCGATCTGCAAGAGTTCGTCCACGAGACCGCGGCAGTCCGCCTCTTCCAGGTCGCGTCCGCCGAGGCCGTAGATCTTGTTGATCATCAGCGGCCGCCGGGGCGCGTCGTAGAGGGCGGAGCGCAGCTCCATGAAGAGGGGGCCGCCCGCGGCGCCGACGGAGTCCACGCGGTCCAGCACGGTGACCGCCTTGAGGCCCTGCAGCGCCTCGACGTAGTCCGCGGCGGGGAAGGGGCGGAACACGCGCGGCTTCAGCAGGCCGACCTTGACGCCGCGTTTCCGGTAGCCGTCCACCATGTCCTTCAGGGTCCCGGCGGTGGAGTTGAGGACCACCAGGCCGATCTCCGCGTCGTCCAGGCGGTAGTCCTCGAACATCCCGTAGTTGCGGCCGGAGAGCTTGCCGAACTCGGCGGACACCTCGCGGATGACGGGGATGGCCTTCTGCATGGCGTCGGCCATCTGGTAGCGGTGCTCGAGGTAGTAGTCCTGGAGGTCCAGGGCGCCGAGCGAGACGGGGTGGTCGAAGTCGAGCAGGGCGTTCTTCGGCTGGTACTCGCCGACGAACTTCCGGACCTCGTCGTCCTCCAGAAACTCCATCCGCTCGATGGAGTGGCTGATGATGAAGCCGTCCTGCATGACCATGGCGGGCAGGCGGACGTCCATGTGCTCGGCCACGCGCACGGCCATGATCAGGTTGTCGTAGGCCTCCTGGGCGTTCTCGGAGTAGATCTGCAGGCAGCCGGAGTCCCGGGCGCCGAAGGAGTCGCCGTGGTCGCAGTGGATGTTGATGGGGGCCGACAGGGCGCGGTTGACGATGGAGAGGACGATGGGCAGCCGCATGCCGGCGGCCACGTAGAGCATTTCCCACATCAGGGCCAGGCCCTGGGAGGAGGTGGCGGTCATGACGCGCCCGCCCGCGGCGGAGGCGCCGATGCAGGCGCTCATGGCGCTGTGCTCGCTCTCCACCGTCACGAAGTTGGTCCGGACCTCGCCGTTGGCGACGAAGTCGGAAAACTCCTCCACCACCTGGGTGGAGGGGGTGATGGGGTAGGCCGCGCAGACGTCGGGGTCGATCTGCTTCATGGCGTAGGCCATGGCGGAATTGCCGGTTTTCGCTTTGATCTGGGCCATGGTCTTCACCTCACTTCTCGCGCTGCATGGTGATGGCGCGGACCTTTTCCGGGCATTCGTTCGCGCAGATCCCGCAGCCCTTGCAGTAGTCGTAGTCGATCCCCACCACCTTGCCCTCGGCGGTCTTGATGCTCATGTCGGGGCAGTAGACCCAGCAGCGCAGGCAGTGGATGCACTTATCCTTGTTCCACTCGGGGCGGTCGACGCGCCAGGAGCCGGTCTTGTTCTCCAGGGCCGAGCCGGGCGTGTCGATGGCGCCACCGATCGGTATCTCTTTCCATGATTTCAGTTTAAACATCGCTCTGGACCTCCTCGTAGCCCCGTTGGACGGCGGCAATGTTGCCGTCCACGACCTTGGCGGGGAATTTGCCTTCGAGGCTCTTGCGGGTCTCGGCCAGGAGGGTCTCCAGGTCGAGAATCGGGTTGGTTTTCATGATGGCGCCGATCATGGGCGTGTTGGGCAGGGCGCGCCCGATCTCCTGGATGGAGATGCCCGTGGCGTCCAGGGTGAGGAGCTTCTGCGCGGGGGCCAGCCCCAGGCGCTCGCGGATGACCGCGGCGGGCTCCACGGTGTTGACGATGAAGGTGGCGTCTTCGCGCGCGCCTTCGGTCAGGTTGACGTTGCCCACCAGCGTCGGGTCCACGATCATCACCACGTGGGGCGTCTTGACGGGGGTGTGGACGCGGATGGGGTCGTCGGAAAAGCGGTTGAACACGCGGACGGGCGCACCCCGGCGTTCGGGCCCGTACTCGGGGAACGCCTGGATGTACTTGCCCACGGTGAGGATGACTTCCGCCAGCGTCTTGGCGCCGGTGACGGTCCCCTGACCGCCCCGGCCGTGCCAGCGGACTTCCAGCAGGTTGCTCATGGGGCTCCTCCTGATCGGGTGGAATAGTGTTCTTGCGTTGCGGGCAAAGAGCCCGGTCGCGAGGGGCCCGGCGGGCCTCCGGGGCATTCCCGGCGTTTCCGGCCGGCCGAAAAGCGGCCCTTCCTGATCCCCGCAAACACGACCGGGAAACTATAGCAAATCCCGGGGAGAAAAGAATGGAATTTTCCTGGCCCGTAGGGACGGCCACCGCGGCGGTTTTTCCGCGGGAAGTGGCGAACGGGCCATGGACATGGATTCCCTACGGGAAAAAGGTCTTCCGGGCGCCGCGGGGCTACGGACATTGTTTCCCTACGGGAAACTCGCCTTTGGCCTTTTAACCGGCATAAAGGACCGCCGAAGAAAGGGAATGCG
>CAYTBK010000290.1:0-3143 GCA_964436005.1 uncultured Acidobacteriota bacterium
GCGGTGCGGTCGGCGGGGTGCCGGGCCAGGGACGTGCCGTGGAGCCGGGAGAAGCAACGGCCCAGGGCCCGGGCGTCGAACCGGCCGGCGTGGTCAAGAAAGCGGGCCGCATCCTCCAGTCGGTGGACACCCAACCCGCTGCCCAGGCACAATTCGCCGCGGAGTCCGGAGGATTTGTCCAGCCCCGCGTCGCGCAGGGCTTCCCGCGCGGCCCAGAGCGCGAAGAGGGTGCGCCTTTCTCCCGTTGCGGCGGATTCATCCGGGAATTCGGCCTGCAAGCGCTGCCAGTCTTCGGCGGAGACCTGCCCGACAGCCCGTAGCGGCGAGCCCGCCAACTCGCCGAGGGCGGGGGCGGCGATCCCTGAAATGCCCGCCAGGGCCTTGTTCCAACTCTCCGCCAACCCCAGGCCCAGCGCCGTGCACATGCCGAGGCCCGTGACCACCACCTTCCGGCCTGTTTTCGTCATTCGCCGCTCCCGGAATCAGGGGCCAGCCCCGAGTAGTACTGGAAGAGCAGGCGCAGTGGTTGGGTGTCCTCGGTCGGGAAGTGGGCGAAAAGGATGCGCCGTGCTTCGGCCAGTACGAGGCCTTCGCTTTCCACCCGGGCGCAGCCCAGGGTGTCCCGCCGGTTCGTCGAGAGGATCTCCCCCGTGATCGTAGCGGTCAGACCGGGTCGCAGCAGAGGTTCGTGAACGCTGACCCCGTCCACCAGGGAGAGAATGGCTTTCAGCTTGAAGTCGTGGGCGTGGATCACGCCCCAGCCCAGCACCTGGGCCATGGCCTCGACAAGGACCACTCCGGGCACCACCGCCTGCCGGGAGAAATGTCCGCGCAGGTATTCCTCGGACAGGGAAAAGGCCTTGGTCCCCACAATTTTACGTCCCTTTTCTATGCTTGTGATCCGATCGTAATACAGGAACCGCATGGGTTTTTCCTTTTCAATGGGGTTTGGGGGCGGGCGCTGTTTCCAGGGCCGCTCATCAGTCGCCCTGCACGGAGGCGCCAGTGATGGCTGCCACGACGTCCTCCGGGGACGTGTTCGCCACCTCGAACCGGGCCACGGTGCGCCCCAGCCTCAGTACGACAATGCGGTCGGCCACTGTGAAAACATCGGAAATGTTGTGGCTGATGAGTATGACGGCCAGCCCTTCCTCCTTCAGGCGCAGGATGAGGTCGAGGACCTGGCGCGTCTGGGCGACGCCCAGGGCCGCCGTCGGTTCGTCGAGGATCACCAGCTTGGAATTCCAGAGCACGGCCCGGGCCACGGCCACCGACTGCCGTTGGCCGCCCGAAAGTGCGGCGACTTTCACCCGCGGGTCGGGGATGTTGACGGACAACCGCTCCAAAACGGCCTTGGCCCTGGATTCCATGGCGTCCTCGTCGAGAACCCCGCCCAGGGCCGGCATGGGAAACGCCCGCGATTCCCGGCCCAGGAAGAGGTTGGCCACGACGTCCAAGTTGTCGCAAAGGGCCAGGTCCTGGTAGACCGTTTCGATGCCTCGCGCCGAGGCGTCCCGCGGCCCGCGGAAGGACACGGTCCGGCCCTCGAAGCGGCACTCTCCTCCGCTGGTGCGCAGGATGCCCGACATGCATTTGATGAGCGTGGATTTTCCTGCGCCGTTGTCGCCCATGAGCGCCGTCACGTTGCCCGGGTACGCTTCCATGCCGGCACCCCGCAAGGCTTCCACCGCCCCGTAGCGGAAGCGAATATCCCGCATGGAAAGAATAGGTTCGGCGTCTGGTTGCGTTTGCCGCCCGGTCATTCGACCCTCCTAACGGATGCCGGCCTGATCGCAGAATTCCGCGTAGCCGCCTTTCCGCAGGTCTGCCGGCTTCCAGAATCCGTCATGGACGACGGTGTCCTTCACCTTGTCCCGGGTGACGACGATGGGTTCGATCAACAGGGAGGGCACCGCTGCCGCCTTGTTGTCGATCCTAACCTGGAAGCGGTCGGGCGGCAGGCTTTTTCCCAGGAAAAGAGCGAAGGCGGTCTCGGCGGCGGCTTCCGCCTCCACGCGAATCGGTTTGTAGACGGTCATGTACTGCTCACCAGCCAGGATGCGCTGCACGGCGGCCAGTTCGGCGTCCTGCCCTGTCACGGGCGGGAGCGGCGAAAGGCCGGCCCCCTTCATGGCGGCGATGGCGCCGCCGGCCGTTCCGTCGTTGGCGCAGTACACGCCGTCCAGCTTGTTGGCCAGTGCTGTCAGTGCCTGGCTCATCTGGTCGCGCGCCTTGTCGGGACTCCAGTCCGGCGTGTCGTATTCCATGACGATGCGGGCTTTCCCGTCCAGGGCGGCGTGGGCGCCTTTCTTGAATTGCCGGGCGTTGTTGTCGGTGGGTGATCCGTTGATCATGACGACGGCCGGCAACGGGCCCTTTCCGGCGGCGGTCAGCGCTTGCAGCAGGGCCTCGCCCTGCAGCCGGCCCACCCTTTCGTTGTCGAAGGAAATGTGGCAGACAACCCCGTCCGACCCGTTGACCATGCGGTCGTAAGCGATCACCGGCGTCCGGTTGCGTTTGGCCAGTTCCGCGATGGCGGCTGCGGCGTCGGAATCCACCGGGTCGAGGACGAGCACCTTGGCCCCGTTCGCCAGGGCCGCTTCGGCCTGGCGGAGCTGTTCGGCCGCGTCCTGGTTGGCGTTTGCGTAGAGAAGGTGACGGTCGGCATCGAAGCCAAGCGCCTTCAACTTGGCCTTGAACAGCGGCAGGTCCTGGGTTTCGTAACGGGCGGTCTTCGTTTCCGGCAGGAGCAGGGCGATCTTGCCGCCCCCGTTGTCGCGGCGCCCGCAGGAAAGGCAGGAAAGCAGAGCAATCAATGCGGCCAAGATCATCCGTTTCGCCACGTCATCCTCCCGACTCGAGTGTCCCGCCTGGAAAAACCGCCTCCCGGGGTGTGCTGTTGCTCGGGAACGCCGGTTGCGGTAGTATACCGTAAAGCAACCCGAAACGGCGAACCGCTGTTCCGGATTCTTCCGGGGCACCCAAAAGGTTGGCCGGCCGCCGCGGCGCTTGCGCACCGCGGTTGCTTCATCGGCTGCAAACCACTTTCCCAGGAGGTCCCCATGTGCGAATGCTGCAGTGAGCACACCGACGGCAAGACCGAACGAATGCTGATGTCGGCCATCGAGCTGGAGAAGGAAGGG
>CAYTBK010000291.1:0-3132 GCA_964436005.1 uncultured Acidobacteriota bacterium
GCTGCCGGAGCGCCGAACGCGGAGACGCTTTCCCGGCGTCGCTCGCCGCTCCGCCTGGCTGCGCGGCAAGGAAAAAGCGGCGCTCCGCTCCGCTGCGCGCCGCACTCCACACGCAGCAGCCCGAGCGCGGTAGACCGCCTCTCGCCGAGAGGCGGCTCCGGGACAACAGGACAGAAAAAGGGAAGTGACGCGGAAGAGGCCCGCCCCTCGGCGAGGGGCGGGGTACGCGGCGAGAGGCGGAGTGCGGAGAGGAGATCGGCGGTCTGCTCACTCCTTGGGGATGGCCAGTTCCCGCACCTCGCCCAGGTTCAGGGCGCGCAGCGGTTCCATCAGCTTTTCCTTCGGCCCGAGCACCAGCACCACCAGTTGGTCCGGGGAGAGGACCCGCCGGGCCATGGCCTGCACCTTGGCGGCGTCCACCGCCGCGATACGGCCCAGGTAGGTGTCGAAGTAGTTGTCGGGGAAACCCTGTAGCCGCATGGTCATGGTCTGGAAGAGGAGCGTCGCGGGCGACTCGAAGCGGAAGACGAAGGAATTGGCCTCGTAGCTCCTGGCGGTGGCCAGTTCGGCCGGGGTCACCTCTTCGGCGGTCATGGCCCGCACGATCCCAGCGATGACCTGGACCGCCTCGGCGGCCGACTGCGCCTTGGTCTGGGTGAAGCAGGTGAAGTCGCCCCGGTCGCGCCCGGTGTTGACCCGCCCCATGGCGGTGTAGGCCAGCCCCCGGTGGGAGCGGACCTCGCGCATGATGCGGGAGTTGAAGCCGCCGCTGCCCAGGATGTAGTTGAGCACCGTCATCTCGGCGTTGTCCTTGTCCAGCCGGTTGATGCCCAAATGGCCCAGCAGCACCACCGCCTGGTTCATGTCGGGACGGTCCGCCACGTAGATGCCGGGCTTGGCGGCCAGGGCCACGGGCGCCAAGGCACTCTTCCCCGCCGGGCCCGCCGGCCAGGCGGCGAAGTCGCGCTTGACCCGGGCCGTCATCTCGGCCGGGTCGAAGTCCCCGCAGACGGCGATCAGGAAGCGCCGTCCCAGCAGCGAGGAGCGGTGGAAGGCGACCAGGTCGGTCCGGGAGATGGCGTTGACAGAGGCGCTGGTGGTGCGGCGGCCTTCCGGCGCCTGCAGGCCGTAGAGCAGCTCGTTCCAGAGCGTGAAGGCCGTGCCGGCGGGGTTGTCCCAGCGGCGGCGGATGGATTCCAGTTCGCCCTTCTTCTCGGTGTCGAGCCGCGCCTCGTCGAAGCGGGGTTTCTGCAGAATGTCCACCAGGAGCTGCCAGGTGGCGTCGAAGTTCTTCCGGAGCGACCAGAGGTTCAGGGTGGACTGTTCCAGGTCGGCGTCGGCGAAGATGGTGGAGCCCAGTTCGTCGAGGCGGTCCTCCACCTGTTCGGGGGTCAGGTCGCCGGCGCCGCCGCTCTTGAGCGAGCGCAGGGTCAGCGCGGCCAGGCCCTCGCGGCCCGCCGGGTCGAGGATGGACCCGCTCTCCAGCAGGACGAAGGCCCGCACCACCGGCACGTCGTGGCCGGGCAGCAGCAGGAGCTGGTTGCCGCCGCCGAGGTCCACGGTCTGGGGCTTGAGGGGGGTGAAGCGGAGGTCGGAGTAGGAGAGGGTCCGCGGGTCGCGGGGCCCTTCCGCGAGCAGGGCGCCGGCGAAGAGGGCGAGGGCTACCAACGGGAAGAAGAGGTACGACGCTTTTCTCACTTTTCACCTCCCTCGGCCTTGCGCTGCAGGACGCCGACCGTGCGGTTGGACGGGACGAAGTACTTTCGGGCCGCGTCCATGATCTCGGCGGGGGTCACGGTCTTGAGTTCCTCGACGCGCTTGTACTCCGCGTCGACGTCGCCGTGCACCTGGGCGTTGAGCAGGACCCGCATGCCGAGCGCCATGTTGCGGTCCAGGCCACCGTACAGGGCGGCTTCGGCCTGGTTGACGGCCCGGCGCAACTCCGCTTCGCCGACCGGCTCGGTCTTCAGCTTTTCCAGGTGCTTGTAGAATTCGTTTTCCAATTCATCCACGGTGTGGGGGTGGCGCGGGGCGCCGCTGAGCAGGAAGAACGAGCCGAAGCGGTCGCCGCCGGTGTTGGCCGAGGCGCCGGCGTTGAAAGCGACCTGGCGGCGCTGCACCAGGTCGCGGGTGAGGCGGGAGGACTCGCCGCGGCTGAGCACCAGGGCGATCATCTCCAGGACCAGGTTGTCGCGGGAGGCCCGGCCGGGCGTCCGGAAGCCGACGTGGATCTCGGGCTCGGCGTCGAACCAGACAGTCACCCGTCGCTCGGCGTTCTGGGCCGGTTCCCGGTCCACCTGCCGCGGCGGCGCCGCTCCGCGGGGGAGGTCGCCGAAGTACTTTTCGGCCAGCCGTTTCACCTCGTCGAAGGAAACGTCGCCCACCAGGGCGGCCATGAGGTTGTTCGGCACGTAGTTGCGGCGGAAGAAGGCCTCGGCCTGGGCCTTGGTCACCGACTGGATGTCCTGCATGTAGCCGATCACCTCGTGGCGGTAGGGGTGGGTCATGAAAGCGGAGTTCAGGAACTGCTCGTATAGGAAGCCGCTGGGGCTGTTTTCCACGCCCATGCGGCGCTCCTCGCAGATCACGTCCCGCTCGGAGTAGAATTCGCGCATCACCAGGTTCTTGAGTTTCTCCGACTCCATGAGGAACCACAGCTCCAGCCGGTTGGCCGGCAGCGAGATGAAGTACTGGGTGGTGTCGGGCCCGGTGGAGGCGTTGCGGTTGCGGCCCCCGTTCTCGCTGTAGATCTTGTTGTACTCTTCCTTCACCGCGTAGGCGGCGTGCTTCTCCTGGAGTTCGGCCAGCTGGCGGCGAAGTTCGACGACGCGCTTCTCGTCGCGCCCGGCCCCCTTGTCCAGCTCGGCGGTGAGTTCGTTCCCGACCCGGTCCATCTCGGCCAGGATCGGCTTTTCCGCCTCGTAGTCCCGGGTCCCGACCACCGGCGTGCCCTTCTTGGAGAGGTGCTCGATGAAGTGGGCCAGCCCGGTCTCCCCGCTCCCTTCGTCGCAGGATCCGGTCTTGGCCATGTAGATCCCGAAAAAGGTGGGGATCTCGTGGCGCTCGTACACCCAGAACGTCATGCCGTTGTCCAGGGTGAACGAGCGGGCGCGCTCCGACAGCCCCGCGCCG
>CAYTBK010000292.1:0-3004 GCA_964436005.1 uncultured Acidobacteriota bacterium
ACCTCACCGGGACGCCCGTCAAGATCGGTCGGGCGCCCCAGAACGACATCGTCCTCGAAGACGGCTTCGCTTCCACCTACCACGCCGAAATCCGTCCGCAGCCGGGCGGCTGGCAGGTCACCGACATGGGCAGCAGCAACGGGACAAGGGTCAACGACGCCCGCATCTCCGGGTCGCACCCTCTGCAGCCCGGCGACGTCGTGCAGATCGGCAAGGCGCGCATCGCCTTCACGCCTTCCGGCACAGACCTGACCGCCAACATGGCGGCTTCCGCCGCGTTTGCCACGCCCCCGCCCTTCGCGCCGGCGCCGACCGGACCCGCGGGAACCGTGGGGGTAGCCCCCTACGCGGCCCCGCCGCCCATACAAGCCCCGCCGGCCTACGCCCCGCTGCCGGCCCCGGCCCCGGCGGCGCCAGTCGCGCCAGTGGGCAACGTGCCCCCCGGCGCGGCCCCGGTCCTGGTGGTGGTCATGCCCACCGGCGAGCACATGGAACGCCCGGTGGCCCACGTGCCCATGGGCATCGGGAAGGCGCCCCACAACCTGCTCGTTTTGAACCACCCGACGGTCAGCGCCTCGCACGCCGAGATCCGTTTCAACGGCGTCCACTACGAGATCGTCGATTTCGGCAGCCGCAACGGCACCTTCGTCAACGACCGCCCCGTGGCCAACCAGGCCTGCGCCCTCAGCCACGGCGACAAGATCCGCCTCGGCCAGGTGGCCGTCACCTTCCGGAACCCGAGCGAGAAATCCCGCGAGGCCACCGTGGCCGTGGACCTGGACCAGCTCATGGCCGCGGCCAACCTGCAGGCCCAGCCGGCGCCCAAGGCCGAGAAGAAGAAGAAGGACAAGGAGGAAGGCGAAGGCGGCGAGGGCGGCGAGAAGAAGAAGAAGGACAAGGGGAAGGAAAAGAAGAAGGAATCCCGCATGGCCTCCACCCTGGTCAACGCCCTGAGCCGCATCGTGGCGCCCCTCATCATGCTGGGGGTCACCGTCTATTTCATGGCCCCGAGAAGCGGAAGCACGACGGACACGGCCACCCAGGCAGCCGCCATCCGGACCCTGCAGGGCGCCTCCCTGACGGACATTTCAGGGGCGGTCTTCCTGCAAGGCATGAAGTCGGTGGTGATGATCGACGGCAACAAACCCCGGGAAGTGTTCTCCTTCACCATCGACAAGGACGGCAACCAGCTCGGCAGCGTCCGGGCCATCCCCCACGGGGCCGAGGTGGTCTCGCCCAAGGGCATCGCCTTTGACCCCAGCCGCAAATTCCTCTACATCATCGGCTCGCTGGCCTCGGGGGGCACCGGCGCCCTCCTGCGGGTCCGCTTCGACCCGGCCGCCCAAACCTTCACCTCCCCCGAAGTGATCACCAACTTCCGCTCGTTCCTGGTCACCACGGTCCCGGAGCTGATGAAGGTGGGCGAGCAGTACGCCGAGAGCGTGGCGGGCATCGCCTGGGACTCCTTCAACAACTGCCTCCTGGTGGCCATGCCGGCCCCCGGCGGGGGCGAGACCCTCGTGGTCCCGGTCCGCCTGCGGGACGACGCCGCCCCCTTCACCACCGGCGTTCTGGAAGTCTCAAAAGCCATCCCCCTGCTCAAGGGCGAAGCCGTCACGGAGATCCAGTACGACGCCGTCGGAAAATCCGTGGTGCTGCTGGCCCTGCCCAAGACAGCGGGCGCCATCACCGCCTACCGCTGGAACGGACAGGACGGGGCCAAGCCCGTGGACCTGACCATCACCACCCCGACGGCCATCGATCCCCGGGGAATCGTGCACGCAGAGGTGGATGCGGCTCAATACTGGCTCCTGCTGGCGGCCAACGGCGCCTACACGAGCGCGGCGGCCACGCTGCCGGCCGCGGCCCCGGCTGCGGCCCCGGCGCCAGCCCCGGCCCCGGCTCAGTAAACGGGAAACAGCGCGGCGGCCGGGGCGGGCCTCGGTTTTCCGCGCCTTCCGCCGATACGGGATCGAACGAAACAATCGAAAAGGAGTTCTGCCATGAGACGAACGACGTGCATGTCCATCCTGGCGGCGGTGCTGCTCCTGACCGCCTGCATCCTCATGACGAGCACATCCCCCCTGCTCGCCGCCAAGCCCAAGAAAGCGTCCACGGGAACCGGGCCCACGGAGGCCGGCAAGGCCATGCTGTGGGAAGACCGCGGCGACTATTCCAAGCTGAACCTGTTCTACGGCATCGGCAGTGAAGAAGGCGCCCCCAAGCCGCCCTTCACCTTCGTCAAGGAAGACGTCAGCGGCACCAACCCCAAGATCAAGGTCACCGACGCCAACGGCGTGCTCTGGAACATGAAGTTCGACGAGGAGGTGCACGCGGAAGTGGCCTGCAGCCGCATCGTCTGGGCCTGCGGCTTCATGGTGGAGGAAAGCTACTACGTGCCCTCCGGCACGGTGCTCAACGTCGGCAGCCTGGGCCGGGCCAAGAAGTTCGTGGGCTCGGGGAACTTCACCGCCGCCATGTTCGAGAAACGCCCGGAAAACATCACCCGGCGGAAAAACCCCTGGGCCTGGGACTCCAACCCCTTCGAGGGCACCAAGGAACTCTCCGGCCTGGTCATCCTGACCCTGCTGCTGAACAACTGGGACTCCAAGGCCGACAACAACAACGTCCTCGGCATGTACGCCGAAGACGGCAAGACGGTCCTGGACTGGTACGTCGTGGCCGACTGGGGCGGCTCCCTCGGCAAGATCGGCGGCTGGCTCTCCCACACCAAGTGGGACATGGGCGAGTTCCAGAAACAACCCTTCCTCCTGGCCCCCTCCGGCGGGAATCTCCGGTTCTACAAATCCGGCAAGGACATCGGCACCGCGGCCGGCCGGGTGAGCCTGGAGCACGCCAAGTGGTTCGCCGGCATCATCGGGCAGCTCAGCGAGGAGCAGATCAAGGACGCCTTCCGGGCCTCCGGCGCCTCCGAAACCGAACAGGCCGGCTTCGCGGCCAAGATCATGGAGAAGATCCAGCAGCTGAAACAGCAGGCCGGCAG
>CAYTBK010000293.1:0-2941 GCA_964436005.1 uncultured Acidobacteriota bacterium
TTTCCGCCTCCTGGATGAACTGGTTCAGCAGGGCCCCTCCACCGCAAAACACGGCGGCGGACATCTGCGTCCCGTCGAAGCCGCCCAGGCCCAGCTCCTTTCGTATGTCCTCGAGGACTTCCTGGGCCCTCGGGCAAAGGATTTCCGCCAGAACCTGGCGGGCCACCAGACGGGTCTTGCCCGATCCGGCTCCGGCGATCTCGATGGTGTCATCCTGAGACAGCCCGGTTCCCAAAAGGACTCCGGCCGTGCATTTCACCGTTTCCGCTTCGCCCAGGGTCGTGCGCAGGCCGGTCACGATATCGCGGGTAAAGAGCTCTCCACCCACCGGGATCACGAAACTGTGCTGGATCTTGCCTTTCTGGAAAACCAGTCCGGCGGTGGCGGCCGCCCCGATTTCCACGAGAAGCGCCCCGAATTCCTTTTCCTCAGGGCGGATGGCAGACTCGGCGCTCGCCAGAGGCTGGACCACCAGGCGCTGCACCTGGACGCCCGCCTGGTTGACCGCCTTCGTAAAGTTCACCACGTGCGCCCGCGGCAGGGTGATGATATGCAGCCCGATTTCCAGCCGGCTGCCCACCATCCCGATGGGGTTGTCCACTTCGAGTTCGTCGTCGACCATGCACTGGCGCACCACATCGTGGACCGGGTCGCAATTGTTCACCAGGGAGATGTTCCGGGCCGCCTCCATGCATTTGCTGACGTGAGAACGGGTCACGTGAGCGGGTTGGGCGCCGAGGGCCACCGATCCGCGGCTGTTGAAACTCCGCATGCCCCGCCCGTTGATGCCGACGAAGGCCTTGCCCATTCGGACCCCGGCATCCTTTTCGGCCATGGCCACGGACGAGCGGACCGCTTCCGAAGCTTCCTGCAGGTCCACGATGCTCCCGTTCCGGACCCCCCTCATCGCGCATCCCCCCAGGCCGAGCAGTTCCAATTCCAGGGAACTCTGCAAGCGGCAAATCGCCGCGCGCGTCTGGGTCGACCCGACATCCAATGCGAAGAAAAAGGAATCTCTTTGTTTCCTGAGCACGATTGCCTGCCTTACCGAATCCCTGCGGGTTTCAAGACGACCATCCCCTCGCTTCGCAGATCAACTTCACCGATCGTAGAGTTTTCCTGCTGAATGCGGGGCAACACCTGGAAAAAACGGATCGCCCTTTCGGCCAACCTTTCCGAACCCAGGTGCACGCGAGGGGTTCCCTCCATTGGTACGATCACGATGTCGTTTCGGTCGCTGACGTCCACTTCCGAGATGCGGGAAACGACATTCCCCCCCTTCGCGCTCAACTCGTTCAATATCGATGCGAAAAGAGCCATCCGCTCTCGGTTTTCCTCGGGCATGATTCCCTTTTTCAGCGGGAGGAGACCAGACAGGAACGGTTGGTCCCGCATCGGTGTGCCGGGGCGGTATTCTTCCAGAATCACACCCTCGTTGTCAAATAGCCAGAGCGATTCCATACAGGCCACACCCAACGGCTTCCTTTCCTGAATGTCCACCGCCAGGGTGTTCGGATAGATTTTCGATATGCGGGCGGACTTGATCCAGCTTATCCTTTCCAGCCGCTGGCGGACTTTCACGATGTCCATGTCGTTGATGTTGCGGGGAAACTCCCGGCCCAGAATCTCCTTCACCTGTCCCGGCGTCACATGCTCCGCTCCGCGCACCTCGATTTTCCCGACCTGGAAGACCGGAAGCTTCACCCCGGATGCGGCCAGCAGGTACACGCCCAGAAGCGAGAGGAATACGACCAGGGTCTTCACGATCAACCCGGCGACGATCCCGCGCCCACCGATCAGTTCCTCGCCGTTTTCATCCGGAATCGGCTTGCGGAGAAACAGCGAATCGTCAGTCAGGGGAATCCCCCTTCTCAAGGCTTTCTGTTCGGCAGTCATACTTTTTCCCTTTCGCCAGACATGGCCGCCAACAACAGGGGGCAAACCTGCGAAACATTGCCTGCGCCAAACGTGATGACCAGGTCCCCCGGTCGCGCTTCGGCGGCGATGATTTCAGCCAGGGCGGCAAAATCAGTTTGAAAAACGCACGGTCTTCCGGACGCCGCGGCAACTGCCCCCGAGAGGGTCTCCCCGTCGACACCGGGTATCGGTTGTTCCCCGGCCGGGTAGACAGGAAGACAGTACACCAGGTCCGCCTGTTTGAAAGCGCCGGAAAACTCGTCCCACAGATCACGGACCCGGGAGTAACGGTGGGGCTGGAAGACAGCGATCACCCGCCCGTCGGTCACGCCCCTGGCCGCGTCGAGGGTCGCCTTGATCTCCGTCGGGTGGTGGCCGTAGTCGTCGACCACCTGGACGCCGCCCACCTCCCCCCGCAGTTGGAAACGCCGGTCGGCGCCATGGAATTGCGCCAGAGCTTCGCCGGCAACGTCCATGGGTACGGAGAACTCGGCCGCCACGGCGATAGCGGCCAGCGCATTGAGTACATTGTGCTTGCCCGGGATGGACAGTCCGAAGCGGCCCAACGGCTCACCCTTCCGGGTCACGTCGAACGACATGCGCACCCCGTTGGCCTGGAGATTCGTGGCGCGGAAGCAGGCATCCTCGCAGAACCCGTAGGTGACGACCCGCCGCCCGATTTCCGGCAGCATGGCCTGCAGGTAAGAGTCGTCCAGGCACAGGATCGCCGTGCCGTAGAACGGCACCCGATTGACGTAGTCCAAAAATGCCAGGTGGATGCACTCCATGCAGCCGTAGTAGTTCAGGTGCTCTTCATCCAGGTTCGTCACGACAGCCACGGCAGGGAAAAGCCGGAGGAAGGACCCGTCGCTTTCGTCCGCCTCGGCCACCAGGATCGAGCCGTCTCCCAGCCGGGCGTTGGCGTCGAAATGGCTCAGTCGGCCGCCGATGATGACAGTGGGATCGAGTCCGGCGCGCTGCAGGATCATGGCGATCATCGAAGTCGTGGTCGTCTTGCCGTGGG
>CAYTBK010000294.1:0-2937 GCA_964436005.1 uncultured Acidobacteriota bacterium
TCGTCGGCCAGCACCAGCAGGGGGTTCAGCCGGCTGTACTCCACCGTTTCGAAAACGCCGTCCTCCCGGTACAGCACCGAAACCGCCGCCGTGGGGGCATCCGTCGAGGCCGTCGTGGGGACGGTCACGACGCGCGCGCCCAACCGGTTCGCCGCCATGCGGGCCGTGTCGAGGCATTTCCCGCCGCCGATGCCGACGACGACGCCCACCGCTTCGGCCCGGAAGCGGGCGGTCACCCGTTCCACCTCTCCGCGGCTCGATTCGCCCCGGAAGGTTTCGTCGATCAGCAGAAGGCCCTCCCGCTGCAGGCTGGCGGAAACGGTGGCGAACAGGGTCTGCCGCCGGCCGGGGGTGATCAGCAGGCCGACCCGCGTGCCGGTGCCGGTGAGGTCGGCCAGGAGTTCTCCCAGACGGCCCAGGGCGCCGGGCGACTGGACATAGCGGGAAGGCGACACGAACAGCAGCGGCGGAGCGGTTTCCCCTTTCGCCCGGGAGAACCGCTCGTTCGGATCGTAGGCACGGTACGCGTCAGTCATGAGTTTCTCCTTGGCGGCCGCCCGGCCGGCGGCTCAAGCGCGCCGGGACAAGGGCCGGTGACATGTTTCCCACATCGTATGCCCGGTCTCCGGCCTCGTCAACCGAAACCCGGGATGTCTGTTCAAACAGAGGGGGCGGCGGTATACTGGGCGGGAACTCCACGGGGTTCCCATTTTGCGAAGGAGCCTGCCCATGCGCCTTTTCCTGACCTGCACGGTCTTCCTGCTGGCGTTCCTCCCGCACCTCACGGCTGCACCCGGCCCGGAGGACAACAAGGACATCTTCGACCTCACGCGCTACAGCCAGAACCTGGACGACTTCCTTTCCCCCCGGGACCCCGGCTGGGAGACCCCGCTCCTGGATCCTCACGTCCAGGAGGCGCGGACGAGAGAACTCCTCGAGCACCTCTGCGGTTCGCTTTCGCCATGGGACGAGGGGCGCGTCCAGTCGCTCCTGAACCAGGCCGCCCCCGACGACGTGAAGAGCTGGGAGGAGCTCCTCCTCAGAACCTACGGCAACCGGGACAAGCTCCCCGCGAAAATCGGCTACGGTTCCAACTACCGGCCCTATCCCGTGGAGTGGGCCGACAGCCTGGCCGCCCGGATGGACCTCGCCCAGCTGGACACGCGCAGGCGATTCGACCCGCGCAACCGGGCCATCGCCGTGAACAACCTGCCCTGCCGCCTGCTGCCCACCGACGACGTTCATTTCTACCACTACACCATAGCCGGGGAAGGGTACCCCTTCGACAACCTGCAGAACTCCGTCGTCTGGGCCGGCATCCCGGTCTATATCCTGGCCCGGAGCCAGGAAGGGGCCTGGTCGCTGGTGTACACCCCGGACTTCATCGGCTGGGTCAAGTCCGACGGCCTGGCCAGGGTGGACGAAAAGTTCATCTGGGTCTGGAGGCGGAGCCTGCTGCGCGGCCTGGTGGCCGTCGTCCGTCCGGGGACTCCCCTGCGGACACCCGCCGGCGAGGTGATTCTCACGGCTTTCAACGGGTCGTCGTTTCCCTGCCTGCGGGCCAGCCAGGACTCTGGCCAGGACTGGGAAGTGCTGGTGCCGACGCGGGAAGAAGCGGGGCCGGCCTCCTTTGCCCGGGCCCGGGTGCCTTCGGAGCTGGCGGCCAAAATCCCCCTGGCGGCGACCCCCCGCAACTTCAGCCGGATCATGAAAGGGATGCTGGGGCGACCGTACGGCTGGGGGAACATGTACTTCTACAACGACTGTTCGGCCGAGCTCAAGGCGCTGTTCCTGCCTTTCGGCATCTATCTGCCCCGCAATTCCGCCGCCCAGCCGGGCGCCGGAAGGCAGACCGACCTCTCCGCATGCAGCCTGGCGGAGCGCCTGGACTTTCTGGTGCGCGAGGGGCGCCCGCTGACCACCGTCTTCTTCATCGGGGGCCACGTCATCCTGTACATCGGCAACGTCGAGATGGACGGGACGGACTACCCCATGAGCTACCAGAGCATCTGGGGGCTGGCGCCGCCGGACCGCAGCCGCCGCTCGATCATCGGCGGGTCGGTGCTCCTGCCCATACTCGACGTCTATCCCGAGGACCCCGTTCTTCTTTCCCTGGCCGCCAAGCCCTATTTCATCGTGTCGTTCCTCGACGGGGCGCCGCAGGCGAAGACCGCCCGGCTTGCCCAGGACATCCGGTCGCTGATTCTGCCGGAACGGGAACTGGACGACGGCCTGCTTTCCGGGACGGATAGACCGCCAATTTCTTTCCTTCCGGGCCGGGAACCGGCGAAGTGAAGAGGACGGCCGCCGGGAAACGCTATCGGACCGCGAATTTTTCTTGCTTCGCGTCCGGTCCTGCTTACACTCTGTTTCGGTATGACGTCTGAAGATCAAAGGGGTTTCTGCGGCATGAACGATACTATGGAAGGAGACGTCGTTTGATCGGAACATTCCTGGACCTGTCCGCCAACCTGGCCCTGCTCATCGCCATCAGCACTTTGTCCGGTTTCCTCCGGCAGCGGTGGGAGCAGGGACGGACGGGCGCCGTTCTCCAGGGCCTCCTGTTCGGCCTGGCCGCCGTCTTCGGGATGCTGCGGCCCTTGGTCCTGGTGCCGGGGATCATCTTCGACGGCCGGTCGGTGGTGATCAGCCTTTGCGGCATGTTCTTCGGCCCCCTGGCCGGCCTCATCGCCGGAAGCGCCGCCGCCGCCTGCCGGGTGGTCCAGGGGGGGGATGGGGCACTGACCGGGTCGCTCGTCATCGTTTCCTCCGTGCTCGTCGGCCTGGCGTACCACTGGCGCTGGAAGCGCCAGTGGACGGACCCTTCCGCCTGGACGTTCCTCCAACTTGGCCTGGTCGCGCACGCGGCCATGCTCCTGCTGATGTTCACCCTGCCGGGCGGGGCCGGCCTGCCCGTGCTGCAGAAAATCGGGCTGC
>CAYTBK010000295.1:0-2935 GCA_964436005.1 uncultured Acidobacteriota bacterium
GAGCGACGCCGGGAAAGCGTCTCCGCGTTCGGCGCTCCGGCAGCCTGCGCGCCTGGCGAAAGCGGCGCTGCGGCGGCCTTCGCGCCGCACTCCTGGGCGGCTCCGCGTGGCCCGCCCCTCGCCGAGGGGCGGGCCACTCCTACGCCATTTCCCCGTTTTCTGGTTTTTCCCGAAGCCGCCTCTCGGCGAGAGGCGGCGTACCGCGCTCGGGCGGCCGCGTATGGAGTGCGGCGCGCAGCGGAGCGGAGCGCCGCTTTTTCCTCGCCGCGCAGCCGGGCGGAGCGGCGAGCGACGCCGGGAAAGCGTCTCCGCGTTCGGCGCTCCGGCAGCCTGCGCGCCTGTCGAAAGATGTGTTCGAACACGAGGCGCGCGAAGGCCACGAAGGAGGGCGGAGATCTTGGGTGGGTGGAGGGCTAACGATTCATTACGAGCGAATTAACTTTTCATGAACGGCGAGGACGACCGGATCTCTCTCATTGTTGGCGAGCAAGTTGCGATGATTGTCGATAAGTCCTCTTGATAAGATCGGTGCCAGGCAGCGGCACCCTTTGGTTGCCTTCCGGCGGCGCGAAAACTTCGCTGTGGAGTGCGGCGGCGAGTCCGCGAGACGCCGCTTTCGGCAACCTGGCCTGGGCGCGGCTTCCGCATTCCCGGCAGGACCGCGGGAAAATCGCCGGCGAAACCGCGCCATCGGCCCGGCTGGGCCGACGGAGAATTGCCGGGAAATGTCACAGGAGCCCGCGCCGCGGGCGACCTGGCGGAGCGGCGAGGGCGACGCCGGGGTGGCGTCTCCGCGTTCGGCGCTCCGGAAACCTGCGCGCCTGGCGAAAGCGGCGCTGCGGCAACCTCCGCGCCGCACTCCTGGGAGCGGTGCCAAGTGCGCCTTCCGGCGGAAGGCGCCTACAAAGCGTGCCGGACGGAAGCCCGACAATCAATCCGCGCAGCGGCACAGGAAGGAGGGCAGCAGCCCGCCCTGCCGGTAGCAGCGAATCTCGGCCGGCGTGTCCAGGCGGACGACCACGGGGATCTCCTTCTTCCCGCCGTCCGGGCCCACCGCCGTCACGGTCGCCGTGCCCCGCGGGGCGAAGCCTTCCGCCAGGCCCGGGATGTCGAAGACCTCGTCGCCCCGCAGGCCCAGGGACTCGGCGCTGTCGCCCGCCTGGAACTGCAGGGGCAGGATGCCCATGCCCAGCAGGTTGCTGCGGTGGATGCGCTCGAAACTCACCGCCAGCACGGCGCGGATGCCGAGCAAAGCCGGCCCCTTGGCCGCCCAGTCGCGGCTGGACCCGGTGCCGTATTCGCGCCCGGCCAGGGCGACCACGGGCGTCTTTTCCTCCCGGTAGCGGCAGGCGGCCTCGTAGATCGGCACCACCTCCCCCGAGGGCAGGTGGCGGGTGTACCCGCCGTTCTTCCCGCCGGCCAACCGGTTGCTGAGCCGGGGGTTGGAGAAGGCCCCGCGCGCCATGACCCGGTCGTTGCCGCGCCGGGCCCCGAAGCTGTTGAAGTCCTCCCGCTCCACGCCCAGGCCGGCCAGGTAGCGGGCCGCCTCGGAGTCGGCGGCGATGTCGCCGGCCGGGGAGATGTGGTCGGTGGTGATGGAGTCACCCAGGTACACCAGGACCCGGGCCCCGCGCACAGGCGCCGTGGCCGCCTCCGGGTCGCCCGGCAGCCCTTGCAGGAAGGGGGGTTCCTGGATGTAGGTGCTGTCGGGGTCCCAGGCGTAGCGCTCGCCGCCGCCGGCGGGCACGGCGGCCCAGGCCTCCGGCCCGCGGGTGAAATCCTCGTAGGCGCGGGCGAAGGTCTCCGGGGTGACGTGCGCCCGGACCACGGAGAAAACCTCCTCCGGCGACGGCCAGAGGTCCCGCAGGAAAACGGGCTTCCCTTCCCCGTCCCGGCCGAGGGGGTCGCGCGACAGGTCGATGTCCACCGTTCCGGCCAGGGCGTAGGCCACCACCAGCGGGGGCGAGGCCAGGTAGTTGGCCTTGACCAGCGGGTGGATGCGGCCCTCGAAGTTCCGGTTGCCCGAGGTCACGCTGGCCGCCACCAGGTTGCCCCGGCGGATGACCTCCGCCACCGGCGGCAGCAGCGGCCCGCCGTTGCCGATGCAGGTGGCGCAGCCGTGGCCGGCGCTGTGGAAGCCCAGCGCCTCGAACCAGGGCAGCAGCCCGGCCTGGCGCAGGTAGTCGTCCACGGCGCGCGAACCGGGCGTCAGGGAGGTGCGCACGTGCCCCTTGACCCGGAGCCCGCGTTCGGCGGCCCGCCTGGCCAGCAGGCCGGCCCCGGCCAGGACGGAGGGGTTGGACGTATTGGTGCAGCTGGTGATGGCGGCCAGCACGACGCTGCCGTGGGTCAGCGGGGCGCCCCCGCCGGGCAGGGGGACGGAGGCGGTGCATTCGGCCTCCGGCAGCCCGAAGCCCCGGTGACCCGCCGGGGCGGTCAGGGCGGCCCGGAAGCCCTCGCCCAGGCCCGCCACCGTCACCCGGTCCTGCGGGCGCTTGGGGCCGGCCAGGCAGGGCTCCACGGTGGCCAGGTCCAGCTCCAGGACATCGGAGAACTCCGGTTCCCCGTCGCGGTAGGGGTCGAACAGCCCCTGGGCGGTGAAGTAGTCCGCCACCCGGGCCGCCGCCCCCGCCCCGCGGGTCAGGCGGTAGTAGTCGACGGAGGCCGCGTCCACGGGGAAGAGCCCCATGGTGGCGCCGTACTCGGGGGCCATGTTGGCCACGGTGGCGCGGTCGGGCACGCCCAGGGCCGCGGCGCCGGGGCCGAAGTACTCCACGAAGCGCTCCACCACTCCGCGCTTCCGCAGCATCTCCACCAGCGTCAGCACCAGGTCGGTGGCGGTGGCCCCGGGGCGCAGGGCGCCGCTCAGCCGGACTCCCGTCACCTCGGGCAAGGCCAGGGCCAGCGGTTCGCCGAGCATGGCCGACTCCGCCTC
>CAYTBK010000296.1:0-2926 GCA_964436005.1 uncultured Acidobacteriota bacterium
AGCATGAACTGGTGGAAATCGGTGTCGTGGGCCACGGCATAGGCGATGGCCGCATCGATGTTTTCCGGGGTGTGCTCCTCCATGCCGATGATGGTGGAGCCCAGCACGCGGATCCCGTGGCTGCGGAACTCCCTCACCAGGGCCTGCGTGTCGACCCCGTTGAGCTTGGTGTACTTGCTCCCCTGGCCCTCCAGCCCGAGCCAGACCCAGGAGACGCCGAGACGGACGAGTTGGTCCATGGTGTAGGACTTCAGCACGCGGGCCGAGGTGAAAATGAAGAAGGCCCAGCTCTTCCCGTGCTGCTCCATGAGTTCCAGCAACCGCAGCGCCCGTTTCTTGTAGAGCAGGAAATTTTCATCGAGAACGAAGAACGAGGATACTTTGAGGGATTTTTCCAAATGAAGGCAGATGGAAAACAGTTCGTCGCCGGTTTCGTGGAAGTTGACGCAGTGCCCCTTGCCACCGAACAGGGCGGACGTGGAGCAGAAGTTGCACCCCACCGGGCAGCCGACGGAAGGGATCAGGATGCCGGCGGTGTTCTTCCCCGAGACCGGGAGGCCGAGGATGCGGGCGTTGAACCCCGACACCGCGGCCGGGTGCAGGATCGGGGCCTCGGTGTCCTGCCCCAGGTACTCCCGGAACCAGCGGATGCCGTCGCCTTTGCAGATGTGGTCCGCGTCGATGAGTTCGGCCAGGTCGGCCTTGCTGGCGATGTGGCCGCCCACGACGATCACCGTCTTGGGGGAAAGCCGGCGGATCTCCTGGCACATTTTCCTGACTTTCCAGACGTTGGGCACGATGGCGCTGATGCCGATGACGTCGTAGGCTCCGCTTTCCACCTCCCGGGTGAACCGGTCCAGGGTGGGAAAATCCAGGATGGTGCAGGGGGCGTCGATGTTGGCCTCGATCATCATCAAACCGAAGGTCCGGTGGAACATGCGCAGGGAGAAGGGGCCCTGCACGCGGGTGACCTGGTTGTGGTAGAGCTCCATGGGGTTTACCCGGCGGCTGCCGTATTCGTCGTCCTGGGCGAAGGGGCCGAAGACACCGGTCAGGAGGATCCGGCAGGGGGATGGCTGTGGCATGTTTTCGCTTCCTTATCGATGGATGGGTCCGGAGTGGACCGTGGGCGTCAGATTGAAAGCTTCTTTGTCCTTGGAGTGAGCCGGTGAGGAGGAAAAAGGAAAAAGGGCTCTTCAGACCCGTGGCCACGGCTACGGTAGTCTGGAAAGGCCGGAAAGTCAACCGGGAATGTCCGCCTGGGCCCCTTGCCTGAGCGGGGCCGGCCCGGCCCGGCGGCCTCGGCGCTTTCCGGCCTCTCCAACGGTTTCTTGGTTCCAATCGGGATAGAGCGGTTTCGCGCAACCCGCGCAGGTCCCTTGTCGGAACGGGGCAAGTCGAAGCAGCGGCCGTCGCCTGCCTCGGCGATCCCCTCCGTGGGAAGGCCGAAGCGTTTCTGAACCTTCCGGTTGTCCCGGAAAAACCGAAGCCCGGATTGTGCTACAATCGGGTAGCTTGAACAAATCCGGCAGATGGCGCAAGGCATGCCAGGGGGAAGTCCTATTGCGGCAACTTCACAAACAATCTGAGGGCGGAAGGCCCGGTCGGTCGCGTTGCCTTGCCCGGGTGATGTTTTCGCTGCCCGCCATCCTCCTGGCCTTGTCGTGGCTCCACGCCCTGGATCCGTCCAAAGAGCTGATCCGGTACGGGATCCGGAACTGGTCGATGGGCGATGGCCTTCCGGGCAACCGGGTTGAGGCACTGGTCCAGGCCCGTGACGGATTCCTCTGGGTGGGCACCATGGAGGGTTTGGCCCGCTTCGACGGTGACCGCTTCCGTGTTTTCGACCGTTCCAACACGCCGGAGATGCCCTACGCGGCCGTCTTCGACCTGGTGGAGGACAGAACGGGCGGGTTGTGGATCGCCACGCCGGACGGGCTGCTGGAGTACCGACAGGGACGCTTCCGACGCTATTCGGTCCAGGACGGGTTGCCGGACAAGTCGGTCCAGGTCCTTTGCCTGGCCCGGGACGGGGGGCTGTGGGTGGGCACGCGCGGCGGGTTGTGCCGCTACCGGGCCGGCCGTTTCGAGACCTTCGCCGAGAGGGGCGAGCCTTCGAACAACAACATCCAGGCATTGGCGGTGGACAGTTCCGGACGCCTCTGGGCAGGGTCCCGCAACGGTCTGCACCGGCTGGACGGAAGTCGCTTCACCACTTTTTCCGATGAGGATGGGCTCCCCAGCCGGGACGTCCGCAGCCTCTGCGCCGGGAACGACGGGACCCTGTGGGTCGGCACGCAAAAAGGGCTCGCGCGTTTTTCGGCGGGGAAAATCGACGGCCTCCCCGTGCCTGGCCTGCCAGAAGGGGCCGTGATCGAACTCCAGCAGGACCGCAACGGGGACCTCTGGCTGGGCTTCCGGGTCGGCGGCCTTTTCCGCGTCCGGGGCGGGCAGGTTTCCAGCCTTCTCCTGGAAGGCAAGACGGCCATCCAGTGCCGGTCCGTCCTGGAAGACCGCGAGGGCTCCATCTGGCTCGGGACGTACCCCAACGGCCTCTACCAATTCTCGGACCAGAAGGTGGGCGTTCTGAACCAACGGAACGGCTTCCCGGCCGGCGCCGTCCGCAGCGTCATGGAGGATTCCGCCGGAACGCTCTGGTTGGGCACCATGGGCGAAGGGTTGGTCGAGTACAGGAGCGGCCGTTTCACCACGTACGGGGCGAGGGAGGGCCTGGCCAACCTCTCGGTGTGGTCCCTGGCCGAGGGGGCCGACGGGTCGATCTGGCTGGGGACCTACGGCGGAGGCATCTTCCGTCTCCGGAACGGCGTCGTCACCCCCGTCGGGGTGCGGGAGGGCCTGGCCGACGACATCGTCCGCGCCCTGGTGGTGGACCGCCGGGGGCGGCTGTGGGCCGGCACCGACGGCG
>CAYTBK010000297.1:0-2891 GCA_964436005.1 uncultured Acidobacteriota bacterium
TCGGGTTTTTGTCAAGAAGAACTTTTTTATTACAGGAAATATTTCAAGGTTTGATATGCTCTAAATCGCTTAAAATAAGCCTTTTCATCTTATCATCAATAGTTTCTTTACTTGTCTTGCTAAAGTGAACACCTACAACATAGGTTGTATTGCCTATCTTGTGAGTAAATGTTCCTTGTGGGGTAGTGGTTTCTACTGCATTATTTTCGTTTAAATTGTTTTCCATAGTCTGCTCCTTTTCTAAATAATGGCATAAAAAAATGGCTTCTACTGATTTTTTAAGGGGGTAAAAGCCATTAGCCTAAGATTTCTTTTAATTTTTCAAGTTTCTGTTTTGCGTTTTGGGTGCGTTTGCTCTCGCCCTCGAAGTAGATAGGCACACACATCTCTAACACTCGGTCATATATGCGTCTATAATCGGTCTGTATATCCGTTTTAAGCATTTCTGCGTGGTTTAGGTTAGTTGTCACGATTAAAGGCTTAGAAGCTGTGTATCGGCTGTCTATGATGTTGTAAATCTGTTCTAAGGCAAAAGGAGTGTCACGTTCCATACCAAAATCATCAATGATGAGTAGGCTGTTTCTGTTTAAGCCCTTGATATACTCGTTCTTGTCAATTTTCAAGTTCATCATATCAGCAAGGATAATTGCAAAGTTTGTCATTACAACTGGGATTTCTTTTTCAATGAGTGCATTTGCAATACAGCCAGCAACAAAGGATTTGCCAGTTCCAACATCTCCCCACAATAACAAACCAGTGTTTTCAGCCTTAGCCTTGTCGAAGTTATCGACATATCGCTTTGCAACATCAATCTGCTTGCTGTTTGTGGTATCGTTTTTAAAATTCCACTCTAACATCTTCTTGTCTTTTAATCCTCGTTCTCGAAGCTCCTTAACTTTTTGGAAGTGTTCCATTTGCTCTCGTTCCTCACGCTCTTGCTCCAGTTCTAAGGCTCTGCAATGGCAAGGGATAGGCACTGTATCTATTTCATCAAGAAAAGGCTTATCAAAGCGTTTCTGCTTGGGTGTGTGGCATTTACCACAATACATTAGGTTGTCAACCTCGTTTAAGTAGTCTGTCGGCTCGTTAATGGCTCTCTCTGCTGTTTTGGCTATGTTCTTAATGGTATTCATCATCTTTGTTCTTCCTTTCGTTTATAGGCTCTTAGTTCCGTCATAATCATAATTGCGTGGTGCGTTGTTGGTCTTAGTGTTCTTTTCGCTATCTTCCTTTGCCCATTTGCGTATGGTGGCAATGTGGCTGTTGTAGGTCTTGCCAGTGCTTGCCATATATTCACTTAATTTCTCGATATAGGATTGATAGAGTGAGGGAAGCTCTGTTTTAAGCTGTTCAAGTTCAGTTTCAGATAGAGAAATATTTTGATATTTGCCTAAAAAGTGGGTGGGTGTGTCCTCTTTACTCTCACTCTCTATACTCTTATCTCTAATCTCTATACTCTTATCTCTATACTCTGGTGGACGATTTGGGGACACTTTCGGACAAAGTTCGGACATTTGTCCACCCTTAGCACTTGGAAGTAGGCTATTTTCCTTGAGTTTTGCTCGTTCATTCTGTTTTCGCTCGGCTTCTGTTGATGACTTGCCAATAAGAGATTGAATGTTAGTCATAAACAAAGTTCCGTCTGTCAGCTCCTCAACAAGCCTTAATTGCATAAATATCTGCAAGGCTCGTTCCACTGTGCCTACTTGGTGGTTAGTGAGTGTTGCTATCATTTGTGGAGTATAGGCTACTCCTTGTGATAACAGTAATTGCCCCTCGTGTTTGAGGGATAGAAGATACATTTTAAGCAAGATATTTGAAAACAAAAATCCGTCTTTAATATCTTCAAGTAAAATAATTGTTTCATCTCTGAAAAAATCCTCTTTAAATTTGAGGAAGTAATATTTTTTATTGGTTGCCATTGTCTTATCCTTTCATAACATTGCCATACATTCCCGATAAAGGGTTAGAGTTTACAGCAGTTCTTAATTGACTTTCGTCAATATGCGTGTAAATCTCGATTGTAGCAATGCTTTCGTGTCCTAAAATCTGTTGTAATGAGCGAATATCTACCTTGCCATACTGGTACATCAAGGTGGCTGCTGTGTGTCTTAATTTGTGTACCGATATGTTTTTGTGGTCTAAATTGGCTAGTTTAATGCACCTTTTAACCACATCTTGAACGCTTCGCCCTGTCATTCGTTGCCCTTGCTTTGTGATGAAAAGGGCAGTGGTGGCATTGTCTATATGCTCACGCTCCTTTAACCAATTTTCAAGTGCCTTTTTCGTGGCACTGGTTAGAAATATCTTACGTTCCTTATTACCTTTGCCGATAACTTGCAATGTATCTGACGATACTTGCCCTACATCAAGGCTTGTGAGTTCTGACAGCCTTAACGCACAATTAAGAAATATCGTGATGATACAATGGTTTCTCGCTGAAAACTCACTTGCAATGAGTAGCCTAACGCTTTCTTCAAGAGTTAGATACTTGGGTATGCGTTTAGGGATTTTGGGTGTTTCTAAATCCTCTGCGACATTGTTATCAATGACACGAGCCTTATTTTTTAGATACTTCCAAAATTGACGGATAGATACGATTTTTCTTGCCCTTGTGCCAGCGCTTGCCTTGCTTTCAGTTTGGCAATGGGAGATAAAAGCATACATATCATTAAGGGTAATGCTGTTCACAAACTCATTATCTATCATACTTAAATCATACTTTTCACGCTCCATATTTCGCTTATTACAAAGAAATTCAAAGAACATCAGCACATCTGTGCGATACTCGATAACGGTGTTGATAGAGCGACCTTTAATAACTGTGAGGTAGCTTAAATACTGCTCCAATAGTTCAAAACTCTTGTAATTTTTTAACATCTTTATTTCCT
>CAYTBK010000298.1:0-2882 GCA_964436005.1 uncultured Acidobacteriota bacterium
GAACCATGGGCCCAGGAGGCCGTCCCGGCTCATGGCCATGAATATGCGGGGCTGGCCGATCTGGTAGACCAGCAGGGCGGCGGTGGTGGCGATGACGGCGCCGAAGCTGATGACGCCGGCCAGTCCGTTCATGCCGTTCTGCGAGAAGATGTAGGCCAGGGGGTCGGCCTGGCCGTGGAGGTCGGTGTAGCGCATGACCCCCGTCACCACCAGGGCCACCAGGGCGTAGATCAGGGTGCAGATGGCCAGGGAGAGCAGGATGCCCCGGGGCAGGTTCTTTTCCGGTTCCCGGCACTCCTCGGCCGTGGTGCTGACGGCGTCGAAACCGATGAAGGCGAAGAAGATGATGGCCGCCCCGCACTGCACGCCCTGCCAGCCGGCAGGGAAGAAGGGGCTGTAGTTCGCGGGCGTGATGAAGAAGAGGCCGATGCCGACCACGATCATCAGGATGACGATCTTGACGGCCACCATGGTGGAGTTGGCCCGGGCGCTCTCCCGGATGCCGATGTAGACCAGCCAGGTGACTGCGATGGTGATGATCATGGCCAGCAGGTTGATGGCGACGGGGTAACCGAAGAGGGTGGGGGCGTCCCGCAGGGTCTCCCAGTTGGCGAAGGTGCCGGCGCCGTCGATCTGGCCCGAACGGGCCATTTCCAGCAGCTGCATCTTCCCCCCCGCCGGGATGGCCACGCCCGCCTTGAGCCGGAGGAGGGAACCGGGATCCAGGCAGAGCCACCGGGGGAAGTGCACCCCCAGGACGTTCCAGAGGAAGCTCCGGGTGTAGTCCCCCCACGAGATGGCCACGGCGACGTTGCTCACGGCGTATTCCAGCAGGAGGTCCCAGCCGATGATCCAGGCGGCCAGTTCGCCCATGGTGGCGTAGGCGTAGGTGTAGGCGGAGCCCGAGATGGGGATCATGGAGGCCATTTCCGCGTAGGCCAGGGCGGTGAAGCCGCAGGCGGCGGCCACGATGAGGATGCTGACCACCAGGGAAGGCCCCGCGGGGGCGCGCCCGTCCACGATGTTTCCGGCGGCGGCCGTCCCGATGGCCGAGAAGATGCCCGCGCCGATGATGGCGCCGAGCCCGAACATGGTCAAGTCGAAGGTGCCCAGGTTCTTCCGCAGGGCGTGCTCCGGCTTCTCGGCGGCCAACCGCAGCTGTTCCAGCGATTTGGTTCGAAACAGCTCTCCAAGCCAGGTTGACCTGCCTCCTGCCGATCCCATGCTCACCTCATCGAATGGTTTCTCCCCGCCGGGAAGAATGAAACGGAATACAATTGGCAATTGTACCTCAAAGGTGGCGGTTCCCGTTCTGAAAAAAATAGCCGGTTCTCCGTTCCCGGGGCAACCGGAGGGGGGGCGGCCGGGGCATCACTTCCGTCGCCTGGGGCGGGATGTGCTTTCCGGGGCGATTCGGGCCCGGCCGGAGGGAATCCTTAGCTGTTGACAACATATTCCGATGCGCTTACAGTTACCGGCAGCATTCCGGCAGGTCGGCCCTGGCTCCGTTGGCGCGTCGCGGCCCTCGGCGTCGACACGGCGAACCGACTCTGCGACACAGGAGGGATCGGCATGTCGTTACTGCAGGAAAACACCCGGAACACCCCGGGCACCCATCGGGCCGGCAACCTGATCACCCGCGAGGACACCGTCGTCCAGACGCTGGGGGAGGCGCGCATTCCTTCGCCGCTCAAGTCCGGCCGGTGGGAGGGCTTTTTCGACTATTTCGTCCCGCCCGAGGCCCGGGTCCGGTACCAGGTGGAATTCAACACCATCGCGGACCGTCCGGACAACGTGTTCTTCGAGAAGGCCGGTCCGCGGGAGCACATCTACTTCGACCCGGCCGAGATGCGGGCCGCCATCGTCACCTGCGGCGGGCTGTCGCCGGGCCTCAACAACGTCATCCGTTCGGCTTTTCTCGAGATGTACCACAACTACGGGGTCCGCGAGATATTCGGCATCCGCTACGGCTACCAGGGCCTGAACCCTTCCGAGGGGAAACCGCCGATTTTGCTCAGCCCGGAGAGCGTCGAGGGCATCCACGACATGGGCGGGAGCATCCTCGGTTCGTCCCGCGGGGCGCAGGACCCCGGCGTCATGGTCAGCTTCCTCAAGCGCGAGCGGATCAACCTGCTGTTGTGCGTGGGCGGCGAGGGAACCCAGTCGGGCGCTTTGGACATCCACCGGGAGGCGCAGAAGCGGGGCTACCCGCTGGCGGTGGTGGGCATCCCCAAGACCATCGACAACGACATCCCCTTCGTATCCATGACCTTCGGCTTCAACACGGCCATCGAGAAGGCGAAGGACGTCCTGGAGAGCGCTCACGCCGAGGCCAAGAGCGCCCCCAACGGGGTGGGCCTGGTCAAGCTCATGGGGCGGTATGCCGGCTTCATCGCCTGCGGGGCCACCCTGGCCAGCCAGGAAGTCAACTTCACCCTGATCCCGGAGCTCCCCTTCACCCTGGGCAGCGAAGGCGGCTTTCTCACGGCCCTGTACAAGCGCATTGTCAAGCGCGGCCACGCCGTGGTGGTCGTGGCCGAGGGCGCCGGGCAGGACCTGTTCTCCGAAGGCGAAACCGGCGCCGACGCTTCCGGCAACCGCCGGCTGAACGACATCGGCGAGTTGGTCCGGGACCGGATCCGGGAACATTTCCAGGCGAAGGAGACGCCGGTCGAGATCAAGTATTTCGACCCGAGCTACTTCATCCGGAGCGTGCCGGCCAACGGGACGGACTGCATCCTGTCCGACCAGATGGCCCGCATGGCGGTGCACGCCGGCATGGCCGGCATGACCGGCGTGCTCGTGGGCCACACCAACAACGTCTTCACCCTGGTGCCCATCGACCTGGCGGTGAGCCGCAAGAAGCGCGTCTACCTGGACGG
>CAYTBK010000299.1:0-2839 GCA_964436005.1 uncultured Acidobacteriota bacterium
CACCTCCCAGAACGCGCACACTCTCGGGCGCACGGACCGCCGGCTTCCAGCCGGCTCGTGGCAACGAATCGTCCCTTGGTGGGGATGCCGGCAAGATGCCGGCGGTCCGGGGGCCACGATGAAAACCTTCGAGTGCGGCGCGGAAACCGCCGCAGCGCCGCACTCCCGGGGCGTGGTGGCCATCTCTGTGAATCCGTGTTTTTGTGGTTCCCACCGTCCCGCATCAGCCGGATTTCATCAACCTGGCGGGCCCTTCGCGCATATATATTTCCTTGCGGGGCGAGTTCCGCCGCGGCGGACGCTTTTCCCGTGGACAAGGGGCGGGGTTCGCACATAGAATCCCGCTTGCCTTCATCGTTTGGAATTGCCTTACATCAGGAGGGATAATGGAAAAATACCCGAGTCGTCCCACCAGGGCTGCCCTGGCCGTTGTGCTGGCCGCGTTCGTTTTCGCCTGCACCCTGGCCGCCGGCCCGCAGGCGCCCCAGCCGACCGGGCCGCCCGCCAGGCCGGACGGGCCGCAGGAGACCCCCTGGCCCTACACGGTGACCACGCCCCAGGGCTCCGTCAGCATCTACCAGCCCCAGCCGGATTCCTGGGACGGGCACACCCTCTCCGGCCGCGCGGCCGTCGCGGTGACCCTGGCGGGAAGCAAAAACGCCGCCTACGGGGTCATCCAGTTCACCACCGCCACCTGGATCGACCGGGACGCCCGGCTGGTCACCCTGGACCATTTCCAGGTCGTCAAGGCCGATTTCCCCGCCGCCCCGCAACTGACCGAGACCTGGCTGCCCGTGCTCCAGAAGGACTGTGCGGCGAAGACGAAGACCATCTCCCTGGACCGGCTCGAAGCCAGCCTGGCCACGGGCAAGGTTTTCCAGAAGGTGAACGTCCTGCCCCTGCGGCACGACCCCCCGCGGATCCTGTTCTCCTCCACCAGGGCCATCCTGGTCTCCGTCGACGGCGCCCCCGTCTTCGTCCCCGTGAAGGGCACCAAGCTGGGCCGGGTCGTCAATACCCGCGCCCTCATCCTCAAGGACGGGAAGAACAACCTGTACCTCCACCTGTTCGACGGCTGGATGAGCTCCACGGCCCTGGAAGGCCCCTGGAAAGTGGCGAAGAAGCCGCCCCAGGAACTGAACAAGGCCCTGCAGCAGGCCGTCGCCTCCAAGCAGGTGGACCTGCTCACCTGCCAGGCTTCGGCGGACGCCCCGCCCCCCTCCCTGGCCAAGGGGGCCCCGGCGGTGTACGTGTCCCTGTCGCCCACGGAGCTCGTCGTCACCGACGGGGAGCCCCAGTGGACGGCCATCCCCGGCACGCAGCTGGCCTACGTGCAGAACACCACGGGCAACGTCTTCCGGCACCAGGCCGAACAGAAGACCTATGTCCTGATTTCCGGGCGCTGGTTCGGCGCGGCGAACATGTCCGGCCCCTGGGCCTACGTCCCGGGCGGCGCCCTGCCGGCCGATTTCCTGAACATCCCCGACGACAGCCCCAAGGAGAACGTCAAGGCGTCCATTCCCGGCACGCCCCAGGCCCAGGAGGCCATGATCGCCGCCTTCATCCCCCAGACGGCCGCCGTCAAGATCGCCGAAGTCAAGATGCCGCCCCTGAACTACGACGGGGCGCCGGTGATCAAGCCCATCGAGGGGACGTCGCTGCGCTACGTGGCCAACGCCCCCTACCCGGTCATCGTGGTGGACGCCAACGCCTGCTACGCCGTGCAGAACGCCGTCTGGTTCGTGGCCCCCACCCCGAACGGGCCCTGGAAGGTGGCCACCTCCGTGCCCACGAGCATCTACGCCATCCCGCCGAGCTCGCCCCTGCACTACGTGACGTACGTGCGGATCTACGACGCCACCCCCGACGTCGTCTACGTGGGCTACACGCCCGGCTACTACGGCACGTACATCGACCACTCCGCCGGGGTGGTGGTGTACGGCACCGGCTACGAGTACATCCCCTGGGTGGGCGAGGTCTGGTACGGGCCGCCGGTGACCTACGGCGGCGGCGTGGCCGTGACCTACACCCCCTGGGCCGGCTGGGCCTTCGGCTACGGCTACGGCTGGTACTGGGGCGGCGCCACGGTGGTGGTGGGCTGGGGCTGGGGCCCGTATCCCTATTGGGGCCCCTGGGGCTGGTATTGCCCCTGGTACGCGCCCCTGCCCGTGTTCCCCTACTACGGCGGCGTCGCCTTCGGGCCGTACGGCGGCGCGGCCGCCTGGGGTCCCGGCTGGTGGGCGGCCAGTTCGGGCAACGTGTACCACCGCTGGGGCGACACCGCGGCGGTGACCCGCTCCTCGGCCGGCTTCAACGCCTGGACCGGCAACGAGTGGGCCAAGCAGTCCGGCATCGCCTACAACTCCCGCACCGGGGTCCTCGCCGCCGGGCAGCGGGGGGCCGTGGAGAACGTCTACACCGGCAACTACGCCGAGGGGGCCCGGGGCGTGGCGACCAACACCCGCACGGGGGCCACGGCGGCCGGCCGGAAGTGGACCGTCGGCAACGAGAACACCGGCAAGGAGATCTCCGGCGGCAAGGGCGTCGTCTACAACCCCAACACCGGCAACGCCACCACCATCAGCGGCATCAAGGGCGAGGACGGCGGCGTGGTCAAGAAAGGCGACGACGTCTACGCCGGCAAGGACGGCAACGTCTACCGCCGCACCGACGACGGGTGGCAGAAGTACAACGACGGCAACTGGTCGTCGGTGGACCGCTCGTCCGAACGCGCGCAGGCGCTGGAACAGGACCGGGCCACCCGCCAGCGGGGCGAAACGCGGACGAATTCCTTCCGGAATTTCTCCGACAACGCCCGGACGTTCCAGAACCGCCCGCG
>CAYTBK010000300.1:0-2825 GCA_964436005.1 uncultured Acidobacteriota bacterium
GCTTCCGCCTGGAATACCTGCACACCCGCGCCCCCCTCGACTTCGAGTTCCCGGTCAACCGGACCTACGCCTTCGGCGCCAGGGAGGCCTGAAGGGCGCCGGTGTTGAACTTCGCACCCCGCCAGCAGGGGCCGCCCCGGGCGGGCCGTCTCATGTCAAGGTCGATATCTGCGACCGGACTTCGCTCAGGGTGAAGGGCTTGGCCAGCAGGGTCACCCCCTCGAAGGAGTGGACGAGGTCCAGGGCGGTCTGGTCGACGCGCCCGGTGGCGAGCAGCACCGGCAGCAGGGGCCGCAGTTTCCGCAGGCGCGGCAGGGTGCCCGCCCCGCCCAGGCCCGGCATGTTCATGTCCAGGATCACGAGGTCAAAGGACAGCCCCTCCTCCAGCAGACGGAGCGCCTCCTCCCCCCGCCCGACCACCGTGGGCCGGTGGCCCAGCACTTTCAGGAGCCTGCCGGTGCTTGCCTGGATCAGGTCGTCGTCGTCGACCACGAGCACCTGCAGGGTGCGGGCCTGATCGGCCGGCGCCGCGGCCTTCGGCGGTTCTTCCTCTTTCTCCCGGCAGGCCGGCAGGCGGATCAGCACCGTCGTCCCCCGGCCGGGGTCGCTCTGGAGTTCCAGTTGTCCGCCGTGGGCCTTCACGGTTCCGTAAACCATGGACAGCCCGAGGCCCGTGCCCTCGCCGGACTTTTTGGTCGTGAAGAAGGGGTCCAGGGCTTTTTCCTGAACCTCCTTCGACATCCCGCAGCCGGAGTCGGTCACCGACAACGCGACGTGCTCCCGGCCCTCGTTCCGGGTGCGGAGCGTCAGCTTCCCCCCCCCGGGCATGGCGTCCACTGAATTCACGCACAGGTTCATGATGGCGTGGCTCAGGGCGGACAGGTCTCCCTTGACCGGGTGCAGTTCCGGCTCCAGGTCCGCCTCCAGCTGAACTTTCTGCAGGGTGGTCCGCTCCAGCAGGGCCACTTCCTCCTGCACGACGCGGTTGAGGTCCAACACCTGCTCTTCCGCCAGTTCCTGCCGGGCGAAGCCGAGCAACCCCTTCACCATGGTCCCGCCCCGCTGGCAGGCCCGGGTGATGGTTTCCATGCTCTTGCGCAGGGGCGAACCTTCGGCTTCCTGTTCCGCATGGGTAGTGGCCAGGGCCAGGATGGCCCCCAGCACGTTGTTCATGTCGTGGGCCACCCCGCCGGCCAGGCTGCCGAGGCTCTCCAGCCGCTGGGCCTGGGCGACTTTCCGCTCCAGGGCCTTGCGTTCCGTGACGTCGGTGGCGAACAGGATGGCGCTGGCCGGCCCGGCGCTGTCCGTAACCGGACTGAGACGGGAACTGTACCACCGCAGTTCCCTGTCCGTAGCGACGACCTGAATCTCGTACTCCTGCAGGCGGCCTGTCCGCAGAGCCTTTCCTAGGGCTTCCCGGGCCGCATGACGGTGTTCGGGAGCGATAAACTCCAGCCAATCGCGGCCGATGAGGATCTCCGGCTTCTCTCCGGACAAGACGCGGTTGGCATACAGGATTCTCCCGTTTCCGTCGATCTGCAGGATGGTTCCCGGCGCCTGCTCCGTGACGGTCTTCAACCGGGCCTCGCTGGCCTTCAGCGCCTTTTCGGCCATCACCCGGTCCGTGATGTCGTTGAAGTTGACCAGGTGCCGCCCGGAGAGCAGGGCGGCGCTGATCTCGACGTAGCAGCGGGACCCGTCCTTGCAGGCGACGGCGTGCACCTGGTCCAGCTTGAAGTCCTTTCCGGTGGTTTTCGCCCGCTCCGCCGCCTCGAACCAGTAGCGCCGGGCCATGGCCCGGTAGTCCGGATCGGGATAGGCCCGCGGCCACCAGGCGTCCAGGTCGGGCAGGTCTTCCTTCGTGTAGCCGAACAGGTTCACGAAGCTGTGGTTCAGGAATTCAATCTCGCCTTTCCCGTTGGATATTCCGATGGGGATGGGAGAGGCCATGACCATGCGCTCGAAGCTGGCCTCGCTCTCGCGCAGGGCCTGCTCGGCGCGCTTCTGCTCCGTGATGTCCAGGGAGAAGCCCAGCAGGTAGGCGGGCCGGCCGGTGGCGTCCGGGATGGTTGCCTTGGTGGTGTGCAGGATCCGGTCGCCCTTCCGTTTGGTCCGGATGACTTCCTCCGGGATGTCGACGGGCGCCCCCCCCTCCAGGGCCAACCGATCCTTCCGGGTGAACCCTTCCGCTTGCTCCGGCGGGAAAAAGTCGAAATCGTTCTTCCCGATGAGCTCCTCCCGGGGAAACCCCAGCAGCTCTTCGCCCGCCTTGTTGAAACGGACGAAGCGGAGCTCCTTTGCTTCCTTGACAAACACCATGGCCGGCAGGGTCTCGATGATGGTGTCCAGGAACTCGCGGCTCTCCCGCAAATCCCGCTCGCTTTCGTCGATGCGGTCGAGGAGGAGGTCGAAAGCCTGGCCGAGGCGCGCCAGCTCGCTGCCGCCCCCGAGGCGGACCCGGGCTTCCCGTCGCCCCCCCTTCACATCGTTCATGACGCGCAACATCCGGTCCACCTTGCGGGTCACCAACACGTTCAGGACCAGGGAGAGCAGGAAGGAAAGCAGGAGCCAGAACCCCGCGATCAGGGCGATTTCCTCATTCAGGCGCTGCCGGGTCTGGGCCAGGGCGGCCGAGATGTCGAACCGGACGAACAGCAGCCCCCGGCGCTGGCTCCGCAGCGTGCCCTCCTCCAGCCCCAGCTCCATGGGGAAATACCCCACGAACCCGCTGTCGCCGACCGGGACGAAACGATCCCGCAGACTGTCGACAGCCAGGCGGACCCGGCCCGTCTCGTCCAGGACCGCCATGGATCGCACCCGGTAGT
>CAYTBK010000301.1:0-2805 GCA_964436005.1 uncultured Acidobacteriota bacterium
TACATCGCCATGGGGGTGCCCTACTCGAAGATGACCCGGATCTTCCTGACCCACCTCCATGGCGACCACATGACCGACCTGACCACCATCTACTGCTTCGGCCCCGCCAACGACCGCAAGGTTCCGCTGCACATCTACGGCCCCAGCGGACCCTATTACGACGACGTCACCCCGCCCGTGGAGATCCCGGAAGAGGGCACGGCGGCGTTCTGCGAGAACCTGTACAACCTGTGCCGCTGGCACCGGGAGAGCTTCAGCTTCCTGCCCACCGGGCTCACCACCGGCGAGGACGGCTACACCATCGTCCCCCACGAGACGAACTACCGCACCATGGGCAGCCGCGACAACTACATATACCCGGACAACTCCTTCTCCTCCCTGGCCAGGGTCTGGAGCTACCCGGCCATCCACGCCCGCGAGGGCGCGGTGAGCTATGTCCTGGAGTGGAACGGCATCCGTGTGCTCTTCACTGGCGACTCGCTGCCCAACATCCAGACGGTGAACCAGGCCAAGCAGTTCGGAGAGCCCATCGACCTACTGATCAGCGAAATGGCCCTCGACCCCGAGGTCTGGGTGAACAAGATGGCCGCCCTGCACGAGGGCGACCCGGGGTACGAGGAGGCCATCGCCGGCAACAAGGAAGTCCAGCTGTCCTCGCACACGCCCATGAAGATGTTCGGCTACATCCTCAGCCAGACCAACCCGCGACTGGCGGTGGGCACCCACTGCTTCCTCAACAACGACGTCCTCATCCACGCCGTGGACGAGATCCGCTCCTACTACCCCACAGGGGACCTCGCCTTCGCCATCGACGGTCTGGTGCTCAACCTGATCAAGGGGCAGCCCACCCGCCAGCGGATGGCCATCTACTCGGACTTCGCCTGGCCCATGGAGAACATCAAGAACTACAACAACATGGCCCCGCCGAAATACCAGGGGCCGCGGGCGCAGTTCTCCGAATTCTCCAAGGCCAACATCATCCACCCGCCCTACGAGAAGAAATGATCCCGGGGAACGCCCCGTCCCGACCCGACGGAATCGCAGCCCGGCGCGGGGAGACCCGCCGCCGGGCTTTTTCTCGGGCGGCCCCCCCGGGAACCCATTGCAATTCCCGGCGGTTCAACAGAGAATGGAATCCGCTCGGAACAGACCAACAACGGGAGGCACCCATGAAACGTCGGACCCTCCACGCCCTGGCGGCGACCTTTTCCTTCTTCGCAGCCGTTGCCCTGTTCTCCCCGCCCGCCTTCGGCGCCGAGGAACCGGCCGCGCGGCCGCTCTGGAGCGTTCCCTCCGGCGGGTCCACCTCCTCCCTGGTCCTCTGCCACGCCGGGGTGGCGGTGGTTTGCGCGGGCGAGTACGTGGAATTCGGCTCCCCGAACCACCGGCTGGTCGCCCTGGACCCGTTCACGGGCCGGGTGATCTGGAAGGCGGATGCCGGAGCGGGCGTCATGTGCGAAGGCCCTGCCCGCCACGGGGATAAGTTGGAGTGGGGAACGGGCGAGGGCAAGCGGCGCCTCCTGGACCTGAAGACCGGCCGGACGCTCTCCGGGCCGGCCAAAGAGTCCTCCGGCGCCTCCGACGGCAACGCCTCGCCCGGCACCGTCCGCCTCGAGGGGCGACGCCTGGTGAAAACGGTCCCGGGGGGGACGGCGTGGGAAAAGACCTTCGCGCACCCGGTCAGCGCCCTGCGGGAAGAGGGCGGCCTGGTCCTGTGCGCCGAGGCGGTCACGCGGCGGGTGTACGCCCTGCGGTCGACCGACGGCCAAACGGTCTGGCAGGTGGACGTGCCGCCCGTGCCGGGCGTCCAGGAGCCCGACGCCGCGAACTTCCGCTTTCTCCTGGCCGACGGGATCCTCCTGGTGGCCAACTACGACGGCATGGTCCACGCCTGGGCGGTGGACGGCCCCGAAGCCCCCTTCACCGTCCGCGTGCGGGTGGATCCTTCCGGGCTCACGGCCGCCGACGAGGGGGAACTCCGGTTCACCGAAGACGCCGGCGTCCAGAAGGCCGCCTACGTCCGCTACGTCTTCCAGGGGGAGGACCTCCGTCGCGCCTGCGGAGGACAGGTCCCGAAGAGCCCCTTCACCGCCGTGGTCAGCGTGCGGCAGGTGCACCACTCCGTTTCCAAGCCGGCCGACCCCGCCCTGCCGGCACCCGTGGACGGCTTCCGCTGGGAGGACCGGCACGTGAGGGTCCTGGGCCTGCTCGCCGGGGAGCGGTGAACAGCTGCGCGGAGCGGCGGGCAAGACCGGCCCACGCCAGGGGTGAGAATATGAACCGGCGACACTCCAAAGAAACCGGCCATGTCCGCAAGCGCTCCGCTCGATCGTGCGACTTCCATCTTGTGGAATTTTTACATTCAGAATTCTCGTCGCCGGTCGGCTTTCCCGCGAAAAATCCAATCATCATTTTGCGCCCCTGCGCCTTTGCGTGAGGCCCTCTTCTCCATTCTGTTCCCGGAACTTTTTCCGCCCGGGCCTCGTTCCTTCCACTTTGATTTCACGACGGAGGTCACCATGTTGAAAAGCCCGACGAGAACCGCCAGCCTGGCCGTCCTGCTCCTGGCCTGCACCGCCGCCCTGGCCGCGGGGAACGCGCCCCTGACGGTGACGGTGACGCCCGAACCCGTCTACATCGTGACGGGGGACGGGTGCCAGAAGGTGAGCGTGGACTTCATCCTGGCCAACGGCGGCGAGGAAGTGCTGGACATCGAGTCCGTGCGCCTGCTGGTGTTCGACCGCCAGGGGGCCCTGGTCACCCGGCGGGAGGTCAACGGCGTGGGCATGAGCCCCAGCGTGGCCA
>CAYTBK010000302.1:0-2798 GCA_964436005.1 uncultured Acidobacteriota bacterium
AAGCGCATGCACAACGTCGGCCGGATTCTGCGCAAGGAAATGCGGGCCAGCCTCACGTCCCCGGTCATCTGGGTGGCGCTGACGGCTTTCGGCCTGTGCAACGCCTATGTTTTCAAGGTGTATTACCTGAACATGTGGGAGATGTCCAGGGCCGGCCAGACGACCCTGGACGCGCCGTTCCTGCTCACCCGCGCCTATCTCGGCTTCGTCGGCAACCTGCTGCTCTTCCTCGTGCCCCTCGTCACCATGGGCAGCTTCGCCGAGGAGAGGAGGCAGGGCACGCACGAACTCCTGTTCACGCTTCCCCTGACCGACGCCCAGATCGTGATGGGGAAATACGCCGCGGGCCTGGCCCTCCTGCTGGTTTTCCTGGTCCAGGCGCTGTTTCTGCTCGCGCCGCTCTGGCTGACGTCGGCCCCGGCCTTCGGCCCGCTGCTCTGCGGGGCTTTCGGCCTGCTGCTTTTCATCGCCGCCGTCCTCGGCCTCGGCCTGGCGGTCTCGGCCACGACCGACAACCAGATCGTGGCCGCTTCCACGTCCTTCATCGGCGTGCTGGTCCTCTTCCTCTTCAACCAGTTCAGCTCGGGCACCACCCTGGGCGCCGAAGGCGTGCTGGCCTACCTGTCGCCGCTTCACCACCTCGACGATTTCCTCAACGGCGTGCTGGACCTCTCGCACACGGTCTTCTTCCTGTCCGCCGCTGCGCTGGGGCTCTACGTCGGCTGCGCCGCGCTGGGCTCCGTCCGGGAGCGGGGGTGAGCGCCGTGTGGAACAGAGTCGTGCCTTTCACCGGCGTCCTGGTGCTTTTCAACGTGTTCCTCCACTTCGAGGTGATGAAGCGGTGGACCTCCTACCACAGCCTCGCGGCCGGCCTGGCCGTACTGGTCGTTCTCTGCTGGTTCATCTTCAACCTCGACCGCTTCTCCCGCCAGCACCGCTCCCACCGGGCCGTCCGCGCCGGTTCCCGGTGGATGTCCATCCTGGCGGTGCTGGCCATCGCCGTCAGCGCCAACCTCCTGGCCATCCGCTTCAACGCCCGCCTGGACACCACGCCCGGCGGCTATTTCTCCCTCTCGGCGCCGACCCTGAAGATGCTGCGCTCCTTGGACCGCCCGGTGGTTCTGCACGCCTTCGCCGCCAGCGAGTCGGTAGAGACCACCAGCATGCTGCACAACTTTGCCATGCACTCGCCCTGGGTGCGCTGGGAAATCCAGGACGCGGGGAAGGACCCCGCCACGGCCCGGCGGTTCGGGGTGGGGGGCAACGGCCGGATCGCCGTCGAATCGGGGGAGCGCATCGAAACGGTCTCCATCAACGAGGACGGGACGGTCGACGAGATGAAGCTGTCGTCGGCCGTGATGGCGGTCCGTGAGCCCATCCGCCGCAAAGTCTACTTCACCACGGGCCACGGCGAGACGCTGACGGCCGAATCCTGCCGCATCGCCCTGGAACTGCTGGGCGAATACAACTTCGACTGGGGTTTCGTCAACCTGGCCAAGGGCGAGCGGATTCCGGTGGACTGCCGCGTCCTGCTGGTGGGCGGGCCGGAACAGGAGCTGGGGGCCGAGGCGGTCGCCGCCGTCAAGGTCCACCTCCAGCGGGGCGGCGGGCTGCTGGTCTTCCTGAACCCTCCCCCGTCGGCGAACCTGTCGCCGCTCCTGGCGGAGTGGGGGATCCGCGCGGGCGACGACGTGGTCATCGATCCCCGCGAGGGGGAAATCCTGCTCAAGGGCACCGGCGCCATCCCCAAGGGCATCGAGATGTCCGTGGTGGAGTCGTTTTCCGCCCACCCCGTCACCGCGGGGCTGAAAGAGATCCTGCTTTTCCCCATCGCCCGCTCCCTGGCCCGGACGGAGACCCGTCCCGCCGGCGTCTTCAGCGGCGTACTGGCTGCTCTGAACGTGAAGTCCGCCTGGGGGGAAACCGACATGGAGGCGCTCCGGCAGGGCGTGTTCCAGTACGATGCCCCCGCCGACACCGCCTCCCCGTTGGCCCTGGCGGTTTTCGCCGACGGGACCGAAGGGCGGGTCGGCTCTCTGCTGGGCCGCATCGTGGCCGTGGGCTCGGCCGACTTCCTGATGGACCGGTGCATGAGCCCCTCCCTGTCGAACGGCCAGTTCTTCGTCCGTTCGGTCCTGTGGCTGTCGCGGGAGGACCGTCTCCTGGAGATTCGCGGGAAGGCGGCCCGGGACGTGCCTATCCGGCTACAGCCGCAGCAGGAGAACCTTTTCGTCTACTTCGTTCTGGCCATCTACCCCCAGCTGCCCCTGGTGGTGGGCGCCTTCATCTATTTCCGCCGGCGGAGGGGAAGGTGAGACTCCGCCGATCTCTCACCCTCATCGCTCTGGCGTCCGTCCTGGCTGGGGTGGTGCTCGTCGTCCGCCGGGATGCGGTCCCGGAGCCGCCCCCGGTCCACCTCCTCTTCCCGGTGGACCAGGAGGCCATCCGGCGCGTGGCCGTCCTGGACGGCGGGGCGGAGGTGTCCGCCTGTCGCAACGGCAAGGCCTGGGTGCAGGAGAAGCCCGTCGCGGCCCCGGCCGACGCGGCGCTCTGGGAGTCCCGGTGCAAGGCCCTGGCCTCCCTGGAGTACGACAAGGTGTACGAGGCGCCCCCGGAGGCCCTCAAGCTCTACGGCCTGGACCCGCCGGTCACGGACGTGGTGTTCGAACTCGGCAACGGGCGGGTGTTCAAGGTCTCTTTCGGCGAAAACAGCCAGTCGGGCCCGCGCTCCTACGCGCGGCTGCCCGACGACGCCCGGGTGTTCTGGGTCTTCCGGGCCCAGCGCGAGCTGTTCAGAA
>CAYTBK010000303.1:0-2777 GCA_964436005.1 uncultured Acidobacteriota bacterium
TCTTCGGAAGTCGCAGCTCGGAAACGGAACCATCGGCCCGACGCGAACCACACTTACCAAACCAAGGCCGCCGAGGGGTGGGTGGCGGCCGCATGCACAGCATGAAAATACATGATATTGGGCAAAAAACAAGCTTTTTCTTTGAAACTCCCTAAATTCTTTTTCGAAAACCCGAATCTGTCGACCTGGATCAGGAGAAAACGGAAGCCAGTTCGGGCCTGGCGAAGCGGAAGGCGGCCCGGGCCAGTTTTGCCGGTTCGACCCGGACGCCGCCCAGGAGCAGTTCCCGTCCCATCTGGCCGAAGAGCAGGCGGACGGCCCAGGCGGGGATGGCCCAGGGGGCGGGCCGGTGCGCCTGGCGGGCCAGCGCCCGGGTGAAAGTGGCGTTGGTGTCCCGGGCGGGCGCGACCACGTTCACCGGACCGGAAAGGTCGGGCTGGTCGAGGAGGAACAGGGCGGAGCGCACGGCGTCCTCCCGGGAAACCCAGGGGAAAGGCTGCATGCCGCGGCCGAACCGGGCGCCCAGCCCCCACCGGAACAGGGGCAGGACCTTCTTCAGCATCCCTCCCCCCTCGGCCAGGATGGTACCGAAGCGGAGGAAGACGACCCGCCTGCCGGCGGCGGCCAGGGGTCCGGCCGCCGCTTCCCAGTCGCAACAGACCTCGGCCAGGAAGCCATCCCCGGCGGGGGAGGCCTCGCTCTGCGGTTCGCCGCGGTCGCGGTACCCGTAATACCCCACCGCCGACGCGCAGAGGAGCGGCGGGGGCGGCGACGGCCCGCCCGCCAGGGCGCGGGCCAGGAGCGACGCGCCCTGGACGCGGCTGTCCCGGATCACGCGCCGGCGCTCCCGCGTCCACCGACCGTCGGCGATGCCGGCGCCGGCGAGATGGAAGACCGCCTCGGCGCCCACCAGGACATCCAGGGGGAACAGGCCGGCGGAGGGGTCCCAGACCGCCGTCCGACCCCCTTCGCGCGCGGACCCCGCCCCCGGCCGCACCAGGGCGACGACGTCCCTTCCGGACGCGCGCAGGGCGCGGCATAGGGCCGTGCCCACGAACCCGCCCGCCCCCGTCACCACGACATGCCCCATATCAGCTCCTATTCTGTGATTTCCGGTTGGTTTTCACTTCCACCCCTTGTTGCGTATTTTCGTTCCAGCGCAATCGAAAAGAAGCACAGATACGCCGTCAGGCCGGATGCGGCCAGCGGTATGAGTTTGAGCACCAGAGATGAATCCACCTCCTCGTCGCGGACGATTCCGATCAGGGCCAGCATGGCGAAAATGAGGCAGAAAACGATCTGCACAGTCCCTTCCAGCCCGTAAGAGAGTTTGGATTTCCGGATGGTCATGACCATGCCGACGGCACAGGAGAAGGCCGACAATCCGATGGCGGCGAAGACGCAAACAAGCTCCCATCTGTCTTGACTTGGATATGCTTGCATCATTACAAGGCCCGCCACCGAGTAGAACAGGTAGCCAAGGGACGTGCCGACGCTGGCCATGACGGCCAGATTCTGCCATCGGGAAACCTGGTGGTTTTGGTTCAAGGGGCGCTCCTTTCGAATGCTGGGAACCCGGCCGGGTGTCCGGCTCTCGTCGTCAGAGCATAACATGTTTTGCCCCTTCGCGTCAGCGCGCCGAAGGCCCAGGAGCGCGGCGGCGAGTCCGCGAGACGCCGGTTTCGGCAACCGGCGCGGGGAGACGCGTCCCGAACACGAGGCGCACGAAGGCCACCAGGGAGCATGGGGCCCAGGCGCTTGCGTTATGACTGTCTGATGGGAAACAAGTTGTGGAGAAAATCAGTGCGGGCTTTATGTAGCGGCACCTTTTTCGCCACCGGTGGAAGGTTAACCACTAATCTCACTAAAATGAATGATTAGTGAGATTACTGGTTGTGGCCCGTTCGCAGAGAACAGCCGGCCGGGAGCGTGGCCGCCGAATCCCCGGCGGGCCGCGGGAAAATCGTCGGCGCAACCGTGCATCGGCCCGGCAGGGCCGATGGATAGCAGCCGGGGGTGGCCCCGCCGGCGGGGGGGCCCCCGGGTCCCGGGGCCGGGCCGCGCCGTTTGATCGGGGCGGGGGGGGGCCCCGCGGGGGGGGGCCCCACCCCCGGGAAAACCGCGTTTTGAACAGATACCGCCCCGGCGGGGCGGCGGAGGCCGACCCGCGCGGGAGACGTGTTTGGAAACACGAGGCGCACGAAGGCCACGAACGAGGATGGGGTCTGGGGGGTAGCGTTGTGATTTGCGGATGGGAAACGGGTTGCGGGGATTACCGGCACGTCTGCCGGATCATGAACGAGCAGCCCGAGCCGGGCACTTTCCATGGAAGCGAGACATCGGAATGAACTATTGATCTCACTAAAAATGAATGATTGGTGCGATTAGCGGTCGTGTTTCCGCGATTGTGAGCCCGCGCAGCGGGCGATTGGCCGGTAGCCCAGGGCGAAGGGCGCCGCGCCCGAGCCCTGGGAAAAGTGCGCCCACAGCCCCGGAGCCCCGCTCCGCGGGGCGATTCGACACGACGGAGCAGCCCAGGTCCCACACATTCATTAAACTCACCTGCGCATCGTCTATTCGACCCGGAAGCCGCGTTTGAACGGATACCGCCCCGGCGGGGCGGCGGAGGCCGGGCCGCGACCGGCCAACCGGCTCGGGGAGAAGAGTTTGGAACACGAGGTGCACGAAGGCCACGAACGAGGATGGGGTTTGGGGGGTAGCGTTGTGATTTGCGGATGGGAAACGGGTTGCGGGGATTGCCGGCAGGCCGCGGCGCG
>CAYTBK010000304.1:0-2757 GCA_964436005.1 uncultured Acidobacteriota bacterium
AGTCGAAGTGGGGCGCCCCCTGGGGCGGGCCGTAGTAGATGGCGTGGATGAGGCGAAGGACCGCCGAGTGGGCCTGGCAGAGGGCGACGATGTCGTCGAAGAGGGCCAGCATCTTCTCCTTGACCGTGGCCTGGTCGTACTGTTTGCCCAGTGCCACATCCATGGCGTCGAAGGCGGTCTTCAGGATCTCCAGGTAGATGCCTTCTTTGTTCCGGAAATAGTAGTAGAGGATCGGCTTGGTCACGCCGGCGGCCGCGACGATCTCGCTGACGGAAGCGGAAGCGTAACCCTTCGAACTGAAGACGTTGGCGGCGGTCAGGAGCAGACGGTCCCGCACGCTGCACTCCGGGTCGAACACCGGGCCGGAGCCGGCCCGGCCCCCGCTGTCCGTCGCGGCGCCGCAGGCCGGGCAGACTTCGCCACGGTCGGTGGGCCGGGGATTTGCCCGGGGACTTTTTCCTGTTTCCGGTAGGCAGCGGGAATGCTTCGTCATGCGGGGCACGCTCCTTCTCGATCGGTCCGGAAGGGGCGGGGCTCGTTCCGGTTTGTTTACTTACCGGAAAGTAAACTTATTTCCTGCGGTTGTCAAGATTAATTTTCATTCTACATTTTTGTGTTTTTCCATTGAAAACAAGAGAATTGATGCAGCCGCGCCGAAGCCGAAAGTCAGGAGTGCGGCGCACGATGCGCCCGAGATCCCGCCCGTGGGCGCCTGGCGATGCAAGGCGCACCCCCGTTCCGCGCTGTCGCGCGAGGAGAGTCGTTTGCCCGGCAGTCTGCCCGCGGGTGCGCCTTCCGGCGGAAGGCGCCTTCGCCGGGCGCCCGTTCCGCACGGCGGCGCCGAAAACCGAAGGTCCAGGAGTGTGGCGCGCAGCCGACGCCCGAGATCCTGCCCGCGGGTGCTCCTTCCGGCGGAAGGCGCCTTCGCCGGGCGCGACGGCGGGCGCTACTTCCAGCCGATGGCGGCGTAGCCCACGAAGTGGTGGAAATTGGCCGGGGCGGTGGCGCCCAGGCCCGGCAGGTCGGACGTGTCCAGCCCCGCCTCGCTGACGCTGGTCCCGCAGTCCAGCAGGGTGCCGGACAAGGGCGGCCGCCCCTGCATCTCCACGACCCGGGAGGCCACGTCCAGGCCGAAGGGCACGGAGAAGCGGCCGCACCAGGTGAGGCGGTACCGGGTGACGTCGGCCGGGTCCACGCAGCGCTCCAGGAAGGCCCGGGCCTTCTCCCGGTCCAGCGGGCCGGCCAGGCTGCCGGCGACGGAACGCTCCTGCTCCGCGGCGCGGCGGTACCCCTCGAGGTCGGAGCCGAACGGGCAATAGTTGACGCCGCCCCAGCCGGCGTCGCCGTAGTGAACGCCGTCCACGGAGCAGACGATGGCCACGTCCTGCCCCAGAGTCCAGCCCTTTTCCTCCAGCAGCACGGAGAGGGCGTTGGCAAAGGACCCGGCGAGCCGGTCGAGGGTGTCCCAGTCCATGTAGGGCACCAGGACGGGCACGATCTCCACGTCCCGGTGAAAGGCCTGCAGGAAGTAGACCACGGCTTCCACCGAGTGCTCCACCGCGTGCATGTCGTTGTCCACCAATCGGTCACCCTCCGGCAGCTTCTTCAGCAGCTCGGCGCGCAGGCCGGAGACCGGAATGGCGCCGTAGGGCCCCCGCCATGCCGGGAAGGCGTCGAAGACCAGCCGGTCGCGGCAGCCGAAGGGCTTCGCCTTGTGGAAGACGCCGAACACGATGACCCGCTTGGCCGTGACCTGCCGGAGGGCCAGCGCGTACAGCCGGCCCGCGTAGGCGTAGTCGTCGTGCGGGCAGATGGCCAGGGCGAAGGGGTCGTTCCCCTCGTCCCCGTACACCTCGGGAAGCTGGGCCATCCGCGGGCGGGCCGCTTCCAGCGAGCGGGCCAGGACCTTGTCCATGACGGCGGCGTCCGCCGCGAAGCCCGTGGTGTCCACCTGGCCGCGGAGTTCGGCCTTCGAGGGGATGCCGGCCCGGCCCAGCAGGGCCTTCACGGCGGCCGGGTCGGCCTGCGCCGGCAGGAACAGGAAGGCGGCCAGCGCGACGGTCGGCACGGCGAAGGTTCGGCGGAAGAGATTCTTGCCCATGTGCACCTCTGCATATGGAAAGCGGCAGCGCAAGCTTCGCTGCCGCCTTCCCGGAACCGGAACCGGCCGTCCCCTTTCAGTTGCTCAGGAACGGCTTCAGGCGCTTGCTCCGCGAGGGGTGGCGCAGCTTCCGGAGCGCCTTGGCCTCGATCTGGCGGATGCGTTCGCGCGTGACGTTGAACTTCTTGCCGACTTCCTCCAGGGTGTGCTCGCTGCCGTCCCCGAGCCCGAAGCGCATCTTGATGACCTCCTTCTCGCGGGAGGTGAGCGTGCCCAGCACCTGCAGGGTCTGCTCCTTGAGGTTGATGTTGATGACGGCCTCGGCGGGGCTCATCACGGCGTTGTCCTCGATGAAGTCCCCCAGATGGGAATCCTCCTCCTCCCCGATGGGCGTCTCCAGGGAGATGGGCTCCTGGGCGATCTTGAGCACCTTGCGCACCTTGGCCACCTGCATGCCCATGCGCTTGGCGATCTCGTCCGAGGACGGCTCCCTCCCCAGCTCCTGGACCAGGGCGCGGGAAGTGCGGATCAGCTTGTTGATGGTCTCGATCATGTGCACGGGGATGCGGATGGTCCGCGCCTGGTCGGCGATGGCCCTCGTGATGGCCTGGCGGATCCACCACGTGGCATAGGTGGAGAACTTGTAGCCCCGCTTG
>CAYTBK010000305.1:0-2739 GCA_964436005.1 uncultured Acidobacteriota bacterium
CGAACAACGAGGCCGCCGCGCGCCGCAAGCGCGGCTCGGTCTGCCCCTGGAAGGAAGATGCCCGCAAGTACCGCTTCCAGCAGACGGCGTCCGAAATCTCGGCGGCCAGCCCGGGACCGAGGTCGTTCGGGCAACAGGTGATCGAATCCATCGCGGAAATGGCAAAGGCCACAAGGACACCGGGGGCGAAGGCGCTTCTGAGCCCCCGCTTCGCCCATTGGAGAAACCGATTCAGGGATTACTGAGATGAGCGACGAAGAGGATCCGAGACTCGTTCAACGCAGATCCGTGGCCCAGTCCTGGGAGGAAGGCATGGCGCCCTTGCGTCAGTGCGCAACCTGCGGGCGCAAGACGAGGGACTACCGCTGTCCCGAGTGCTGGGCCAAAATCAAAGCCGCGAGCACATCCTGTGATGAGCCATCGGCAGAATACAAAATCGGGAGGAGGTAGATGCTGACAACGAGAACAACCATACACGTCAACGTAAAGATGGACCCGACCGCTTTCTTCTTTTACCACGAGAAGATTGCGTTCGGACACACCTATGCCGATGCGGTAAAGCACAGTAGGGAAGCCGAGTCGTTCGTCGGGCCGGATGGAAAGGTCGACCTCCATGTCGTCTACAACGGCGACGATATGAATCACGCCATCCGTTGCGAGAAGCGGCTCAAGGAAATGGTCGAGCTTTACGAACGTCAATACAAGGAACAGGACAGCAATGGCGCATAAATACTACTGCGAATTCTGTGGATCGAGATTCCACAGTCCAGTGGCGGCCATCGAGTGTACCAAGGGCCCGGCTTGCCGGGCCTTCGGCTTCCCGCCCAAGGAGGTGGAGTCGTCCTTCAAGGTCCGCGGCTGTGCGATCATCCTGGCCCGCACGGCCGCGGAGCTGCTGCAGAAGTCCCCGGCAGGGAAGGCGCGGCCCGAGGTCTACGACATGGGCACGCGCATCATCAACTGGGCCAGGAGAACCGAGGAGGCGCTGTGTGCGAATACTCCGATTGCCCTGGGTAAGAGAACCAGGATCCACAACGGGCTGGTGGATTTCGTTTGGGCCAAGGTGTGGAAGCGCGGCGCTCCGCTGCCGAACATTCATGCCCTGGACCTGGCCCAGCGGTACGCCAACGACGCCAAGATCTATATCGAGGACCGCATCGAGGCCGGCACGGACAATCAGTTCTGGTTCGAGGCGGAGCATCCGGAATACCTGCTCTTCGACGCCATCAGCATGCCGCTGGCGATCTACATCACGAAGATGAAGGAGCGCCGGATGATCGACAAGGAGCTGGACGAGGCCATCGTGGGCTGGAGCGCCCGCGATCAGCTCATGACCGGCCAGCTCCCCACGCAGAAACTCCTGGCCTGCATGCTCAAGCACTGCTGGAAGGATGAGCTGCGAAACTGGAACTACCTGATCGGCGTGCTGGGCACGGCCATCAAGTGGATCGAGAAGAACGGGACCGAGGCCAGCCTGAATCTGACCGGCTACGACACCGACGAGAAGTACGGCGCGCTCCTGGCCTACATCTGGGACGATCCGGTCAAGGAGGAGAAGAAGCCGGACCTCAAGCTCTGGCTGGTCAACGACCGCTTCTGGGTTGTAGCCGAGAAGAGAGGCCAGGCCAAGGAGGTGCTGACGCTCGAGTCGGGCCACGTCGCCCGTGATGTCCGCGGCATCGCCCCCGACAAAAAGCTCTACGACGAGCGGGGCCGCCCGGCAGAAACCGCCAGGGAGATCCTGGAGAAAGTAAAGCAACCCTGTCTGTATGGAGTTGAAAAATGATGGAAGGTAGCAATCCTTTTCCCATTATCATGATCCTCGCATTTATCATCCTCTTCTTTGCCTATCTCGGGCGACTGACCGTCAAGCACGAGATGCGGCAAGTTTCCAAGATGACCAGGATTCCGTCGTCCATAGGTGCCGGCATCAAGATGTACACCATGTTCAAGGAATTCGTCGTCTTCAATATAGACGAATTTGCCGACGAGGTGGACGCCGTTTCGAGGTATCGAAAAGAGGCTTCCGAATATAGGCAAAGCAACGCCGACCTTCGAGGAAAGAACAACATGCTGATAATGGAGAACAACGAGCTGAAGAAGCTCCTGAAAGAAATGGAGGAGAAGCGACAAGAATGATCAACGCACGACATCATCAAGGATTGCTCTGTGTCCAGGTCGGCCGGCCCGGCCTGGTCGGAGATGTCAGCCGGGCGCTCCGCGGCAAGTGGGTGGCGAAGTGGAACTGCGTCGTCGCCGCATGGACGAGCTTCAACTGCGCAAAGACCGTCGAGCTGGCCCACCGCTTCGGTTGGTCCGGCACCGACCCTCTGGCCCTGGCCGAGGTGGAGCGCCTCGGCTGGCCGGTCATCATGAAGGAGCCGGCCCTGTTCCCGCACGTCAAGACGACCCCGGGGCGGGACATGTTCGACCTCGAGGCCGAGGAGAAGATGCGCAACCTCGATGAGGACTTCCTCAAGAGACCACTGTGGAGACACCAACGGGAGGCGTTCAGGACGCTCCACAGGCTCAACGGAGCGGTCCTGGACATGGGCATGGGCACTGGCAAGTCCATGACGACCATCGCCCTCATCGGCGCGGACAGGCACGACTTCGGCATGATCGTCTGTCCGAAGTCCGTCATCAACGTCTGGCCCCTGGAATTCTCCAAGAACTGCAAGCGCGACTTCGTCATCTACACCGGAACCGGCAAGAAGACGCAGAGCATCAGGCAGTACG
>CAYTBK010000306.1:0-2730 GCA_964436005.1 uncultured Acidobacteriota bacterium
TGGTACGGCTACCACAACCGGCAGCCCCAGCACTATGACAGCACCCGCTACCACGGGGTGAACCTGCACAACGTCTGGTACCGGGGCACGGTCGAGTTCCGCTGGTTCGAGGGGACGCTCCACGCGGGCAAGGTGAAAGCCTACATCCAACTGGTCCTGGCCGTGGCGGCCAAGGCGCTGAACGGCCGGGCCGCATCGAGCCGCAAGCGGTCCTTCGATCCTCAAAGCGCCCGGTACGACTTCCGGGTCTTCCTGCTCCACCTGGGGCTCATCGGTGATGAGTTCAAGACCGCGCGCAAGCATCTGATCGCCGCCCTGCCGGGGGACTCGGCCTTCAAACGCGGCAGAGTGAAACCAGACGAACAACCCGCCCCAAAGGCGGAACCCCTCACGGAGGCCGGGCCCGAAACCCGGCCTCCGGCGTTTTCGGGGGACGAGACCGGCGGGACGCAAGGAGGCGCGTCATGAGAGTGCTGATTCGAAACACCGCCCTCGACGGGCGGCCGCTGGAAGGCGACGGCGAGGTCTTCAGCGGTGAGATGGTGATGGACGTGGTCCTGGCCATGAAAGGAGCCACGCTCTTTTCCGACCAGCGGGACCTCGAGGACTACATCGACATGGTCCTGCGCAACGCCAAGATGCTGTCCGGCGTCGAGCTTACGGTCCGGGGCGATACGCCCGAGGAAAAGGCCGCATCCTTCCTCGATGCCCTGATCAAAAACGGCCTTGCCGAGGTGCAGGACGACAAACCCGCGCGGATACCAATTCCTGCCATTGTTTGGCAGGGCATCGACGCGGTCCGGCTCTCGGGGCTGACCAACATGCTCGACCGGCCGGTCGTCGCCCGGTTGGCCGGAGAGCTCGGCTGGCCCGATGCCACGCGCTGGATCGAGGAGCACCCGAAGGAATATGCCGAGGGCGTCTTCCGCGGTTTTGTCGTCGATCCGCAGGGAGGGAAACCCTGATGTGCGGGCTCGCGGGCGTCATCTTCGGAAAAAAACGGCGGCGCGCCGAGGAGCGGGAGCACCTCGCCTGGCTCTTCACACGCCTGCTGCTGCTGAGCGAGGAGCGCGGTCCCCATGCCACCGGCGCGGCGTGGCTTGATGTCGACGGTGGCCACCGTCTCTTCAAACGCCCGGTGACGGCCGAGCGGTTTGTGATGGACAAAGCCTTCGCCGAACTCCTGGCCGGCATAAACAACCGCGCCACGCTTCTGCTCGGCCATACCCGGTGGCGCACCCGAGGGGACGAACAGGTCAACAGCAACAACCACCCGATCCGCGCCGGGGAGGTGATCGGCACCCACAACGGCACCATCTACAACGCCAATTACCTTTTCCGCCGCTGGAAGCTGCGACGCTTCGCCGAGGTGGACAGCGAGATTCTGTTCCGTCTGGCCGCAAACGCCGCGCGGGACGGTGCCATGGATATCGAGCGGTTTAAGGCGCGCCTCCGGCGCTGCCGCGGGCAGATAACCGCCATCATCGCCTGCCGGACCGATCCGGAAACCGTCATCGTGCTCAAGGGGAACAGGCCCTTGGAAATGCGGTGGCATCCCCGCCGCAAGGCGGTCCTCTACGCGTCGGACCCGGCGTATCTCGACGCCGTGCTGGCGGAGGAAAAGGGCTGGAGGGAGCTTCCGGTCCCGCCCATGAGCCTGGTGGTGTTCCGGCGCGAGGACCTGGCCGCGTATTCGGTGGAGCCCTTCGAGTTCGTCGCCCAGGAGAGAAAGGGGGCGGAACCATGACAGACACCCCAATGAACCAGGCAATGAACCCAACAAAACCCTCAAACGCGAACACAAGCGGAATGCTGAGACTCTTCGTCTACGGCACCCTGAAGCGCGGTTTCTGGAACCACGACCGCTTTTGCCGGGGCGTCCTGACCGTGGAGGACGCCGTCGTCCGCGGCCGCCTCTTCGAGACATCCTCCGGAATCCCGGTCCTGCAGGTCCCGGAAGAGGACATCCTCGCCGTCGGGACCACCAATCCGCTCGCCGACGTGGCCACACAAGCGCACGTGACGGCCCGCATGTCCAATCCCGAGCCAACCCCCGACCGGCTCCCGAAGAAGGGCACAGGCGCGCCCTGGGGCCCCGTGTACGGGGAGCTTCTTGCCTTCGACGATCCCGAAACCCGCCTTCCGGCCATCGACCGGCTGGAGGGGTTTCACCCCGGTGGTCCCTGCCTCTACCGCCGCGTCCTGGTACCCGTCCGGATAAACGGAACCGTTCTCCCGACCTGGCTTTACGTGGTGGGGGATCGCTGGACCGGGAGCGTCAAGGAGCTAACCGGCGGAATCTGGCGCTGATTTTCCCCTCTGCGATTCCAAAAGCGCTTGACAGCAACTGTCAATAACTGTAAATTATGTGCTTGATATGAGGCATGCTGGGTCGAACTTTGCCTTGAGACCAGAGAGGTGCGCTTGATGGATGAAAAACCAGGTGACGTACTGACCATCGAAGAGTTGGCCGCCTACCTGAAAATACCGAAGTCGACGCTCTACAAGCTCGTTCGGGAAGGCAAGATCCCCTCCCAGAAAATCGGCCGGCACTGGCGTTTCAGAAAAGGAGCCATTGACCACTGGCTTGAAGAAACGCGAGCAAACGAGCCCGGTTCAGGAGGAGATCGTTAATGGCGGAACCACTCGCCGACAGAGTCATACGAAGAATTGGACAGGCTGCCGAGCTCTACCACCGGCTTGTCATGCTGGTGGCACCGGCCGGTGCGG
>CAYTBK010000307.1:0-2727 GCA_964436005.1 uncultured Acidobacteriota bacterium
CTCGATCTTTTCTTCCTCCAACACACGCAGGAGTTTGGCCTGGACCTTCAGGCTCATGTCCCCTACCTCGTCCAGGAAGAGCGTCCCCTCGTGGGCCTCCTCGAAACGGCCCTTGCGGTCTTCGCCGGCCCCGGTAAAGGCGCCCCGGCGGTGTCCGAAGAGCTCGCTCTCGATGAGGTCATCGGGGATGGCCGCGCAGTTGATTTCGACGAATTTCTTGTTCTTGCGCAGGCTCTTGGCGTGGACCATGCGGGCGACCAACTCCTTGCCGGTGCCGTTCTCGCCGTAGATGAGGACGCGCCCGTTGGTCGGGGCGATGTGCTCCACCTGCTTGCGCAGGGCCACCATGGGCACCGAGCAGCCCACCAGGTCGTAGCGGTGGAAGTTGCGCAGCTGGCGGTTCTCGTCCTCCAGCTCCTTGCGGCGGAGGGCGTTCTGGACGGTCACCAGGACCTTGTCCAGGGAGAGGGGCTTCTCGCAGAAGTCGTGGGCGCCGAGGCGGAGCGCCTTGACGGCCATCTCGATGTTGCCGTGGCCGGAGATCATCACCACCACGCCGGAGAAGGGGGTCTCGGACAGCCTGGCCAGCGTTTCCAGCCCGTCCATGCCCGGCAGCCAGACGTCGAGGAAGATCAGGTCGTACAGGGTGCCGCCGCACTTTTTCAGGCACTCCTCGCCCGAAGCGGCGGAATCCGTGCGGTAGCCCTCGTCCTTCAGGATCCCCGACAGGGAAGACCGGACGCCGGGTTCGTCATCCACGACGAGGATGCGCTCTTTGGCCATGCCTTTTCTCCTCTGGCCCTGCACTATAGCAAATGCGGGCGCGCCTTGGCAAGTGCGCGAAAAAAACGGACGGGAGGGTTGTCCGCCTCCCGTCCGACATCCACCCCGGGCTGGCCCGGCTTCCTACCAGACTTTCACCCGGTCGGCCGGTTCCAGGTACTGCTTCTGGCCGGGTTTCACGTCGAAGGCGGCGTACCAGGCGTCCAGGTTCCGGACGCAGTCCGCCCGGTATTCGGCCGGGGAGTGGCCGTCGGTCAGCAGCTGCTGGCGCAACGAAGCCTCGCGCGCCTTGTTCCGCCAGTTCTGGCCGAAGCTCAGGAAGAACTGCTGGTCGCCGGTGAGGCCCTGCACCACCGTCGCCTCCTTCCCGCCCAGGGACATCCGGTAGGCGTCGTACGCCGCCGCCAGGCCGGCCACGTCGGCGATGTTCTCGCCGAGGGTCTGCCGGCCGTTCACGGCCGCGTCGGGGAACGGGCGGTAGGCGTCGTACTGGGCGACCAGCTTGGCGGCGGAGGCCTGGAAGTGCTCGAAATCCGCCGGCGTCCACCAGTTGCTGATCCGGCCCTTCTCGTCGAAGAGCGAGCCCTGGTCGTCGAAGCTGTGGCTGATCTCGTGCCCGATGGTGGAGCCGATGGCGCCGTAGTCCATCGATTCCGGGCGTTCGGGGTCGAAGAAGGGCGGCTGCAGGATGGCCGCCGGGAAGTTCATGGCGTTCATGGCCGGCAGGTTCACGGCGTTCACCGTCTGGGGGGTCATGACCCACTCCGACCGGTCCACCGGCTGGCCGAGCCGGGCCAGGCTCCGCTTCCGCTCGAACTGCTCCGCCCGCAGGAAATTGCCCGCCGCGTCGCCGCGCACGATTTCCAGAGCGGCGTAGTCGGTCCACTTGTCCGGGTAGCCCACGCCGACGACGAGCACGTCGAGCTTGGCCTTGGCCTTGGCCTTGGTCTGCGGGGCCATCCAGTCCAGCCTGTCGATGCGCTGCCGGAAGGCCTCGATGATGTTGCGCACCATGGCCTGGGCGCGGGCCTTCTCGGACGGGGGGAAGTACTTCTGGACGTAAAGTTTGCCCACGGCCTCGCCGAGCACGTTGCTGGTGGCGTCCACCGCCCGCTTCCACCGCGCGCGCTGCTCGGGCACGCCGCCGAGGGCCTGGCCGTAGAAGGCGAAGGCCTCTTCCGAAAAGGCCCGGGGCAGGCACCCGGCCAGGTGCTCGACGGCCCGGAAGGACAGGTAGTCCTTCCAGGTGTCCAGCGCCTCGGAAGCCGCCAGGGCCGAGATGCCCGCCACGGCGCCGGGCTGCCAGACGATGAAGTCGGCCTGGCCGGCCAGGCCGGCGGCCTCGAGGTAGGCGCCCCAGTCCAGCCCCGGCGCCTTGCGGTCGAAGTCCTGGCGGGTCCAGGGGTTGTTGCCCTTCTGGATGTCGCCGGTTTCCGTGCGGCTGGCGTGGCACCGGGCGATGCGGCACTCCAGGCCGAAGATCCGCTCCGCCCGGGCGTCCGCGTCGGCGACCTTCGCCAGCTGGAGCACCGCGGCGATGTGGCGGCGGTACTGCTGGCGGAGCGCCTCCATGCGGGGGCTCGGGTCGAGGTAGTACTCCCGGTCGGGCAGGCCGAGCCCGCCCTGGAGGAGGAAGGGCACGTAGCGGTCGGGCCGGTTCAGGTCCTGGGCCACCCAGAGGCCGAGAATGTTGGCGGTGGTCAGGTTGGTATTGTTGAGGATGTCGACGTCGGCGCACAGGGTGGTGCCGAGGTAGCGGGCCAGCCCGGCGCGGTCCCCGATGTCGGCGATGCGCCGGAGGATCGGCTGCAGGGGTTGCAGGCCCTTCTTCTCGATGGCCGCCTCGTCCATGAGGCTGGCGTAGTAGTCGCCGATCTGGCGCTCTTCCGGGCTCGGCCGCCCCTTGGCTTCGGCGGCCTGCCGGATGATCTCCGCCGTCCGCTT
>CAYTBK010000308.1:0-2724 GCA_964436005.1 uncultured Acidobacteriota bacterium
CGTACTTGCCGATGCCGGCCGCCTCCAGCCGGCGGAACATCTGGTGGGCGGCCCAGCCTTCCGGGAAGGTCACCTTGATGCGGAACACGTCCCCGCGAACCAGCTTTTCCGCCACCTCCTGCCCCGTCATGGGCCGGTCGAAGCGGTAGACGCCCTGCGGGATCCTCGCGTCCAGCCCCTTCCAGGCGATGTACTTCGCAAAGATCCAGCCGTCCGCGATCACGCCCTCCTTCTCCAGGGCGCCGGCAATTTCCTCCGACGTCATGCCCTGGTGGATGGAAACCTGGGCGAAAGCGCCCGGGTAGCCTCGAAAGGGAGTCCACAGCGCGTGGTAAACACGGCTCCGGATCATCAGGCCGGCGACCAGCAAGGCGACGACCAGCGCCGCGGCGCCGGCCATCCAAATTTTCGCCCGGCGGGACTGTTTTCTGCCGCGGGCAGAGCGCTTCCCGTTTTCCTGCGTCTTCATCACCCCTCGCTCCGGCATTCCGATTGACCGCCGAACCCGCCGGCCCGGCAAAACGGCCAAGGATATCAGGAAGGCCGGGTGTTTTCCACCCAGATATACGCGGCTAGGGCCAGGCGAGTTCCAGGGGGGCGAAGCCCACGGCGTCGGCGCTGGCCAGGTGAAAGCGCACGCCGTCGCGGTCGCCCCGGAAAGCGGCGGCGATGGGCGGCTCGCCGTGCAGGTGGCCGTAGACACAGGCCGCCCCCGGATACCCGGCGATCAGGCGGGAGAACTCGCTCGGCTCGCCTTTCTCGTTCCAGGGGGGGAAATGCAGGGCGATGACCAGCCGCTTTCCGGAAATGTCGCCCAGGCCGTCCAGGCACTGCGCAAGGCGTCCCGCCTCCCGTCGGTAGATCTTCTCGTCCTCCGGGGAAAATACAGCCAGTTCCCCGTTCTGGTACTCCCAAGAACCGGGGCAGCGCCATCCTCTCGTTCCCGCCACGACCACGTCGCCCACCGCGACGGGCGCGCCCTGCAGCAGGGCCATGGACGGGGCCAGCACTTTCCGGATTTTCGACGCCGAGGCCCACCAGTAGTCGTGGTTCCCCCTCAGCAAGACTTTCGTTCCCGGCAGCGCCCCGAGCCAGGCCAGGTCCGCCTCGGCTTCCTCCAACCGCATGGCCCAGGAGATGTCGCCCGGCACGACGACCAGGTCGCCGTCTCCGACAAGGCGTCTCCAGTTTTCCGCGATCCTGGCCGGGTGGTCCCGCCACGCCTCCCCGAATATCTCCATGGTTTTGGGGCGGGACGACGGGAGGTGCAGGTCGCCCAGGGCAAAAACTTTCATCGGTCGGCTCGTTCCTTTGGCAAAATTCCTGCGGCCGCCGGCCGCAGCGGGAAGGATAGTATGGAAAGGCGCCCGAAAGCAAACGGCTCGTCACCGTCTTTACCGGGGCGGCCGGATGGTGTAGACTGGCCGCGTCTTTGTCCGCGTCACCGCGATACACCAAATCACGCAGCAAGGAGAAGCGAGTTGAAGCGAGCTACAGGTTTTGCGTTGTCGGTGCTCATGGTTTCCATGTTCACGATTGCGGCCACACAGCAGCAGGTAAGGAAGATCTCGGTGCAGGGGCTGATCTTCGACCTGAAGCACCCGGACGCCGACCGCCGCGAGGAAGCCGCCCGGCTCCTGGGGGAAAACGAGGTCCGTTCCGCCGTCCCGGCCCTCATCGAGGCCTCCGGCGACCAGGAAGTCAAGGTTCGGGCCGCCGTCCTGGTCGCCTTGAACCAGATGCGCGACAGGCGGGCCCTGCCCGTCTTCGTCCGGCTCACGGCCGACGCCGACGACGGCATCCGGAAAACCGCCATCAGCGCCATCATCCGCCTCTACGTGCTCGACGAAGGCGGTTTCGTGGCGGGGAGCAAGAAGGTGCTCTCCTTCCTCAACCCCTTCGACAGCAATTTCAACGACCTCATCGTGGAACCGTACGTGCAGGTTTCCCCGGACGCCGTCCAGGCCCTGGCGGAACGGCTGAACGACCCGTCGAACGGGGTCCGCAAAGCCGCGGTCATGAGCCTCGGCATCCTGCGCGGCCAGGCCGCCGTCGGCGCCATGAAGGAGGCGCTGCCCGGCGAGTTGCGCAACGACATCAAGATCGAATATTTCCGGTCCTTCTACAAAATCGCCGACCCGTCCGTCTGCGCCGTCATGGTGCCGTTCATCAACGACCCCGACAAGCCGGTGCACGACGAGGCGATCCTGGTCTGCGGCCTCCTCCGCTGCACCGAGGCCGTGCCGCCGCTCATGGACATCCTGCAGGCCGGGGTCAAGGAACGGCAGAAGATCATGAAGGTCATGCCGGCGTCCCTGCCCGAGGACCTCCAGGTGAAATGCCTGCAGGCCCTGGCCATGATCGGCGACCCGCGGGCGGAGAAGCTCTTCGTCGGCGCCCTGGACCACAAGATCACCGGGATGCAGATGGCCGGCGCCGAAGGCCTGGCCCGCCTGGCCAGGTCAGAGTACCGGGAAACGCTCGAGGCGGCCCGCGAACGCTCCATGGAGCGGCGCAACCAGCTGGCCCTGGATTTCGCCCTCTACCGCGTCGGCCGTCCCGGCGCACTGGACGAACTGGTGAGCGAACTGGGCAGCATCCGCTACTGCGACCAGGTGTTCGACTACTTCGCCTCCTTCTCCCAGGAAGAATGCCCCAAGCTCTTCCCGTTCCTCCGCACCAGCAAGGGCAAGATCCGCGTCAAGCTCGTCGACGTCCTGGGCC
>CAYTBK010000309.1:0-2711 GCA_964436005.1 uncultured Acidobacteriota bacterium
TGCGCCGCACCCTCATGGCCCTCATGGAGGAGGGCGTCTTCGCCCTGGACGAGGGAGACGCCGCGCCGGGCCCCGCCCCGCGGGCGGCCTCCGCCGGCCAGGGCCGCCGGGGCCGCCGGCGCGGTTCGCGCTGAGCCGGCCCGGCCGGAAGGCTATCAGCCCGGCAAGCAATGGATACGCTCCTCTTGGCGCGGCCCCCGAGTCCGCAGCGTTGACTTGGTCAGCCAGTTGGACTAAAATTAATACAGAAGTAGCGAGGAAAGGCCGGGAACAAAGCCGGAGGGTGTCATGTCCGTCCAGATGAATGTATTCGAGGCGAAGGCCAAGCTTTCCGAACTGATCGAGGCGGCCCTGGCCGGGGACGAGGTCCTGATCGCCCGGGCCGGCCGGCCGGTGGTGAAGCTCGTGCCCGTGGGAACACCCGCACAGGACCGGGTTCCGGGTTCCGCGAAAGGGGAAGCGGAGATGTCGGCCGACTTCGAGGACGAACTCCCCGCAGAACTCCTGGCATCATTTGAAAAATGAAAATCCTGCTGGACACCCACGCATTTCTCTGGTTCATCCTGGACGACCCCCGCTTGCCCGAAGGCATCGCCGACATCATCGCCTCCCGGCAGACCATCGCCTTCCTCAGCGCGGCCAGCGTGTGGGAGATGTCCATCAAGGCAGGCCTGGGCCGCCTGACGGTGCGCTCGGGAGATCTGGAAGGGTTCGTCGAACGCCACATGGTGCGCAACGCCTTTCAACCTTTGCCAGTGCTGTTCCACCACGCGACGGGGGTGGCCCGCCTGCCCGACATCCACCGGGACCCCTTCGACCGTCTGCTGGTGGCTCAGGCCCAAGCGGAAGGCCTGCCGCTGGTCACGGGCGACGGCCTGATCCCCCGCTACCCCATCCAGACAATGTGGACGGAAACATGAAGGCACCGCCCACCCTCGAAACCGAACGCCTGCTCCTGCGGCCCTTCGCGGCCGGCGACGCCGCCGCCGTGGCCCGACTGGCGGGCGACCGGCGCGTCGCCGACACCACCCTGCGCATCCCCCACCCCTACGACGAAGGCATGGCGGCGGAGTGGATCGCCACCCATGCGCCCCGTTTCGAGGCCGGGGAACAGGCCGTCTTCGCCGTCACCGGCCGGGCGGACGGGGCGCTGGCCGGCGCGGTGGGGCTGGTGGTCGAGCCCGTCTTCGACCGGGCGGAACTGGGCTACTGGATCGGCGTGCCCTTCTGGAACCGGGGCTACTGCACCGAGGCCTGCCGGGCCGTGCTCCGCTACGGTTTCGCCGAACTCGGCCTGCACCGCGTCTTCGCCAGCCGCTTCCTGCGCAACGAGGCTTCGGGCCGGGTCATGCGCAAGCTGGGGATGACCCGCGAGGGCATGCTCCGCCAGCACGAGAAGAAGTGGGACCGCTACGAGGACCTGGTGGTCTGCGGCATCCTCAGGGACGAGTGGCAGGCCTCCGCCGACGGCCTCCCCGGCCGGCAGGAAAGGCACCAACCAGAGGCATGACAACCACTAATCTCGCTAATCATTCAATTTTAGTGAGATTAGTGGTTTTTTTGATGGACAGGCGCCCGGGAAGGGCGCCGGAGCGCCGAACGCGGAGGCGTTTCCCCGACGATCGGATTTCGAACGTCGGCGGCATCGACGCGACAACGCGGAACGGGGGTGCGCCGGCCGGCGTCCGGCGCCTACACCCGCTCGCCGTCGCACAATTTTCCCGTAGGGAATCGATGCCCATAGTCCGAAAGGCAGACCCGGCTGTTTCCCGTAGGGAATCAACCACCCGACCGGGACGAACCGTTGCTGTCCGCGATGTGGGTTGATGCCCTGACGGGCAAACCGGCATGACGAGAACCAAATTCCGGCGGGCGCGGGCAGACAGGTCGAGCGCAAAAGGTGATAAAATCCGCTTTCTGATTTTCTCCTGGAGGCGCCCCGCATGACCTACCTTTTCGCTCCCGGCTGCGCCCTGCTCATGACCAAGCCGCAATTGGCCGGGAAGCTGCACGCCCTGCTGCGCGACCGACTGGGGGAGGTCGGGCTCCTGGACGCCTGCTGCCACAACCGGCCCGACCTGCCCGCCGGCACCCGCGTCGTCAACGTCTGCCCCGGTTGCGACCGGCGCTACCGGGAAAACTACACCGCTTCCGACACAGTCTCCCTGTGGGAACTGCTGGCGTCGTGGGAGGAAATCCCCCTGCCCGACTACGGCGGGACCGCCATGGCCGTCCTCGACGCCTGCCCCACGCGGGGCCGGGGGGCGGTGCACGAAGCCGTCCGGGCCCTGCTGCGCCGCATGAACATCCGGGTCGTGGAACCGGAGCGGACGCGGGAATCCGCCACCTGCTGCGGGGACAGCTTCTACGGCGCGCTGCCCGTGGAGGACGTGAAGGCCCAGATGGCCCGGCGGGCGGCGGAAATGCCCGCCGAAGAGGTGGCCGTCTACTGCGTCTCCTGCGTCAAGTCCATGTTCCTGGGCGGGAAGCGCCCCCGCCACCTCGTCGACCTGCTCCTGGGAGAGGAGACCGTCCCCGGCACGCTGGAGCCCGACGCCTGGCACGCGGAACTGGACGCCTTCATCGCCGCCCACTGAGCGGCGGAGCGAAAATCCCCGCCGCCGGGGCAAAGCCGGCGGCGGGGCGGCGGACTAGCCCGAAGTTCCCAGAAAAAGAGGGGCGAAAAATGGAGTAATGGGCTGAGAGGGTGA
>CAYTBK010000310.1:0-2708 GCA_964436005.1 uncultured Acidobacteriota bacterium
CGGCCCTTCAGATACAGGTCGCAGAAGGCCTTGATCAACCGGGCGACGCTCTCCCCGGCGGCGACGACGGACGGCACGTCCCGCCCTTCCGCTCCCCGGGCCGCCAGGCGGAGGGCCAGCGGCAGGGCGGCCAGTTCGTGGTGGAGGACGCCGGGGACGGTGGCCCGGACCAGGGTGGCGTAGGGGCTCTGCTCCTGGAAGGAGAAGTCTCCGAAACCGGGCAGCGACTGGTCCGGCGCGCAGCGGAGGAGAAGGCAGGGGATGCGCAGCCGCTCGGGCGCGAATTGGGGGAACCCGTGCGCCAGCCCGAGGAGGGCGGCCATTCGCTCCGCTCCGTCCAGGCTGACGGCGGCCTTCACCCGACTGTCCCGCACGACGTACAGCAGGCTGGACAGCCCGCCCCAGCTGTACCCGATGGTGCCGAGGCGCTCCGGGTCGGCCTGGGGAATGGTCCGGGCGTGCGCCGCCAGGAAGGCCAGGTCCTGGGCCTGGGCGTCCAGCCCCAGGGCGTCGTTGCCCATCCGGCGGGTCTCGCCGCCGCAGGAGGGGCTGGCGACGACAATGTAGCCGTGGCTGGCCAGGTACTCGAAGAGGGCCCAGTTGTCGAAGGCCGGGTAGTCTGACCCCGGGGCCGACAGCAGGACGGGGAAGGAGCCGGATGCCGGCCGGGCGTCCCGGTGCGACCGCACCGGTTCCTGCAGCAGCCGGGCCATCCGCGCCGGGTCGGGGGGGGAGCACAGGGGGGTCACCCCCTGGAGGTAGCCCAGTTTGGCGTCCCGGAGGGAAGCCGCGGCGTTGGCGGAGGGAGCGGGCCGCCAGGCCAGCAGGTCGACGTAGTCCGCAAAGGTCATGGCCCGGCCGGAGGGTTTCGGTGCGGCCGGGTACCAGACGCAGACCTGGATGGCGCGGGAGATGTATCTTGTCGACGTGCCCTGCGGGTCCGGGAAGGAACGGCTGTCGTCGCTAGCCTGGACGACGCGGAAGCCGACGGCATGGGGACCGGGTTCCAGACCCGGCCAGGGGCCGGGCGAGGCCGACCCGGCCGCGGGAACGAAACCCGCCGCCAGCAGGGAAACAACAACAACGAGAACGCGGACAAAATGATAAGCCATGCCAACCCCTTCGAAACGGAAAAGTGCACCATCGCTGATGTGAAACCCATCATACGACGGACAACGGGGAATCTCTTCCGTTTCGCGATTCCGGTAGATTGATTTTCCGCCACGGCGGACGTCGTAGGCGCCTTACGCCGGAAGGCGCACCCGAAGGCAGGGTTCTGGAGCACGGCCCACCCAGCGCGACAGTGCGGGACAGCGTTGCACTGGGTCAGGTCTGAAGCGGTAAGCAGACCTTCCTCACGCCACAGGCGTGGAACACTGCAGCCCGGGGTCGGCGTTTCGCCGACCCCGGGCAAACACGCCATCCGGAGAGGAATCCCTGAAGGGGATTCACGTACGACAGTCAGGATTTTTCCACTTGGACAGCATCTGATGTTCATCCCCTTCAGGGATGCCGGCTGTCCTGGGGCCATGATGAAAACCTTCTAGTGCGGCGCGGAGGCCGCCGTAGCGCGGTACGCCGCCTCTCGCCGAGGGGCGGCTCCGGGAACACAAAACGGGGAAAAGTGCCACGGGAGAGGCCCGCCCCTCGGCGAGGGGCGGGCTACCCCAGTCTCGGCCGCGACGCTCCGCAGGCTGCGCCGAGAACAAAGCGGCAGCTCGCAAGCTCGCTGCCGCACTCCATGGGCCAGCGGCTTCGGCGCCGCCCAGATATTCGTGAAAACCGATTGCAATGGCCCATCCGCCCGAACGACGCTTCTTCCGGAACCGGGATTCCGTACCGGACAGCGTAACCGGACGCCCTGACTCCAAACATGGCGGCGCCGGAAAAAACCGCATGGCGCAAAAAAAAGACGGCGCCGCAAGGCGCCGTCCAAAGAAGTGGTGGTTGAAAGGGTTCTAGTTGACGCCGCAGGCCGTCCAGGCTGCCTGCACGCGCTGCACTTCCACGCTGCCCGCGCCGTAGAGCTGCGTGGCGGCGTTGACGGTGGCCGTGCGCGCCCCGGCGAAGGTGCAGGTGGAGGTCATGTAGCCGGTGAGGGCCACGAACCAGATCCGCTCCGCCTTGGCCAGTCCGATGCCGGCGACGGCAATCTTGGAGGTGTCGTTGGTGCCGCCGTTGGCCAGGAGGTAGAAGAAATTGTTGGCCAAACCGGAGGTGTAGTGCACATCCATGGAACTGGTGTACTTGGAGTAGTGGTCGATGCTGTAGCCGTCCTTGGCCGGGTGGTCCATGTAGCGGAGGGCGTCGCCAGCCTTGGCGGGCGTGTAGATCGTCTCGCCGATGAGCCAGTCGGGCGTGTCCTTGGCGCTGTTGGCGTAGAACTCGACGCAAGTGCCGAAGATGTCGGAGTTTGACTCGTTGAGGGCGCCGGACTGGCCGCTGTAGACCAGTTTGGCCGTGGCGGCGCAGAGGCCGTGGCTCATCTCGTGGGCGGCCACGTCGATGCAGACCAGGGGGCTGAGCACGGAGCCGTCGCCGTCGCCGTAGGTCATGCACTTGCAGGAGTCGGACCAGAAGGCGTTGTTGTACCGGCGGCCGTAGTGGACGCGGGAGTAGACGCCCTTGCCGTCGTTGTAGATGCCGTTGCGGCCGTGCACGTTCTTGAAGTAGTTGAAGGTCAGGCTCATGCCCAGGTGGGCGTCGAC
>CAYTBK010000311.1:0-2696 GCA_964436005.1 uncultured Acidobacteriota bacterium
CGCAACGCCGCCACCATCGCCGACAACGTGGGCGACAACGTGGGCGACTGCGCCGGGATGGCCGCCGACATCTTCGAATCCTACGAGGTCACCATCGTGGCCGCCATGATCCTCGGCATGGCCTCCTTCGGGCACAAGGGCGTCATCTTCCCGCTCCTCGTCCGCGGCATCGGCGTGCTGGGGTCCATCATCAGCACCTACACCGTCCGCGCCGGCGCGGACGACACCTCCGACACGGCCCTCAAGAGCGTCCACCGCGGCTTCTGGATCGGGTCGGCCATCAGCGTCCTGGGTTTCGTTCTCCTGGGCTGGCAGTACCTGGTTTTCGACAAGGCCTACATCCAGGGCAACCCCATGGCCGCCACCGGCTTCCCCGGCTGGGACCCGGCCACCCACGACCTCCTCACCGGACCCTGGTACACCTTCGGCATGCCCGGCGTCGACTGGCGCCCGGCCATCACCTGCTTCATCGGCGTCATCCTGGCCATCGCCCTCAACAAGGTGACCAGCTACTACACCCACACCTCGCACGCCCCGGTCAAGAGCCTGGCCAAGTCCTGCAAGACCGGCCACGCCACCAACATCATCCAGGGCTTCGCCGTGGGTTACGAGAGCACGGTCGTGGCCATCGCCGTCATCGCGGCCGCCGTCTTCCTTTCCGTCCTCTGCTACGCGGGCACGGGCCCGATCTTCGTGGCCTACGGCGTGGCCATGACCGGCATCGGCATGCTGACGCTGACGGGCAACACCATCTCCATGGACGTTTTCGGCCCGGTGGCTGACAACGCCAACGGCATCGGCGAGATGGGCTACGACAAGGACGAGATGGAAAAGGAAAAGCCCGGCTCCTACAAGCGGGCCCGCCAGGTCCTCGCCGACCTGGACGCCGTCGGGAACACCACCAAGGCGGAAACCAAGGGCATCGCCATCGGTTCCGCCGTCATCGCGGCCGTCTCCCTCTTCTCCAGCTTCATCGCCGTCATCGCGGTGGGCAGCGAGGAGAAGATCGCCGAAATGACCGTCCTGCAGTACGACAAGGTGGCCGGCTTCCTCTCCGTCGCCGCGCCCAGCGTCTTCCTCGGGCTGCTCATCGGGGGCGCCGTGCCCTTCCTGTTCTCCAGCATGCTGATCCGCGCCGTGGGGCGGGCCGCCTACCACATCGTCCAGGAGTGCCGCATCCAGTTCCGCGACCCTGAAATCTGGCAGGGCAGCAAGAAGCCCGACTACGGCAAGGTCGTCAACATCTGCACCCTCACCGCCCAAAAGGAACTGGTCGGGCCTGGCCTCATGGCCATCCTGGTTCCCCTCCTGGTCGGTTTGCTCCTCGGTCCCTTCGCCCTGGGCGGCTTCCTGGCCGGCATGATCCTGGTGGGCCAGCTCCTGGCCGTGTTCATGGCCAACGCCGGCGGCGCCTGGGACAACGCCAAGAAGATGATCGAAGACGGCGTCTACGGCGGCAAGGGGTCGGAAGCCCACAAGGCGGCCGTCACCGGCGACACGGTCGGCGACCCGCTCAAGGACACGGCCGGCCCCGCCATCAACCCGCTGATCAAGGTCATGAACATGGTCAGCCTGCTGACGCTGGGCCTGGTGCTCCAGTTCAGCGTTTCCGGGGACATGGCCAAGGTGGCCAGCATCATCCCCGGCTTCCAGCAGGGCGCCCGCCCCGTGGGCCTCGTCATCGCCCTGGTGGGCGTGGTGCTCGTGGGCTGGGCCGTCTGGCAGAGCAAGAGGGAGTCGGAGGAATTCGACACCATGGAGCCTGGCGAAACCAAGTAAGCCGGAAAGGGGCGGCGAGCGCCGCCCCTTTTTTTTACCGCGATCGTTTGACCCGACCGAGGGAAGCCTGATGCCCCGAGCTTCCCGCCGGTCGACCCGAAATCAACTGAATACTATATTTATCAGGAGGATATCATGCCGATCACCAAGCTGGACCAGGTTGTCGAAGCCGTCAAGTCCAAACCCAAGAAGCGCCTCGTGGCGGCCTTCGCCAACGACGCGCACACCGTGGAAGCCGTCAACGAGGCGGTCGCTCTCGGGATCGTCGAGGCTACCCTGGTCGGCGACGAAGCCGTCATCCTCAAGAACTGCCAGGACCACGGGATCGATCCCGGCCGCTTTTCCATCGTCCAGGAAGCCGACGAGATGAAGGCCGCCAAACTGGCCGTCAAGCTCATCAACCAGGGCGAAGGCAACCTGCTGATGAAAGGCCTGGTCAGTTCCGACAAGTACATGCGGGCCATCCTGAACAAGGAAGAGGGCCTCATGGACAAGGACGCCGTGCTGACCCACGTCACCGTCATCGAGGTGCCCACCTACCCCAAACTGCTGACCGTGGGGGACGTGGCCATCTTGCCCGCCCCGGATCTCAAGCAGAAGACCGTGCTGCTCAACTACCTCATCCGGACCGCCCAGAAGCTGGAAATCGCCATGCCCAAGGTGGCCATCATCGCTGCCACCGAGCAGATGTCCGCCAGCATGCAGGCCTGCGTGGACGCCGCCATCCTTTCCAAGATGGCCGACCGCGGCCAGATCAAGGGCGCCTACGTCGACGGCCCCCTGGCGCTGGACCCCGCCATCGACAAGGAGAGCGCCGAGACCAAGGGTGTGAAGGGCCCGGTGGCCGGGGACGCCGACTGCCTCCTGTTCCCCAACATCGAATCCGGCAACGTCTTCTACAAGTTCGCCACCAAGCT
>CAYTBK010000312.1:0-2689 GCA_964436005.1 uncultured Acidobacteriota bacterium
TATCCACCCTCTACTCACTCAACGCCGCCCGTGTCGACTTCATCCCCTATCAATTCAGACCGGTGTTGCGGTTTATCCGGTCGGATCGTCCGCGCTTGCTCATTGCCGACGGCGTTGGTGTAGGTAAGACCATTGAAGCTGGCCTCATCCTGCGCGAGCTTCAGGCGCGGCGTGAGATACGTTCCGTGCTCATTGTCTGCCCGCGCCCGCTGGTGACTGAGAAAAAGTGGCAGAACGAAATGAAACGCTTCGAGGAGCGTTTTACCCATCTTGATGGCGCTACCTTGCGGTATTGCATTAACGAAATGGATCTGGATGGTGTCTGGCCGGAGCAACACCAGAAAAGCATCGTCCCGTACTCCCAGTTCGATGAAACACTCCTGTATGGCTCGGCTCCCGAAGGAAAGCGGAAGCGGAAAAAAGGCCTCCTGGACCTTGATCCGCCACCCCGCTTCGATCTGGTTATTGTCGACGAGGCTCACCACATTCGAAACCAGGACACATTCAGCCACAAGGCCGTGAAGTTTTTCTGCGATCATGCTGAAGCGGTAGTTTTCTTGACGGCCACCCCGATCCAGCTCGGCAGCAACGACCTCTTTGTTCTTCTGAATACGCTACGCCCCGATCTCATCATCGATCAGGAGAGTTTCTCGCACATGGCTGAGCCGAACCCGTTTATCAATCAGGCGGTGTCGGCGATGCGGACTCAAACGCCGGAATGGCAAAACCTGGCGATGGAGGCTCTCGATCAGGCGGCTTCCACGCCCTGGGGCCAGGCCATACTCAGGCACAATCCGGATTTTGGTCGGGTCCGCTCTGAACTCTTGGGAGGCGGGGTTACACACGAGGAACGCATAAGGATGATCTCCGACACGGAGGGGATGCACACCTTCGCTGGGATCATCAACAGAACCCGCCGCCGCGACATTGGGAATTTCACGGTCAGGAAGCCCGAGACGGTCGTCGTGCCATTCACTCCGGCTCAACAGCATTTGCATGACGAACTTTTGAGAATCCAGGCTGAAATATTCAGCCAGATTCACAATGGGGTTAACGTGAAGTTCATGATGACCACCATCAGGCGACAGGCGGCCAGTTGCCTCTTTGGTCTTGCCCCCTTTCTTGAGGAGATCCTCAATCGCCATCTCGATGAACTGTCCTGGGAAGAAGCGGATGACACCGGCGTCCCCGAGGACGAGGCCATCATTCCCATCCAAAGCCAAATCCAGAATCTGCTGAAGGCGGCTCGTACCCTTGAGGCAGGCGACCCCAAACTCGAAGCTTTACGCAACATCATCCGCGACAAGCAAAGCCTCCCGAACAACAAGGTCATGCTGTTCAGCAGCTTCCGGCATACCCTGAGCTATCTCTTCGACCATCTCAGCAAGGACGGTTTTCGCGTCGGGTTGGTCCATGGGGGGACGCCGGATGAGGACCGTGTCACGCTTCGCGCCCGTTTTGAGAAGCCGAAGGAGGATGAGGACTGTCTCGACCTGTTGCTGTTTTCCGAAATCGGCTGCGAAGGTCTCGATTATCAGTTCTGCGACTGCATCGTGAACTACGATCTTCCCTGGAATCCAATGCGGGTAGAACAGCGCATCGGCCGTATCGACAGAAACGGGCAGAAGAGCGAGAGCGTCGCCATCGTCAACTTGATCACGCCGGGAACCGTGGATGCGGATATCTACGAGCGGTGCCTGGTGCGCATCGGGGTCTTCAATAACGCCCTCGGAGGGAGCGAGGAAATACTCGGGGAAATCACTCGTGAGATCAAAAACATCGCGGAAAACTACGAGCTGAGTGAGGAGGAGCGCAAGGGGAAGCTCCAGCAACTATCCGACAACAAAATCCGGCTCATCCAGGAGCAGGAAGAGCTGGAGCAGAAGCAGGCGGAGCTGTTTGGCATTCGCCTTCCCCAAGAGCAGATGAACCGCGAAATTGCCGACGCGGCGAGTTTCTGGCTATCACCGGCTTCACTCCGCAGGGTGGTGACCCTTTACCTGCAGCGCGTGTGCGGTAAAGACCAGGAGTTTATTCTGGGCGAGAAGCAGCTCAAAACCCTCCGGCTGGCCCAGGAATCCCGTGGCCACCTTTTAAGGGATTTTCAGCAGCTCCCCAGGCAGAACACTTCTGCTTACCGCGAATGGGAAAATTGGCTCAAGGGCGGGAGCCAGCATTTGGCCATCACATTCGAGTCTGATTGCGCCATGCAGCATCCCGAGGCCGCCTTCATCATGCCCCTTCATCCATTGGTCAAACAGGCGGCCCTGTCATTTGATACCAAACAACGGGTCATAACCAATCTGGAGGTAGTGTCGAACGAGATACCTATCGGGCGCTACGAATTCGCCATTTACCAGTGGCGCTTTCACGGCATCAGGGAGGACTTGGTGCTTAAGCCTATCGCCTCGAACGCCATGGTGACCATGCATCTTGGTCGCCTTTTGGAGAGTGCGGCGGATTGTCCTGGCGCTATGCCAGACGGCCTTGGCGCTTCAGTTTGGGACGACTTGGACGCCCAGCACTACAGCTTGTGGAACGATGCCAGAAGTAGCCACCGGCAAAAGACCCAGGAACTGGCTGAATACCGGCGGGAGAGCCTATCCACCAGTCACCGAGCGCGGATCGCTCTTCTTGAAGAACAGCTCAGCCAAGCGACCAACGAGAAGATACAAAAAATGCGTCGGTC
>CAYTBK010000313.1:0-2686 GCA_964436005.1 uncultured Acidobacteriota bacterium
CGTTCAGAAAATCCGGCTTGCGGAGGCGAGGATGGCCCGGCGGAATTTTCGAGACGTGTTGCGCTACCGGTTCGACAACTACATGTCCCGGGGCACGGTGGCCCTGATTGCGGGGCTGGGGCTGATATCCCTGTGCGTCATCTTCGTCGCCACGGTGATCGTGGCCGCGCTGCACGTCGCTCCGGAGGGCGGCGAGCCCATCGGGTTCTGGGAGGGGCTCTGGCAGAGCCTCATGCGCGCCATGGACGCCGGGACCGTGGCGGGGGACGCCGGCTGGAGCTTCCGTCTCCTGATGTTCGCCGTGACCGTCAGCGGGATCTTCATCCTCAGCAGCCTCATCGGCGTCCTCACCAGCGGCCTGGAGGCGCGCATCGAGGAGCTGCGCAAGGGGAAGTCCCGGGTCATCGAGAGGGACCACACCGTCATCCTGGGCTGGTCGGCGCAGGTGTTCACCATCGTCTCCGAGCTGGTGGTGGCCAACGAGAACCGGAAAAAACCCTGCATCGTCATCCTGGGCGACCGGGACAAGGTGGAGATGGAGGACGAGCTCCGCGAGCAGGTGGGAAGCACCAAAAACACCCGGGTGGTCTGCCGCAGCGGTTCGCCCATGGACCCCGGCGACCTCCGCATCGTCAACGTGGACGAGGCCCGCTCCATCGTCATCCTGGCGCCGGAGAAGGAAAACCCCGACGTGGACGTTATCAAGGCCATGCTGGCCATCACCAACAGCCCGGCGCGCAAGGCTTCGCCCTACCACATCGTCGCCGAGGTCCAGGAGCCGAAGAACCTGGAGGTGGCCCGCATGGTGGGGAAGGACGAGGTGGAGCTGGTGCTGGTGGGGAACCTCATCGCCCGGGTCATCGCCCAGACGTGCCGCCAGTCGGGTCTCTCCATCGTCTACACGGAGCTCCTCGACTACGGCGGGGACGAGATCTATTTCCAGGCGGAACCTTCCCTCCGGGGCCGGACCTACGGCGAGATCCTGTCCGTTTACGAGGACTCGGCGGTCATGGGGCTGAAGACCGCCGGGGGCGGGGTGCGGCTAAATCCCCCCATGGATACCGTGCTGGGGCCGGGCGACGAGGTGATTGCCATCTCGGAGGACGACGACACCATCGTCCTGTCCGGGCGGAAGAGCCTGCCCGTGGACGAGGGCGCCATCGCGCTGCGCGAACCTGCCCCGCCCGCACCGGAGCGGACCCTGCTCCTGGGGTGGAACCGGAAGCTCCCCACTATCCTGGGCGAACTGGACGCCTACGTGGCGCCCGGGTCCGAGGCCCTGGTGGTGGCCGACCACGCCGGGGGGGAAGAGGAGATCCGGCGGGAGTGCCCGGACCTGCGCAACATCGCGCTGAGCTTCCGGGCCGCCGACACCACGGACCGCACCGTCCTGGACAGCCTCGGCGCCGAGGGCTTCCAGCACATCATCCTGCTCTGCGATTCCGACTCCTGCGAACCCCGGGAGGCGGACGCCCGGACGCTGGTCACCCTCCTCCACCTCCGCGACATGGCCGAGAAGCTCGGCCGGGATTTCCCCATCGTCAGCGAGATGATGGACGCGCGCGACCGCGTTCTGGCCGAAGCCACCCAGGCCGACGACTTCATCGTCAGCACCAACCTGGCCAGCCTGCTGCTGACCCAGGTGTCGGAGAACAAGTACCTCAACGCCGTCTTCGCCGACCTCTTCGACCCGGAAGGCTCGGAGATCTACATGAAGGACGCGGGCGACTACGTGCGGACCGGCGTTCCCGTGAACTTCTACACGGTCATCGAGGCGGCCCGCCGGAAGGGCGAGACCGCCATCGGCTACCGCCTGCTGCGGGACGCGCACGACGCGGGCAAAGCCTACGGTGTGGCGGTCAACCCCGGCAAGTCGGCCCAGGTGACCTTCGCCGCCGGCGACCGCCTGATCGTGCTGGCCGAGTGCTGACCGGGCGCGGTGGACCACGGAGGCACGGAGAACACGAAAAAAATGAAGAAGATGGATAGGGTAAACGTTGGAAGCAGGGAGAGTGTGAATTATTGCAGATGAGACGCCCCGCGGCGGCGGGTTCGCGCAGCGGGGGGCCGCCGGCTTCCAGCCGGCCCCTGGCAACGAGTCGTTCCCTTGTGCGGATGGCGGCAAGATGCCGGCGGTCCAGCAGTGGCGCAGACTTCAGTCTGCGCGGCGAACTCGAAGGCGTCGCGGCCGGGACTCGCGCGAAACCGCGAAGGTCGCGAAGGAGGGGACACCAGGCCAAAGGAGGGCCGGGGACAAAACCACTAATCTCACTAACTTGATGGAAAGAAAGGGAGAAGGTGATGTTTATGGGCTTGTGGAGCCGGCTGGAAGCCGGCGATCCCCCCGGACCGCCGGCTTCCAGCCGGCCGGAACTTCGGCTCCAACAGCCAAGAGCCGGCGCTTCCCCCCGTCCGGCCCGGAAGAAATCCGGGGGATCGGCGTTTTTCGCTTGGCGAGATGAAATTTTTGAAATAGATTGATAAATAATGACAATCCGCTGAGAACGCGAAGGCTTGCAGCGCATACCAGGAGGATCCGAGATGGCGAAAAAAGCAATGGCCGTGGTCATGGCCGGCGGCATGGGGGAAAGGCTTCGTCCCCTCACGGACGTGCGCACCAAGCCGGCCGTACCCTTCGGGGCCATCTTCCGCATCATCGACTTCACGCTGAGCAACTGCATCAACT
>CAYTBK010000314.1:0-2685 GCA_964436005.1 uncultured Acidobacteriota bacterium
CGATGTGCGGAATTGACTTTGACATCATAGTGGGGTATGTAACATGTTCTTTTTTAACCAGACATTCGGAGTCAATACATGGGTTTGCTGTCTTATTTCACGAACAGGCGGAGAAAGAAGTATCACCGGAAAATGGATATCGCCATTGACCAGATCAAGCACGGCACCTACAACTTTCTTTTTGTCCGGTACCTGGAACGTTTCGACCGGGACTTTGCCGGATCCCTGGCCGCTGCGGTGACCAACACCCTGTTCAACGAAAAGCCCGTGGGGCAGACCGCCCGGGATTTCCTGGACGCCAACCGGGACACGGTGATGAACGAGCTTCTCGCCCTCAAGGGGGACAACTCCATCGGGTTTCTCGTGGCCGACGCCATCCAGATCAAAGCCATGATGATCTACGACAACCAGCGATCGGGAACCCCGGACCACGATTTCGGCAAGGCTTACGAAAACCTGATCAAACTGAACTTCCTTAAAAAAAAGGAAGACGTGACCCATCCCAAGCTGTTCATGATCAAGGCGGAGAAGTACTTTTCCAAAAGCCTCAAGACCGTGAAGTACAAGTAAGGATTAAAGGCTTCTCACCGCTTTGGCGTGGTAGAAGCTGTCGAAATCGTTGAATCCTGCAAAGCCCAGTTCCATGTTTACGTACCACCCTGTGATGAACGTCGAGCGGTCCGAGCTCCACAAACTTCGCTGCCGGGCGTCGAAAACTTTTTTCTTTCCATGGTCCAGCCCCTCGGGTGTTGGTTCCACCAGGCTGAGCAGTTCCACGGCCGTGGGCAGGCGCCAGGCGTCCGACCCGTCGAAACGATCCCTGTTCAAAGTCCGGACATACTCGAAGGCCCCTTGAAGGTTCACGGGAAACCGGGTGCCGCCGATCTGCCAGACAAGGCCGGTGGCCTCGTCTTTCACCGTGTTTTCCCCGCAGACATTGAAACGGTTTGGAATGAAGGACAGTGGCCGCATCAGCTCGTCGGTCCTGAACAGGGCCGGGGCCTCGGCAGCCGAAATTTTGGACGGCACCGATCTCAGCCGCTCCTCACGCTCTTCGGCGAACAGGTCGTCGTAAACCCAGGACGGCAGGGAACTCATGGACGCCTTCTGGCGGGTCCACATCCCGGCAAGGGTTTGCAGCTCGGCGCGCATCTGTTCGGCGTCGGTGAAACGGGAGGCCGGAGAGGCCGAAAGGGCTTTTTGGATGAACCGGTCCCAGGCCGGGTTGAGGTCCCGGTTGATCTGGCTCGGAGGTTTGGCCGGCGGCACGGGCAGACGTCCCGTGACCATGCGGTAGAGTGTCACCGCCACGGCGTAGAGATCGGCGCTGAAGTCCACGGTGTCGGGATCTTTTTCCTGCTCCGGAGGGGCGTAGTAAGGGGAGCCCACCTTGAGGCTGTCGTGGCTTTTCAAGGTTTCGTGCCTCAGTTTGGAAAGCCCGAAATCGCAGATCCTGACCGTGTCCTCATCGGTGATAAGGATGTTGAAAGGCTTGATGTCCCTGTGGATCAGCGAGGAGAAGTGAAGGCGGGCCAGACCCTGGAGAATCTGGTCCGTGTAGGCCAGGGCCTTGTCCACCGGGATTCTCCGTGAGGGCTTTTCCGTTTCGTAGGACTCACCCATCAGGGAGCCCAGGTTGTCGCCGTAGAAATCCATGATGTAGAAGGGCCGGTCGCCGGCGCGGTCGTAATCCAGGATGGGCACCACATGGGGGTGCCGGATACCGGCCATGGTGACGGCCTCCCGTTCGAACATATCCTCGATGGTTTTCATGCCCAGGAGGGACACCAGGATGGGGTTGGGGTCCAAGAGCTTCATGGCCCCGATTTTTCCCGTGACCGGGTACCTGACCTTGAAAACCTTGCCCATGCCTCCCTTGCCGAGAAGGCCGCACACCGTGAATTTTCCGATCTGTTTCATTGGGTTTCCCCCACAGGTTCAGAGAAGCCGGGTGGCGTAATCGATGGGAATGCCGGCCCGGATGATTTTTGCCGCCGCAGTTTCGGCGTCATAGGCCACCGCGTGCACCGAAATGCGGTGGAGACCTCGGTCGTAGATCACGTATTTGGCCCGTTTGTCCCTGTCCCTGGGCTGGCCCACGCTGCCCACGTTGACCACGTACCGGCACGAGGGGTCCAGGTCCATGTCGCCCACGGGCAGGTTCCGCCGCTCCACATGGGTTCCGTCGTACTCGATGACCTGGAGGTCGTGGGTGTGGCCCGCGAAACACACGTTCTGATCAAGCCGGTCCAGGCAGCGGGCCAGCCTGTCGTCGGACAGCTGGAACAGGTACAAGAGGGGCGATGCGGGCGGAGCCCCGTGGACGAACCGGAGGTTCTCGAAAACACGGCTCTTGGGGTAGGCCCTGATTTCCGAAAGAGACTGTTCCGACAGGTGGGCTCGGGTGAATGTAACGGCCTGTCTGGCCGTGGGGTTGAACCAGGAGATGAACGAGTCGTGCTTCATGGCCATTTCATGGTTGCCCAGAACGGACAGGATCCCCCGTTCCCTGATCCGTTCCATGACGGCTTCGGGGTCGGCGCCGTAGCCCACGTTGTCTCCCAGTGAAAAAATTCGTGCCGTGTTCTTTTCCCGGATATCTTCCAGCACAGCGTCCAGGGCTTCCAGGTTCCCATGGATATCGGCGATGACGACAGTACGCATGAACACTCCGGTCTTTCGAAA
>CAYTBK010000315.1:0-2672 GCA_964436005.1 uncultured Acidobacteriota bacterium
TTTCTCCGCCAGCGGGCGTTGCGCCTCAGGCCCAGGCATTCCAGCCGGCCGGCCGGCGGCGGGGCACCTACCCGATGAACTCCAGGTAGTTTTCCCGGTTGACCAGCTCCCACGACGCCTCGGGGTAAGCCCTGGCCCACTCCTTCGGCGGTCGGGGCCTGGCCTTGCCCCATTTCATTTCAAACCCGCGGAGCCGGCCGTCCCTTTCCTCGACCAGGTCCAGTTCGTGCTGCGTGTACGTCCGCCAGAAATAGTTGTTGGCCGGTTCCCGCAGGTACTCCTGGCGCTTCAGCCGCTCCATGACCAGATAGTTCTCCCAGAGTTCCCCCGCGTCGTTCCGCAGCTCCACGGGGTTGAAGTTGTTGATCAGGGCGTTGCGCACGCCGTTGTCGACGAAATAGTACCGGCTGTTCTTGGTGACCTCGTTGCGCAGGTTGCGGCTGAACCCGCCGAGTCGCTGAACGACAAAGGCCTTTTCCAGAAGATCGAGGTAGCGGTCGACCGTGTTCTTGCTCATCCCCAGGCTGGTACCCAGTTCGGTGCAGGAAACTTCCTTGCCGATCTGGAAGGCCAGCAGCTGCAGCAGGCGGCCGATCTTCGCCGACTGCCGGACCCCTTCGAGTTCCAGGATGTCCTTGTAGAGGTAGGATGCGACGATCTCCTTCAGGTACCGTTCCCGCTCGCGGTTGTCGGTGGAAAGCACCACTTCGGGGTAGGAACCGTACACCAGCCGGCTTTCCAGCCGCGCCTCGGTCTCGTGCCGCTGCTCGACGGAGCGCAGTTCCAGCTGGGCCAGGGGGTACTGGAGCAGGGTGCTTTTCCGGCCGGTGAGCGGTTCCCCCACGTGGCGCGCCAGGTCGAACGACGACGAACCGGTGGCGATGACCCGGATGCCGGGGATGTGGTCGACGATCAGCTTCAGGTTGATCCCGATGTTCGGGACCTTCTGCGCCTCGTCGACCGCCAGAAGGCGGTTACCGCCGACGAAGGACGCGAGTTTTTCCACCGATTGAGAGGAGAGAAACCCCTGCACGACGATGTCTTCGCCGCTGACCAGAAGATACGGCTCCGTTTCCCCTTTCAGGAACTCCCGGAGCAAGGTCGTCTTGCCGGTGCGCCGGGCGCCGTAGATCACCACGACCCGGCCGGGCTTCAGGTCGCGGCCGATGTTCTGTAGCTGTCGCTGCCTTATATACATGATAATTCCGTCACCATACTGACTGAATTATACATTTTTTTCCGGCCGGGACAAGCGGATTTTCTCCGATCGGCCGACCTCGACAGCGGACGGAAACGGCGCCGAGACCATCCGATTACCGGTGCGCGAGGCCGCGCGTCCGGATGAAGGCGAACAGGGTGGAGTACGACACGTCCAGGAGGCGGGCCAGCGACATCTTGGAAACGCCCTTGCCGAGGAGGGTGCGGATTTCCTCCTCCCGGCCGTCCAGCTTGGAGGGACCCCGTCTGCCCTTGGGGCGTCCCAGCAGCTTCCCCTTGGCCCGGGCGGCGGCCAGCCCGGCCTTGGTGCGTTGGGATACCAGGTCCCGCTCGATTTCCGCGAACAGCCCGAGCAAGGTGACCATGACCTTGGACTGGATGTCCTGTTCCTTCCGGGAGAGGGCCAGGTTCTCCTTGACCGACACGAAGGACACCCCCTGCCCGAGCAGCCCGTCGACGATGGCGATGACCTGGCCGACGCTCCGGCCCAGGCGCGAAAGTTCGCTGACGACGAGCCGGTCCCCTTCCTGGAGCCGGGACAGCAGGTCGTCGATGCCCCTTTCCTTGGTCGAGCGGCGGGACGAGATGCTGATCTCGACGAACCCGTCGATGCGGACATCGTTCTTCTGGGCCCAGTCGAGGACGGACAGCCGCTGGTTGTCCAGGTCCTGCCGGTCCGTCGACACCCGCAGGTAGGCGATGGTCTTCATGCTGTCATCCTCCTCTCCTTGCCGGCCCCTCTCCGGCCCCGCTCCGGTGGCCTATCGACAAAAACCGACTTGCATGGTTTTATTGTATTGATACAGACTCCATAAGTCAACCGTTTACATAGACACATGGTAACCAAAATTACGATCCTTTCTGTCGTTACCCGAATTTCCGGCGGCGTCTTTCCGCAAGCGTCTTACCCTACCCAGGCAGCGAATTGGGGAAACGCTTCATCCCTGGAGGAGGTGGGGAACCGTCGGCAAATTTCGCCCCACCTCATTCATTCCCCTGGGATGCCCGTCCGCCTGCCGGAAGAGACGACTCTGCCCCGGAACGACCCGGAAGCCCTGCCGCTGATGGACCTGCGGGATCAGTGCCTGGTTGCGGGCATCGGTCAGTCGAAGAGCGCTTTCCACTAGCGCTCCGGCCGGGAGGTTTCCCGCCGTTGGCCGATCTGGGCAAGGAAGACAGGTCGTTCCCTCTCTTCCATAATGGACGAAAGGCCGCGGGGCGATCCGTGCTCTTCATTTTCCGAAGGGTTCGTGCTATATTCCGGAGTGCATCGGAAACAGCATAGATCAAGAGGCAACGCAATTATCTTAGAAAGGATGAGTTTACAGTACAATCTACGGTACCCGACGGATTAACATTCATCTATGTACTATATTAACTATGAGTTATGGGTATTTATGAATCCCTCCTCCTCCGCCACTGTCTTTTCGAGACGGCCACGCCCCCGCGCCGCC
>CAYTBK010000316.1:0-2671 GCA_964436005.1 uncultured Acidobacteriota bacterium
GGGAAAGTAGGACGTCGCCGAACTTATCTTGCAACCCCGTGCAAACGGGGTTTTTTTATTTCGGCCGCCGGTGAGCTGCCCTCTTCCCGTTCAGGGAAACCAATGATATCCGTCGTTTTAAGATGAAAGCGCAGCCGGAGCGGTCGGGAGACCGGGCGGAAGAGGTCGGCGCCTCAGGACAACAGCCGGGCCAGGCCGCTGTACGGGGCCGGGATGATCGTGCTGTCGAAGAACAGGCCCGTGTGCGCGATGGCTTCCTGGCCGGCCTGGACCGCGCTCTGGACCTCCGCGACGTCTCCCGTCAGCAGCACGACCGCCTTGCCCCCGATGCCGTTGGCGAAGCGGATTTCGATCAGGTCGACGTGCGCGGCTTTGACGGCCGCGTCGGCGGCGAGAATGCCCGTGACGGCTGAATAGCTTTCGATGACGCCCAGGGACCGGATCGAATCCACCTCGGAGGTGCCCAGCAGGGCGGGGATCACCTGGGAGTGGATGTTGGGGATGAGGAACCGGTCGACGATGCTGCCGGACCCTTCCGTTTCCCCGGCCGCCAGGGACGCTTCCACCGCGGCGACATCGCCCCGGAGGAGAATGGCGAATTTCCCCGGACAAATCGTCTTTGCGCTGAACAAATCGGCCGAGGACGCCTTGCCCATGGCGTCGGCCGCGGCGATGCCGCGGGCGATGCCGTTCAGTTCCAGACCACCGATCGCTTCGTACATGGATTCACCGCCATTCATTCATCATTTCCGACATGCGCGCGGGGCGAATTATACCTCGGGGAGCGGGATTTATCTCCCCCAAACCGCAGGGGGGAGTCAAAGCGTGCCCGGGCCGGTTCGCTGCCCCCGAAAGTCGAGGGCGTATTTTTCCGAAATGTCTGTACAGGAGCAAGCTCTTTGCTATAATTGTGGCTTTTGATTCCGGAAGCAATCCGAGCCGAGCATGGAACCATGACCGAAAAACTGATCACGAAAAACAAGAAGGCATTCCACGAGTTCGAAGTGGTGGAACGTTTCGAGGCCGGCGTCGTCCTGGTGGGAACCGAAGTCAAATCCATCCGGGAAGGAAAGATCAACCTGAAGGAAGCTTACGCCAAGATCAAGCAGGGGGAGGTCTGGCTCATGCAATGCCACATCAACCCCTATTCCCACGGCACTTCGTTCAACCACGATCCGGTGCGGCCGCGCAAGCTGCTCCTGCACCGGGCGGAAATCCGTCGGCTCTTCGGGAAAGTCAAGGAAAAGGGCATGACCCTGGTCCCCCTGGCGGCCACCTTCCGCAACGGCCGGGTGAAGATCGAACTGGGCTTGGCGAAAGGGAAATCCACCGTCGACAAGCGCCACGCGGAACGGGAAAAGGACGACAAGCGCGAGATGCAGAAACTCCTGAAACGGAGAACACGCGATGAACATTAGAAAGCAGGCCGTTTTCGCCGTGGCCCTGGCGTTGTTCGGCAGCTTCTCCTTCGCTCAGAAGCTGCAGGACAAGGGAACGTTCCAGATCACCCAGAACGGTGCGCCGTTCGGGCAGGAAGAGTTCTCCATCGACCTGGAAGGCGGGGCCGGGGTTGTTTCCACGCTCGCCACCTTCAACGTCCCCAAGGAAGAACGCAGCGTGGCGGTCAGCATAGAGACCCGTCTGGAGTACGCCGGCAACCTGACCGCCCGCTCGTACCGTCTGACGATCCAGGAAGCCCGGGAAAAGCAGGGCATCGGCGTCCTGTTCGGAGCGGAGAAGGCCGCCTGCACCTTCGACCTGGGCACGCGCCAGGAGCACCAGGACGTCGTTTTCCCGGCCAACGGGGCGATCCTGGACCACAACGTCTTTGCCCACGTGGCGGTCCTGCTTCTTCGTTTCGATGAAAAGCGGATGGGGAACCAGGGGTTCACCGTCTTCGTCCCCCAGTTGGGCAAAGACGGCATCGGGACGGTCTTCATCCGCTACGTCGGCAAGGACGAGTGCCGGTACAGCCGCCGCAAGGCCAAGGCCGACCATTTCATCGTCAACAGCCCGAATCTCACCATGGATGTCTGGCGTGACAGTTCGGGGCGAACCCTCAAGATCGACATCCCCCGGACCGGCGCCGTCATCGAGCGGGCTCGCTGAGCACCAAGGAGTGAAACAATGGACCAATCCGCAAGGCCGAATCCGCTGGCCGGAAGACGGAAAAACCTCCAGGCCGGGCCGCTCTTGCGCCTGGCCCTGGCCATGCTGATCGTCGCCGCGACGCCGGCGGCCGCGACCGCCCAGTCCGAGGTGGTCAAGAGCGCTCTCGGGACCATCGTCGCGCTGGGCGGGAACCCCGGGTTGGAGGACGTCGACGGGAAAAAATGGTCCATCGAAGGCGATTCGGCCATTTGCTTCAAATACATCGGCATGAAGATCGAGGTGCTGGACCCGATCTTCTCCACCGCCGGTTCCGTCCGGTTCACCAAGTACCGCATCCTGGAGTCCGAAGTGGGGCGCCAGCTGCCCGACGCCTTCCGCCGGATCCTGTCCACGAAATCCCGGCAGCCGGAAGTTTCCGTCCACGTGCGGCAGGAGGGCTCCGAGCTCCTGTTCTCCCTGACGCTGAGCAACCCGAACAAGGCGCCGGTCATGCTCAAGTTCCCGTCCACCCAGATGTACGATTTCGCCGTGATGACCACGGACGAGAAGACGACGCTCT
>CAYTBK010000317.1:0-2670 GCA_964436005.1 uncultured Acidobacteriota bacterium
GCGCAGCCAGCCCGCGGCGTAGGCGGCCATGCGGGAACTCGGCGTGGTCAGCAGGTGGGCGCGCCGACAGACCGAACGCTCCAGGCGATCGCACAGGCGGACTTCCTGGGTGACGGGAAGTTCGTTGAGCCGGGTGTTCAGCAGGAGCGGAGTATGCACCTTCACCACCAGGGGCGTGCGGAACATCTTCGAAATATAGTAGGCGTTGGCGTCGTATTCGGCCGCTTCGGCCACGTCGAAGCTTGTCTTGCTGCCGAGAGACCGGAAGGCCCCCATGGCGGCGCGGGCGAATTCCAGCTTCCGGCGGTAGTATGGGAATTTCTTGGTCGCGACCTGAAAGGCCCGCCAGAGAATCCGGCGCCTCCCGCCGGCGGGCGGAGCGAACCCGATCCGGTGCACACGGACGCCTTCCTCCTCTTTCAGGGTGGCATTCTCCAGGGCGCCGGCAATGACGTCCACCCGGTGCCCGATCCGGGCCAGCCCGCGGGCCAGGTTGTACGTGTAGGTCCCGATCCCGCCCCAGCCGGTGTCGGGCGGGTATTCCTCGGATACCAGGCAGATGTTCAACGGGTCGTGGTCCCTCATCGATTCTCCTGTGGTGGGTTTGGATTGGTGGCGGGCATGCCGGCGGGGCCGAGCGCAGCGAGTTCCTTCAGCATGCCCGTGAGGATGGCCGGATTGCGGGTCTTGTCGAGCCAGGCCAGCAACTTTTCGAACTCGGAGGGGAGCATGGCCACGCAGCCGGCCGTGCCCACCCGATCGGTCCGGCGGAGGTGGGCGAAAATGGCGCTGCCCTTGCCCGGAATGATGGGGCTTTCGTTGTAGCGGATGACGAACCCGAGACGGTACAGATTGTCCTTCCGCCGCATTTTTTCGTGGGATATCCCGGCGGGGGGGGCCGGATTCACCCATGTGTTGTAAGCCGGGGAACGCGGGTCGTCGACCCAGCAGTCGTCCGGCCCGGCCCGGCGATAGTCGAGGCGCGTGTTCGCGGTGGCCTCGTACCCGAAGGCGGTGCCGACGGGGAACAGCCCGGTGGGGGTCGTCAGGTCGCCTTCCTTCTTTCGGCCGAAGGGGGAAAAGCCCTTTTTGCCGACATGAACGTCCCACGGACCGAACACGAAGGTCCAGGGAGCGTCCGGGCCGGATCTTTCCAGGGCCACTAGCCGGGCCCACGGCAGCGTCCTCTCCGCGTTCACCACGACCACGAGCTGCCTTGCGTCGCGCAGGAGAGGACACGCCCCGTTGCGAGACGAATAATCGTGGGCCACACGGACGATCTGCCCGGTGGTCATTCCGGTGTTGGCGGTTGGGGGGGCGTTCTTTGGCGAAGCGGGAGCCGGAGGCGCGACGGGGGCGCTGATGGAAAACAGCACGGTCAGCAGCGGCAAGCACCAGACGGATCCCATGTCTACCTCTTGTCCAGCCGGGCGTTCCGGAGATCGGCCGCGCTGCCCATCACGATGCGCGGGGCGGCGGAAGGCGAGAGCCATTTCAGCAGCATCTCCATGTCCATTCGGGAAATGATGACGCACCCGCTGACCGGTGCGCCGGAAGCCGGCGGAAGGCAGAGAAAGATCGCGCTGCCCTTGCCGGGTACGGCCGGGGCCAGGTTATACTGGATCACCAGGGCCAGGGCGTACTGGGAATCGCTGCGCCGGAGCTTTTCGACCATCACGCCGGAGGGGGGCGAGGGGGAGCGGGCTACCCGGTTGTATTTCGGGGAACTGGGGTCGACGATCCAATAGTCCTGATCGGAAACCTGGAAATACTCCATCGCCGAGTCGATGGCCGCTTCGTACCCGAATGCCGGGCCAAGCGAGAATATTCCCGAGGGGACGCTCCCGTCTCCTTCCTGCTTGTTCCCCGGGCGGGAAAACCCCTTCTGCCCGACGCCGGCCGGACAGGCGCTATGGGTTTTCCAGGTTTCTCCTGCCTTTTCGAGAAGGAACAGGTTGCCCTCCCTGCTTTCATCGTTCGGAGTCACCACCAGGATCGCCTGCGTCCCCGTCACGGCGCCGGGGGCATTGTTCATGGCCGCCAGCAGAAGTTGCGCTTCCTGCGAAGCCGGCTCGGCCGGGTTTCCTGTCGGGGGTTGCACCGCACCTGTTCCCGGCGCCGTCGGTCCGGAGGCCGGGACGGCGTTCCCGGGCGAAGCCGGGGGCGGATTCGGGCCGGGGCCCTCGGGCGGTCGGGGTTCCCATGGTCTGAGCAGTAGAAGAACGGCGATCACCCCGGCGATGGCGAAGCAGAGAATGGAAAGCACCCAGGGCAGCGCGTTCTTGCGGGCCGGAGGCCTGGGCACTCTGTTGGTGGCGGCTGCGGCCGGTTTTCCGCTCCCCGTTGCCGCACCGCCCATGACCGGCGGCGGAATGGCGTTGGTGGACGACCGGCTGTATATCTCGGCGGACGACTGGGGCCGGTAGGAAACGGGGGGGACGGGCGTTCCGGCGGATGCCGTGGCGCGTTGCGGCGCGGCTTGCGCCGTCCCTGTCGCATAAGGGGGCGGCGGCATGAGGGGTCCGGATGGGAGGAGCAACGTTCGGCTGTCCTGAACGGCGGTCGGTGGGGGCGGTACGGCCACCCGGCCGGAATGGATAGTGCTCTGGGGCGGTTGCTGAAAAGGGCGCAGCGTGGCGGCCTTGAACGCCTCGGCAAAAGCCGTGACCG
>CAYTBK010000318.1:0-2663 GCA_964436005.1 uncultured Acidobacteriota bacterium
GCCCGCGCGTCTACAACCGCCGGCCGCACTACTACTACGTGGCCTCGTCGCCCCGCGTGGCCAACCTGCGCACGGCCGGCAGCAAGGGCGAGTGGAAGACCGTGGTGGTCTTCGGGCTCGGCGCCGGCGGCCACGAGTACACCTGCCTGGACATCACCAGTGCCATCTGGGCCGTGGGGACCAGCGGCGGGTCCTTCACCAAGCCGTCCGTGGCCTGGCGCTACGAGGGAGAATCCACCAAGCCCCTGGGCGAGACCTGGTCGGTGCCCTCCACGGGCCGCTTCGGCCCCGTCAGCAACGACTACCCGAACGGGCGGTGGCTGGCGGTCTTCGGCTCCGGCTTCAACCTCACCCCCCCCGCCAACCAGGACATGGGCAAGACGGTGTACTTCCTGGACCTGTGGACCGGCGCCAAGCTCAAGCAGTTCGACCTGACCGACACCAGCAAGACCACCTTCGGGGCCAACAAGTACGCCCTGGTCTCCACCGTGGGCAACTGCGTCTTCTCCCCGGTCACCCTCTACGATTCGGCCTACGACAGCGACGCCCTGATCGACCGGGCCTTCTTCGGCGACTACGCCGGCCGCCTGTACCGCATCAACGTCGACGTCGGGGACGTGACCTCGAGCACCTGTAACCTCTACTTCATCAGCAAGAACGGCACGCCCATCTACAACGGGCCCGACGTGGCCGAGAACTACATCAGCGGGGTGGGCCGGCGGACCTTCGTCTCCTTCAGCGAATACGGCAGCCCCATCGACGAAACGGCCGTCCCTGCGGCCACCACGCGCAAGGCCGGCGCCATGTACTGCCTGCTGGACGAAACCTGCCTTTCCGGCGGCGTCGTGGCCGGCGACCTGGTGGTTTCCAGCGGGGCCACCTCCTCCTTCGCCCTGAACGAAGCGGCCAAGGGGTTCTACTTCGAGCTGCCCTCCGCCGCCGAGGGGGAATCGGCCATGTTCCGCCCCACCCTCTTCGCGGCGGAAGTGAACGGCACCATGACCTTCTGGATGGCGGGCACTTCCTACAAGTTCTTCCCCAACGCCGTCGGGGGCGCGGTCTGCGACCCCAAGAACCACACGGCCAACGCCGGCAAGTCCACGGCCTACATCTTCAACCTCTCCACCGGCAAGTACTTCCCCAACGGGCAGCCGGCGGAGCTGGGCATCTCGGGCACCTTCTACGGCCGGGCCTCGGCCTTCCACAAGGGCGCCCGCGGCGAAGGCTGGGTGGACGTGGGCACGGGCCAGATGAAGGGCTTCAACTTCGACTCGACGACGAATTCCTTCGCGGAGTTCGGCGCCAACAACACCACGGCCGTCAAGAACCCGACCTCCGGCGTCGAGGTGATCAACCAGTTCTGGCGCGAGTTGCGCTGAACTGCGGTTTCTTCTCCCCCCTCCCCGCTGGGGCCTGCCGCCAGGCCCCCCGGGGGCCAGGGTGGGCATCGCATCAAAACAGAAGAGGTAGGAATGATGAAGAAAACAGTATTGCGGGGTGCGGCGGTCGTCGCCGCCATCGGCTGCATGATCTGGATCGGGCTGGTGTCGGCCCCGCAGGGCAGTGCGCCCAGGAACCAGCCCCAGGCCACCCTGACCACCACGGACCTGATCCAGGGGATCGAGCGGATCAAGACGGAACAGGCGAAAGTCGCTCTTCCGCCCGGCAAGAATCTCTCGCCGGCATCGAAGTCGGAAGCGCCGGCGCCGGGTGCGGCCCTCTCCCCCGAGGCATTGAAACGGGCGCGGGTGGAGATCGGCCCCTGGTTCCGGCCGGACCTGAATGCCGACACGCTGAAAGCCCTGGACCAGATCGCCGCCATCTACGCCGAGAAAAAGGCGCAGGAAGAAGCTGTCCAGGCCATCGTCAAGAAGAAGTGGAATCCCGCCCGGGCCCAGTACGACAATGCCAAATCGCCCGCCGAGAAGGCCGCGGCCGAGGCACGGCTCCAGAGCGCGCAGCGGGAGAAGGACCTGGCCGGCGGTGACATCAACAAGAACGACCATGCCCTCGCCGCCTCCCTGGACCTGGCCCGGAAGGCCGGTCTGCTCAGCCCGACCGGCCTGTCCCTGGCGAACTGGTATTACACTGAATATCTTCGGGAAGTGAAATACCGCGGTCGTTAGGTGGCAAACCGCTCCCCGGCGAATCTGTTCGGGGGTGCGCACCGCCGGAATACCATCGCCAACCCGCGCCCGCCAGTCCATGGCGGGCGCCGTTTTTTAGGGGTGGGTGCTCTGCCGTAGGCGCCTTCCGCCGGAAGGCGCACCTTACGCGGAGACGCTCCCCCGGACCGCCGGCATCCTGCCGGCTCTTCTTCCTGTTTCCGGCGCCCGGTGCCGGCTGGAAGCCGGCGGTCCCGCCGGAAATCGCCATCCCGTTCATCCGGTGAATCCGTGTTTCCCCTCCCCCGAAGTGGCCAGCGCCTTTATGGCGAAACCCCACAGGACGAGGCCGGCCAGCGGCAACACGCCCAACTCCTGCAGGAAGGTGAGCCCCGGCAACTGCTCCAGGGCGCAGACGGCGCCGAACCCCCAGAAGAGGGCCACCGTCGCCGGGGTGCAGAGGGGCGCGCCCCGCCGCTCCCAGGAAACCGCCTGCAGCCCGGCGACCATCACGGCGGCCAGGGCGTAGTAGTGGGCCTTGCAGGTGGGCATGGCCGG
>CAYTBK010000319.1:0-2639 GCA_964436005.1 uncultured Acidobacteriota bacterium
TGGCGGGCCGCCTCGCTGTAGGAGACGCTGCCTTCCGTGGCGGAAACGCTGCCCGTCACGTAGGTCGTGTTCGAGGGAAGGTGGTCGGTCAGGGTGGCGCCCAGGATGTCGCCGGTCCCCGAATTTGCCAACTCAATTGAATATTGCAGCGTGTCACCGGGGGAAACGGTCCCGTCCGCATTGTGGTCCTGGAAGAGAACCACCGACTTGACCGCCGTCGGAAGATAGGTGAGGTTGGCGTAGTCCCCGAAATCGACCCGGGTGGAACCTCCCGCAACTACCGTTTTCTGAACGGAATCGGGCGTGGAGGACGTGTAGCCGGCCGGATTGGTCTCGGTGACGGTGTAGGTGCCCGGCGCCAGCCCCGGGAAGGAATAGGCCCCGCCCGGACCCGTGGTCGTCGAGTCTCCGCCGGTGATGGTCACCAGGACTCCGCTGATTCCGGGTTCCCCTGCGTCTATTGTCCCGTTCCGGTTCAGGTCGTCCCACACCACTCCCGAAATGGTCGCGGGAGTCTGGTAGTCCCCGAAGTTCACCGTGGCCGAACTGCCGGCCGTGAGGGTCCTCTCCACCGAGTCGGGCGTGGACGAGAGATAGTCCGCGGGGTTGGTCTCCACCACCGTGTACGTCCCCGCGGCCAGCCCGGTGAAGGAATAGGAGCCATCCGCGCCGGTGGTGGTCGAAGCTCCGCCCTGGATGGCCACCGTGACCCCGCTCAGGCCCGGTTCCCCGCTGTCCTGCAGGCCGTTCTTGTTCCGGTCGTCCCAGACCACCCCCGAAATGCTGCCGGACGTCCGGTAGTCTCCGAAATCCACCGTGGCCGAACCGCCCGCAGCGACGGTCTGCTCCACCGAGTCGGGGGTGGAGGAGGTATAGCCGGACAGGTTGGTTTCCACCACGGTGTACGTTCCCGGGGCCAACCCGGAGAAGGTGTAGGCGCCGTCCGCGCCCGTGGTGGTCGACGCGCCGTCCACGATGGCCACGGTGACGCCGGCGATTCCCGGTTCCCCCGCGTCCCGCGTCCCGTTCTTGTTGAGATCGTCCCAGACCACCCCCGAGATGGTCCCCGGCGTCAGGTAGTCCCCGAAGTTCGCGGTGGCCGAACCGCCGGCCGAAACCGTCGCTTCCACCGAGTCCGGGGTGGAAGAGGTGTAGCCGGAGGGGTTGGTTTCCACCACGGTGTACTTGGCCGGCGCCAGGCCGGTGAAGGAGTAGCTCCCGTCTAACCCCGTGGTTGTCGAGGCGCCGCCCTCGATGGCCACGGCGACGCCGGCGATTCCCGGTTCCCCCGCGTCCCGCGTCCCGTTCTTGTTGAGGTCGTCCCAGACCGCCCCCGAAATGCTGCCGGGCGTCGGGTAGTCGCCGAAATCCGCCGTGGCCGAACCGCCCGCGGTGACGGTCGCCTCCACCGAGTCCGGCGTGGAGGAGGAGAAGCCGGAGGGGTTGGTTTCCACCACGGTGTACGTTCCCGGGGCCAGCCCCGTGAAGGAATAGGTCCCGTCCGCCCCGGTCGTCGTGGAAGCGCCGCCCTGGACGGCCACCGTCACGCCGGCGATTCCCGGTTCCCCCGCGTCCCGCGTCCCGTCCTTGTCGAGATCGTCCCAGACGACCCCCGAAAGGCTCCCGGGCGTGCGGTAGTCGCCGAAATCCGCCGTGGCCGAACCGCCGGCCGGCACTGTCCGCTCCAGCGAGTCGGGTGTGGAGGACGTGTACCCGGCGGGGTTGGTCTCCACCACCGTGTACGCCCCCGGCGTCAGGCCGGTGAAGGAGTAGGCGCCGTCCGCCCCGGTAGCCGTCGACGCGCCGTCCACGATGGCCACGGTGACGCCGGCGATTCCCGGTTCCCCCGCGTCCCGCGTCCCGTCCTTGTCGAGATCGTCCCAGACGAGCCCCGAGATGGTCCCCGGCGTCTGGTAGTCCCCGAAGTTCACGGTGGCCGAACCGCCCGCCCCGATGGTCGTTTCCACCGAGTCCGGCGTGGAGGAGGTGTAGCCCGAGAGGTTGGTCTCCACCACCGTGTAGGTTCCCGGGGTCAGCCCGGCGAAGGAGTAGCTCCCGTCCGCCCCGGTGACGGTCGAAGCGCCACCCTCGATGGCCACGGTGACGCCCGACAGGCCCGGTTCCCCCACGTCCCGCACGCCGTTCCGGTTCAGGTCGTCCCACACGGCCCCGGAGAGGCTGCCGGGGGTCGGGTAATCACCGAAATTGACCGCTGCCGACCCGCCCGCCGTGATGGTCGCCTCCACCGAGTCCGGCGTGGAGGAGGTGTAGCCGGAAGGGTTGGTCTCCAGCACGGTGTACGTTCCCGGAGCCAGCCCCGTGAAGGAATAGGTCCCGTCCGCGCCCGTGGTGGTCGAAGCGCCGCCCTGGATGGCCACGGTGACCCCGATCAGGCCCGGTTCTCCTTCCTCCCTCGTCCCGTTCTTGTTGAGGTCGTCCCAGACGATGCCGGAAAGGCCGCCGGGGGTCCGGTAGTCGCCGAATTCGGCCGTGGCCGATCCGCCCGCCCCGATGGTCTTCTCCACCGAGTCCGGCGTGGAGGACGTGTAGCCCGAAGGGTTGGTCTCCACAACCGTGTACGTCCCCGCGGCCAGCCCCGTGAAGGAGTAGGACCCGTCCGCCCCCGTGGTCGTCGAAGC
>CAYTBK010000320.1:0-2613 GCA_964436005.1 uncultured Acidobacteriota bacterium
CCTCGACGGCGGCGTTGAGGGCCAGCAGGTTGGTCTGGAAGGCGATCTCGTCGATGGTCTTGATGATCTTGAAAGTCTCTTCGCTGGCCTTGGTGATTTCGTGCATGGACGCCGTGAGCTCGTTCATGGCCGTGGCCCCGTCGGAGACCGCCGTGCGGGTCTCCTCCATGAGCAGGTTGGCCTGCTTGGAGTTGTCGGCGTTCTGCTTGGCCATGGAGGCCATCTGCTCGAGGGAGGCGGAAGTCTCTTCCAGGGCGGCGGCCTGTTTCCCGGCCCCGTCGGCCAGTTGCTGGCTGGCGGAGGTCACTTCCGACGCGGAGGACGAGGTCTGCCCGGAGGAGGTGGCCAGCTGCCCGCCCAGGGCCCGCAGCGCGTTGTTGACCCCGCGGATGATGGTCGCGCCGGCCGCGATGCCGGAGACGAAGGCGATCAGGGTGAGGAGAAACACCAGCCAGGTGTTCCAGGAAGACGTCGCGACGATGTCGGCGGCCATGCGCTCGCCGTCCTGGTTGCTGGCCTTCTTGAGGTCCTGGCCCAACTTCGTGCACTCGATGTAGGCGGGCACGACCTGGTTCAGCAGGCAGGGCTGCGCCTCCAGCGGGTTGGTGTTCAGCAGGTCGAAATAGCTCTGCCGGGCCTTGTCGAAGGCGGCCTTCTTCTCCTTGAACTGCTGCAGGAGCTTCTTCGCCTCGTCGGACAACTTCACCTGTTCGAACCGTTTCAGGTAGGTGTCGCACTCGAAGGCGAAGGCGCCGACTTCCTTGATGTAGGCGGTTTGCCGCTCGGGCGTGTCGGCCAGGGCGGCCAGCAGCAGGCGGATGAAGGCGTCGGACTGGGATGCGGTGGTCTGGGTGCTGTTGGTGATGCCGGGAATGGCGTTCACCTTGATGTCGGTCGCGGAGTTCTGGATCGTCTGGAGGTTGATCCAACTGGTGACGCCGACCACGAGCAGGAGCCCCAGGATCAGCACTCCCCCCGTCACGATTCGTCGGCCGATGGTCCAATGGTTCATAGCCATGAGTTCCTCCACCAAAGAGCAGGTGACCCGAACTCTAGCACGTCAGAATTTCGATTGCAAAACGAAATTGGAAAGAGCGCGGCAAAGCTCACAAAATTCAGGAACGCGTTGAAATAAGCATTTCGGGGTGCGGAAATACGGAAAAAGAGGGGCGCGGGCCCCCCTCGGCGGGCCGGCGGCGGCCAGCGGTCAGCGCAAGGAGAAATTGATCACCACGACGCCTTCGACTTCCACCGGCGTCCCGTTCAGCACCGTGGGGGTGTAGACCCACTTTTTTACCGCCTCCACCGCGGCCTGCACCAGCAGGACGTGCCCGCTGACGGGCGTGACCTGGGCCACGCGCCCCGTGGCGTCGATGACGATGCGCAGCACCACGGGGCCCTGCACGTGCGTCTTCTTGGCCAGTTCGGGGTAGGGCGGGTCGACCCGGAACTTCTGCATGGCCGGGGTGATGCTCACCATGGGCCGCGGCCGCTTCACGGCGGTCTCCTCCGGTTTGTCCGGCGCCGGCGGCGGGGGCAGGGGCGGCAGGGGGGCGTCTTCCACGCGCAGGTTGGGGCCGGCTGCGCCGCCGCCGAATTCGTCTGCGCGCAAGGAATTCCCGTCGTAGGGGATGCCCACGTTGCTGTCGGCCTCGGTGATTTCCAGCGGCGGTTTGTCCGGCACGTTTTCGGACACCGTGTCGGGCTCCGCGTCGCTCGGGGGGGCGGACGCCGCGGACGTGTCGTCCTTTTTCCCGTCGTCCGTCCTTTTCGGGTGCGTGGCCGCTACCGGCCGGGGAAAGGCGCCTTCGGACGGGGGCGCGGACACGAAGGCCAGCAGGTCGGTCTGCTGCAGCATCTCCTCCATGAACAGCGGGACCAGGAAGAGCGTGAGCAGCACGGAACCGTGCAGCACGACGGACACGGCCAGGGTGGCCGGTTTTCGGGTCTTGTCCCGACGGGGGGCGGATTCCAGCAGTTTGTCGAACATGGCGGCCTCCTGGGGGAGATTCAGGCGACGGCGGGTTTCGGGCCGGACGGGGCCCCGAGCCGGGCAGAGCCCTCTCTTTCCACTCACAACCCTTTTGCCGTGTTTGCCTTCTACTTAGATTGACACCGGCCCGGCGAACCGGTTCCATGGCGGGCGATTTTTTTCCTGGTCCCGGGGGCGAGGCAGATTTCTCTCACGGGGGCACAGGGGCACAGCGGGAGGGATGGGACGTGGGGAGCCATGATGTAGGCGCCTTCCGCCGGAAGGCGCACCCGCAGGCAGTTGCCCGGCCGTGGCGCAGACTTCAGTCTGCGCGACGAACCCCTGGGCGTCTCGGCCTAACCTCGTGCGAAGGGGGAGGAAACACGAAGGCACGGAAAACACGAAAAAATAAGAAGATGGATGGCCAGGGGAGATGCGGGAAGCAGAGAGAGGGTAGGTGATTGCAAAAATGCCGCAGGGGTTGCCGGCCGTGGCGACGGGTTCGCGCACCGTTGGACCGCCGGCTTCCAGCCGGCTCGTGGCAACGAATCTTCCCTTGGTGCGGATACCGGCGGTCCGGCCGTGGCGCAGACTTCAGTCTGCGCGACGAACCCGAGGGCGTCGCGGCCTGGCCTCGTGCG
>CAYTBK010000321.1:0-2610 GCA_964436005.1 uncultured Acidobacteriota bacterium
CGTCATGCCGTTGTCCAGGGTGAACGAGCGGGCGCGCTCCGACAGCCCCGCGCCGGGCGCCAAACCGCCCAGGGCCAGGGCCAGGACCGCCAGGGTCATGGCTTTTCGCATGGTTTTCCTCCTTCGGGCCGCTGGCCCGGAACGTCTCATACGGAAGCGGCGGCGGGAAGTTGTGGAAAGTTCGTCTCGCGCCGGCTCTCTTCTTTCCCTTCGTTGCGGCGTGTTTTTTTTCAACACGAAGCCACAGACACCACGAAGAAGGCCGGAGTCCGTAGCCGTTTCCTGCTGACAGCTGTGCATTCCATGCCCGGATTTATGGACACCCAATCATTGGCTAGGGATTTGTGGACACCCACTGATCGGCCAGCGGTAAGAGGGGGGCGTTCGTCGAGCAATCGGGAGCGGAGAATCCTGGCCAAGGGCGTAGCTTCCACATCAACGGAAGGCGGCGAGAAAATCGCTGGCGCGTCCGCGCATCGGCTCGGCAGGGCCGACGGAAATTTGCCGGGGGGTGCTCCGCCGGAGGCGGTGCTCGCCCCGGAAAGCCGCGTTGGGAGCGCATGCCGCACCGGCGGGGCGGCGGAGGACGGGCCGCGCCGCCTCCGGCGCCCTTTTCCGGGCGGCTGCCACCGATTCTCTCTCGCCTCACCGGCAGGAGTCCCGCCTCCGGCGGGCCACCCGCCGGCTGCTGTGTTAATGTCAAGGGTGTTTTACAAAAATCTCCCCAAAATTCTGTAACGATGACCGATTCCCATGCGCTACACTTCGTTTCCCAAAGCATCCCTTGCCGTTAGGTTTGGGCGCCGTCTTTGTCGTGTCTTTTCTCGAACCGAAATCAGCACCGAGCAGAACTGGCTGCCGTGCGTGGCCTCTCTTTTCGAGAGCTCACTGACTTGATTCCGTCCTTTGCTGAGGCGGTTGACAACCGCCACGGGATGTTCTGTCTACTCTACGAGGCCGACGGGTCAACGTCGCACTCTGCCGGCGGTCGACACTCCCGTGGACGGATGGGTGCCTGCCCCCTGGCGCTGTCATGGCTCTGCCTGGACCCTCCCTGCACTTTGCTTTGCCCTTTCTTGTCCGGTTTCCTTTTCCCTTTCCTGACAATCGAGTTTTCTCGTCAAACGGCCCTGCAGATCTCCTCCCGGATGACATAATTCCGTTGGCCTTTCAGCACTGTCCCCATCCGCTCCGCCAATTTTCTCGTCACGGCGGTGAGCGCTTTGCGCTTGTTCTCCCCAGGTTTTCCCTCGTGCCCCAGGCGCTGGTAGAATTCTTGAAGCTCTTTGTCCCGACGAATCGCTATCCAAGCTGATTCGATTAGCATGCTCCGCACCTGGCGATCCCCCGTTCGGGTGATCCCTCCCCGGCGGACACGATCGCCCGTCGAATGCTCCGATGAGCACAACCCCAAAAAGCTCGGCACTTCGTCCACGTTGCTGATCAACCGCCAGTCACCTATGCGCGCCAATGTCAGAAAGGCGATCTTGCGGCCCACCCCGGGCAGGCTGCACAAAAATCCCATGTTCCGCTTCAAGTCCTCATGCGACCGGATGAAGTGTCTCACTTCTTTCAGCAAGGCCTTCCTCATGGTCAGAATGCTCTCCAATTCCTTCACATGGCTGCAGATCAGGCTCTTCACCGCTTCACGGCCCAGGATTCCTGCCAGCGCCTGCAGGACATCCTTCGTGTACCGGCCGGTCTTGGCCGGAAACTCTGTCCCTTCCATCAGCAACAGTGCCTTGATCCGCTGTTTGACCCGGATGCACTGAGTCGTCAACTGGAAGTACCTCCGGGCGTAATGCCGCAGGTCACGGTACAGGGGCGACGGGACCCGTATCCCCTGCAGTTCTCCCCCGCGCAGTCGCGTCGCCAGACGGTCGCTGTCTAGCCGGTTCGTTTTCACGCGCTTCTGGTTCGGCGCCTGCGGCACCAGGGCCGGCGCCGTTACCAGGCAGTCGTACCCGCGATTGTACAGCGCGTCGAAAAGCCCGTATCCAGTCGGGCCCGCTTCGTACACAAACGCAATCTTGACGCCATCGTACTTCTTCTGCATGTAGCGGACAAATGACTCCGGTTTGTTGGGCACCGTCATCCGGGCTTCGATCCCTTTCCAGTTCAGCACGGTCACGCTGATGTTCTTCTTGTCCACGTCAAGGCCGATGAACTTTTCATACTTCCGTGGCATAATCTGTTTGGGTGACTGCACGAACTCTTGGTATTCCATTGGGGACCTCCTTCGGGAAATTTTGGGCTCTTGTTTTTCCATTTTATCCCGGGGGAGACTCCCCTTGACTTTAAGCATACAGGTCTGCTCTCCCCCGGCCGTACCGGCCGCTATCCGGGGCGGGCGCCTTCGCGTTCGGCGCTCCGGCGGCCTGCGCGCCTGGCGAAAGCGGCGCTGCGGCAGCCTCCGCACCGCACTCCTGAGGCGGCGCGGCCCATCCTCCTCATCCTGTCCATCTATGTCGCTGACCAGCCGGGGACAGATCAGGCTGCCCGCCCAGGCGCCGGCAATCAAATTTCCCGTAGGGAATTCATGGCCATAGCCCGTCCGAACGGCCGCCTCGCCCGTTTCCCGTAGGGAATCAACCGCCCGACCGGTACTAT
>CAYTBK010000322.1:0-2591 GCA_964436005.1 uncultured Acidobacteriota bacterium
CGACGGCAAGACCGAACGAATGCTGATGTCGGCCATCGAGCTGGAGAAGGAAGGGTTGGCGTTTTACTCCCAGGCGGCCGAACGGACCCACAACGAGCTGGGGAAGCGCATTTTTCGGAGCCTGGAAAAGGACGAGATCAACCACGTCCGAACCATCCAGGCAATCTACGAAGCGCTGCACCACGGCCACGCCTGGCCATCCACCCAGGAGCTTCCTGCCAGCCAGGCCGACCTGCGGGCCATGATCGAGAGCTTCGCCGCGGATCACAAGGAGGGTCTGCATGCCGCCACCGACGACCTGTCGGCCATTGACATCGGGCTTGATTTCGAACGCCGCTCGGTGGCTTTCTACATGGAACAGTCCGACCGGGCCACCACCGCGCGGGATAGGGAATTTGTCAAGCGCCTGCTGGCCGAGGAGCAACTGCACTGGAACGCTCTATCTGAGCTGAAATCATTTCTGCTGGACCCGGCGTCCTGGTTCCAGGTCCGGGAACGCAGCATGTTCGACGGGGGCTGAGCCGAAAATCGCAGCCCTGCCGGCCGATGCCCGCCGGGAAAGCGTCGATCCGGTGAACGGCCTTCAGCGGCCAGGAAAAATCGAGATGCGTTCGTGAGCAGCCGGGCGGAATCCGTCCCGGTGACTTTGCGCAAGGGGGGAGGAACATGCCATCGAAGAGAGTGGAAGACTTCCGTAAGGAGAGGGAAGCGCTCAACGACGTCGTTCTCCGGCACGCCGGGAAGAACATGAAGCGCTTCTTCAACATCGATACGCAGACTTATGAAAAGGGCGCTTTGGATGCGAAAACGAAGGAAATGCTGGGCCTGGTGGCTTCGCTGGTGCTGCGTTGCGACGACTGCATCCTGTACCACCTCATCCGTTGCCGGGAGGAGGGTGTAACCTCCTCCGAGGTCGAAGAGGTGATGAACGTGGGGCTCGTGGTGGGCGGATCGATCGTCATCCCCCACCTGCGCAGGGCCTTCCGGGCCTGGGAAGAGATGGACTCCGCCGGTTGAGCCGGCAATTCGGAAACGGCGTCCAGTAATTTGGCCCGCTCTCGCTCGGGCGAGCCATTGTGGACATCCAACAAACCAGGTCAAGGTGGACACCCGACAGATCGGGGTCGCAGGGTTTTGCTTGCCCATGATTCGCGTGGGCAGGACCTGCAGGAGGGCATGCCGATCAGTTCCGCCAGCGGGTGGCCATAGGATCGAGTACCGCGAAATAATTGGGTGTCCGCGATTGCGCCACGAAAAAGTTGGGTGTCCGCGATTGCGTCCACATATTTGGGTTGGGTGTCCACGAGTTTGTTGGGTGTCTGCGCGTTCGCGAATTTGTTGGGTGTCTGCATTCTCGGGAGGCCAGGGGGCCGTCGGGCCGAGGCGCCAGGCCCGGCGAGGGTGGCGCCGTCGGTTTCACCCTGCGGGGAGAAGAAGGTCGGGCGGAACAGAAGGAGGGCGGGTTATTCGGTCAGTTCCGCTTCCTCGTCGAGAAGGATGACTTGCTCATCGGCAGGCCTGGCGGGGGCGGGTCGCGAGGGGCCGGGGATCTCCTTGCCCACGGCGATGTACTGGGCGAGTTTGCCGTTCTCGTCGAGGCTCGGCTGGATGGTCAGCTTGATCCAGTACTTCTTCCGGTTCTTGGAGTAGTTGAGGATCTCCACGCTGAATTCCTCCGCGCGGCCGATGCGGTCCCGCATGGTCTGCACGGTGGACGGGTCGGTTTCGGGGCCCTGCAGCAGTCGGCCCGGCTTGCGGCCGGTGATTTCCTCCAGCGTGTAGTCGGTGAGGCGGGTGAAAGCCTGGTTGACCCACTCCACCTGGCCACGGGCGTTGGTGATGACGACGACGCTGTCGCTCCGGTTGAGGGCGGCCGCCATGTTGCGGCACTGGGTCTGCGTCTTCTTCACCAGGGTGTCGGCGGAGCGGTACCGGGTTTCCGAAACGTGGGACTCGATGAAATGCCCGACCTTCTGGGCGAGGAACTCCACCATCTCCTGGTCCAGGTCGGTGAAGGGCGCACCGCGCGGGATGGAGGAGGAGAAGGCCAGGGTGCCCATGAGGTTGCCGTAGACCACGACCGGGGCGCCGATGTAGCTCTCCATGCCCAGTTTGCCGATGGCGGGGTGGCCCTGCAGGGCGTGCATGCGGCTGGCCCAGGCGTAGGCGACGATCTTGCCGGTGCGGACCACTTCGGCGCAGAAGGTGTTCTTGAGCGGCAGGGACAGGCCGACCGACAGGAAAGTGGAGCGGCTCTTGAGCCCCTGGACGAAGTAGCGGTCGTTTTCCACCCGGCTGATGATGCCGGAGGGCATGCTGAGCAGTTCGCAACCGGCCTCCAGGCAGGCGGTGAAGAACTGCTCGGGCGTCTGGCTCTTGTCCCACACCAGGTCCAGCAGGCGGCGGAAGCACCGCACGGTCTCCGCCGTGTCCCGCGACACCAGGCGGTTGATGGCCGGCGGCGGCGTGGGGCCTTCCTCCGACATCTTGGAGACCTTGTTCTCCAGGATCTGCAGCACTTCCGACTGCTGGAGCAGCTTGTCTTCGGCCAGCTTGCGCCGGCGGTCCATTTCCCGGGCCCGCCAGATCCC
>CAYTBK010000323.1:0-2573 GCA_964436005.1 uncultured Acidobacteriota bacterium
GGCCAGGCGGTCGGGCGGGCCGGCGAAGATCACCTCGCCGCCGCGGGCGCCGGCGCCGGGGCCGAAGTCGATGACGTGGTCGGCTTCCTCGATGGTCTCGCGGTCGTGCTCCACCACCACCACCGTGTTGCCCAGGTCGCGCAGGCGCTGCAGCGACTCGATCAAGCGCCGGTTGTCCCGCTGGTGGAGGCCGATGCTGGGCTCGTCCAGCACGTAGGTGACGCCCGTCAGCTCGGTGCCGAGCTGGGAGGCCAGGCGGATGCGCTGGGACTCCCCGCCGGAGAGCGTGGGGCCTGTGCGCTCCAGGGAAAGGTAGGACAGGCCGACGTTGACGAGGAAGCGGAGCCGGTTCTTGATTTCCTTGAGCAGTTCGCCGGCCACCGCGGCGCGGGTGGGGTCCAGGGCCAGCCCGTCCAGGGCCGCCAGCAGCTCCCCCGCGGGCAGGCGCGACATCTCCGGCAGCGTGAACCCGCCGGCCCGCACGTGGCGGGCCTCGAGACGGAGCCGCTCCCCCTGGCAGGAGGAGCAGACGCAGTCCGAGAAGTACTTCATGTAGTACTTGCGGGCGTCCTCCGACTGGGTCTGCCGCAACCGTCGGATGAGTGTATTCAGTATGCCTTCCACTTTGGAATGAAAACGGAATTCGCTGGAGGCGCCCCGGTAGTGGAACTGAATCCGCTTGCCCTTGTTGCCGTACAGGAGGACTTCCAACTGCTCGGGCGGCAGGCGGTCGAGGGGGACGTCCAGGGGGATCTGGTAGTGCTTGCAGACGTTGTCGATGTACTTCCAGGTCCACCCCTCGCGCCGGCGGATGAAACCCGCCCAGGGCTCGATGGCCCCCTCGGCCAGCGACAGCGAGCGGTCGGGGATCACCTTGTCCGGGTCCATCTCGATGCGGGTGCCCAGGCCGTTGCACTCGCGGCACATCCCCTGGGGGGAGTTGAAGGAGAACATCTGGGGCGAGGTCTCCGGGAAGGAGATCCCGCAGCGGACGCAGGCGTTGTGCTCGCTGAAGAAGCGCTCCTCGCCGCCGGGTACGGCGGCCGAGAGGATGCCCTTGCCGATGCGCAGGGCCGTCTCCACCGAGTCGGTCAACCGGTCGCGGGCATTTTCCCCGACGACGAGGCGGTCGACCACCACGTCGATGTCGTGCTTGCGCTTCTTGTCGAGTTCCGGAATATCTTCCGCCAGCACCACGGAACCGTCCACCCGGAAGCGGGCGAAGCCGTCCCGCCGGGCCTGTTCCACGAGGTCGCGGTGCTCGCCTTTCCGGCCGTGCACCAGGGGGGCCAGGATGAGGAGCTTCGCGCCGGCGGGCATCCGCATGAGTTCGTCGATGATCTGCTGGGAGCTCTGCTCGGAGACGGGGAGCCCGCAGGCGGGGCAGTGCTGGACGCCCACCCGGGCGAAGAGCACGCGCAGGTGGTCGTGGATCTCGGTGATGGTCCCGACGGTGGAGCGCGGGTTGGTGCCGGCCGACTTCTGGTCGATGGCGATGGTGGGCGTCAGGCCGCGGATGGAGTCGTAGTGCGGCTTGTCCATCTGGCCGAGGAACTGCCGGGCGTACGAGGAAAGCGACTCCACGTAGCGCCGCTGCCCTTCGGCGAAGAGGGTGTCGAAGGCCAGGCTGGACTTGCCCGAGCCGCTGACCCCCGTGCAGACCACCAGGCGGTTCTTCGGGATTTCCACCCGGATGTGGCGCAGGTTGTGCTCGGCCGCCCCTTCGATGACGATGGATTCCGTGGTTTCGTTCATTTCCGGTGTCCGTTCACGCGTCCGGCGGCCGCCCGGGCCTCTGCCAGGGTGAGGAAAGGGCCCAACCGGACCCGGTACCAGGTCGTGCCCAGCCTGGCCTCGGTCACGAAAGCCCGGCGGCCTTCGGACTTCAGGCGGGCGACATCGGCCTCGGCGGACTCGCGGCTCCGGTAGGCGGCGACCTGGACGCAGTAGTTCTTGCCGTCGGTGAAGCAGTTGCGGCCGACGCTGCGGTCCAGGGCCGCCGAGTAGGCCGGCTCGGCGGCCGCCGGGGCGCCGGTGGCGGCATGGGCGGGTTCCGGGTGGACAGGAGATGGGGCCGGGGCGTGCGCCCTGGCGACATCGGTCGTTCCGGCCCCGGCGTGGGCGTCCCCGGCCTGGCCGTGGGCCACCTCGTCGGCCCCGTTGGCCCAGGCGGCCAGGCCCAGGCGGGTCGCCTCGTCGCTCAGGATGGTGACCACGCCGGTGGCGATGTCGTAGAAGCCCGCCGCCAGCTTCACCTTGCCGCTCTGCGCGAATTCGGCCAGGATGTGGCTTCCCCGCAGGGCCCGGTGCATCTGCAGGAATACGTTGTTCTCGATGGCGGCCCGAAAGCGGGCCTGCTCGTCGGGTCCAACCTGTCCGGCCCGCACCACGGCCGGGCGGATCCGCTCCACGATCTCACCGATGCCCCCCTCGTGCCGGCCCCCGGCGCAGGCCGCGCTCACCGCGCCGCACTGGGTGTGGCCCAGGAAGAGGATCAGTGGGACGTGCAGGTGCTCCGCGGCGTACTCCACGCTTCCCAGTGTCACCGGGTCGATGACGTTGCCGGCCACCCG
>CAYTBK010000324.1:0-2548 GCA_964436005.1 uncultured Acidobacteriota bacterium
GACACCGTAACCACCTCATTCGCCTCAACCGCTTTATATACATGCAGTTATCGGAAGAAAGCCGACTGTCAATCATTCCGACGCCTTTTACGCACTTTTTTCCAGAACCTGACCGTCTGGGAGCAAGCCCTGGAACGCCGTCTTCCCGCGGGCATCCTATGTCGAGTCGACATGGAAATTTTCGAAATACATGCGAGTAAGGCTGCTAGAAATCTCTGTTCCGTTTTCGGCTGCAAATTCCGAATTGCTTCGAATGGGTTGGCCGGCGGGACGCCGGCGCTTCCAGGATCTTGTTGAAAACAATTGGTGTGGTCTTGGCGTGTTGCGCCCGGCCGGCTGCGGACGTGACATCCGTAGGGGCACGGCGTGCCGTGCCCTGCCGGCCGATCGCGATTTTCGCTTACCCCCGGAGCAGACTCAATCAACGTCGCCCTCTCGCTTGTTGCACGGCGGCCTGAGGTGATACTATCTGTACAGTTTCCTGTCGGAGAAAAAAAAAGGTAAGGGGCCATGAAGAAAAAAGAGCACATTTGGATGGGATTTGATCTCGGGGGAACCAAGATGCTGGCCTTGCTCTTCAATGCCAAGTTCGGCATCCTTGCGGAAAAACGCCGGAAAACCAAGGCCATGGAGGGTGCCGCCATCGGTATCGCCCGCATCGTGGAGACCATGGAACAGATCCTGGCCGATGCCGGGACGGACAAAAACTCCCTGGCCGGAATCGGCATCGCCGTTCCCGGACCGCTGGATCTCGATCGGGGAATCCTGCTGGAGAGCCCGAACATGAGCTGGGGCCGGCTGCCGCTCAAATCGGCTCTGGTAAGGCATTTCCACTGTCCGGTGACGGTGCTCAACGATGTCGACGCCGGGGTGTACGGAGAATACCGATTTGGCGCTGCCCGGGGTTCCCGCTGTACCATCGGCGTTTTCCCGGGGACCGGGATCGGCGGCGGCTGTGTGTACGAAGGGCGGGTCCTGCGCGGCAAGACGGGCTCCTGCTTTGAGATAGGCCATTGCCAGGTCTTGCCCGACGGCCCTCTCTGCGGCTGCGGGCAAAAAGGGTGTCTGGAGACAGTGGCCAGCCGCCTGGTCATCTCGGCGGCCGCTCTGGCGGCGGTCTGCCGCGGCGAGGCCCCGAACCTGCTGAAAGAGTCGGGCACCGATATCACCAACATTCGCAGTTCCGCCCTGGCCCGGTCCATCGCCGCCGGGGACCAGTCGATCGAACGTATCGTCAAGGACGCCGCACGCTGGATCGGCATCGGCGTGGCCAACGCCATCCAGCTGCTGGCTCCCGACATCGTGGTGCTGGGCGGGGGACTGGTGGAAGCCATGCCGGCGCTGTTCCTGCAGGAAGTGGACCGGGTGGCCCGCAATCGCGTCATGCCCGCCTACCGCCAGGGTTTTAAAACCGTGACCGCACGCCTGGGCGATCATGCCACCGCCATCGGCGCCGCCGCCTGGGCCGAGGAGAACGCCGCGACTGCCGCGATGCCGCGCGGAAAATGAGCCGATCTATGCCGCCTGCGGAAAATCGATCCACTCCATCCATACCTCGTATGCAACCGGTGGCCGTCATCGAACTGGGGACCACCTCCATACGCCTGGCCGTTGCCCAGATCAGCAAAAAGGGGCATTTCGAAATTCTGGATTCGCTGCAAATGGCGGTGGCTGTGGGCAAGGATACCTTTACCCTCGGCCGCATCGAACGGGAAACGACCGAGGAGTGCGTTCAGGTTCTGCGCAAATTCCGGGAGATCCTGCAGCAATACCGGATCACGGATCCGCGCCATTTTGCCGCCGTGGCTACCAGCGCGGTGCGGGAGGCCATCAACCGGGAGGCGTTTCTGGAAAGGATCCTGGTGGCCACCGGTTTTGTGGTGCGGACCATCGACCAGGCGGAAGTGAATCGCTATATTTACCACGCGGTGCGTCCCGCCCTGGCTACGGAGGATTTCTGGCGGCAGGACGACACCCTGGTGATCGAGGTCGGCGGAGGAAGCACGGAGGCGCTCGTCTTCCGCCGCGGCCGTATCAGCGATTCCCACCTCTATCGGCTCGGCTCCCTGCGCCTGCACCAGACTTTGGAGCAACTGCGCACCCCGGGAGTCCGTTCCAAAGAGATCATGAAGATACAGGTGGAACAGACCATCGAGATGATCCTGGAGAACATCTCTCCGGCCAAAAACCTACGGCTGGTGGCTTTGGGCGGTGAGGCACGGTTTGCCTGTGCCCGTCTGCGGGCCCGGTGGGACGGCAAAGGGTTGGCCCGGCTTCCCCAGGACGGATTGATCCGCCTGACGGAGAAGATCCTGGCGATGTCGGTCGACGAGCTGGTGCGCCGTTATCAGATTTCTTATCCCGATGCCGAAGCGCTGGGACCGGCCCTGCTGGTTTACAGCCTGCTGGCCGAGCAGCTGAAACTGGAGGAGCTGCTGGTCGGCGAAGCCAATGTCCGCAGCGGGATTTTTGCCGAGATGTCCACGGGTAGTGCCTGGACGGCCGATTTTAAAAATCAGATCATCCATTCGGCCAAGGTCCTGGGGCG
>CAYTBK010000325.1:0-2505 GCA_964436005.1 uncultured Acidobacteriota bacterium
GTGCAGTTCTCGACCCAGCCGGGCTGGTGGACCGCGGTCTGGCTGGCGGGGGTGCCGTACGGCGAAGGAACCGACACGTTCCAGAGTCCGCAGGAATTCGATATTTTCGAGGATTTCTACAAGCCGAAGGCCAAGAGCGACATCAGCCACTGCTACCATGCCACCGCGTCGCTGGGCTATTACCGGGACCAGGGCGACGGCAAGGGGATCGGCGGAACCAACATGCTGGCCCGGACAGAGATTGCCCGCTGTTCCAAAGGCAAAGCCGTGACGCTGGAACGGTACGGCGGGTGGCACACCGTGGCTTTGGAATGGTCGCCTCTGGAACACATCTTCTACGTGGACGGCCAGGAGACGCTGCGCCAGAGCTACCGGGAAGTTCCGGTCACCACGGTCCCGCAAAGGGTCTGGATCAGCGAGTGTCTGAGGACGCCCAAAAAGTTGAAGAAGGACGGTGGCCAGAACCCCTTCTACGGCTTTCTGGAGGACGCGACGTTCCCGGACCGGCTGGTGGTCGACTACGTCCGGGTCTACGAGGAAGACTGCGGGAAGAAGACAGCGCCCGCGGTCACGGTGGCGCTGGACGGGGCCCCGGAGGAATGGCGGAGGGACCGGCCGATGACGTTCCATGTCCGCGCCGACGATCATGACGGCACCGTGAAGAAGATCTATCTTTTCTCCTCGGGCTACCTCCGGGCCGAGACGGATGTGCCCTCCTCCGCACCCGCGTCGGGATGGTCCCGCTTGGCGTCGCTGTTTGTGAAACGCGGCCATTCCGTCGACCAGACGTTTAACGTGACCAACCTTTTCGAGGCCGACAACACGGTCATCGCCATGGCAAGGGATAGCGACGGCCTGATCGGTCTGTCGTCGCCGCTCCGGATCACGGTGCTCACCGGCCGCGAATACACGGGCACCGCGTATCAGGGCAAGCCCCAGTCCATCCCTGGCAGGATCGTCGCGGGCCATTACGACGAGGGCGGGAGAGGCGCGGCCTTCCAAGACAACACCGACAAGGGCGACCCGAATGCGTCCTGGCGGAACGCAGAGATCGCGAACAGCGTCGAGTCGGCGATTCCGGTGACCGCGCGATGGGTGACCTACCGCGTGCGTGTGGAGGAATCCGGCGAGTACGACGTCGAGCTATTCATGAACCGTCCGGACTACGGAAGGAAAGGCAAGGATTTCAGCGCCGTTCCGGACGATGTCGTTCAGATGGAGGTGGACCGGGTCAAGGCCACCGAATGGAGTTTGCCCGCCGCGTGGGATTCCGGCCGTGGGTTCCGCAACCCGCTCCTTCCGATGGGCAAGCGGGGGATCAAGCTGACGGCCGGCGACCACCAGCTCATCGTGCGGTTTGATCGGTCCAGGAGCCCGCACACCTACTTTGGCGGTTTCACGTTCACTAAAAAAGCGGTTCACCTTCCGGAGATGACCCGGTAAGTTGGCCAGACGGGCGGGCGCGGGGGCACCTGCACGGGGAATGGGAATAACGGCGGGCCGGACGGATACGGCCCCGTAAAAATGCAAGGGAGGAGTCGTCCCAATGAACAGGCGCGAATTCGTGAAATCGGCGATGGTGTCAGCCGCGGCGGTCGGGTTAGGTGGTGGCGCGCGGGGCGCCGACCCTGCTTTTGTGCCCGCCAAGGGTCCCGAGGCGCTCAAGGCGGTGCTGCTGCACCTCGGCCACAACATGTGGTGCGACTGGTTCCCGCCGGAGATCGATCTGACCAAGTTCGAGAAGGGGTTGCCGGACACGACGCTCCGCTGCAAGGACGGCCTGTGGCGTAAGGTCACGGACCATGCCGCCGCGAAGGGGCTGAACATGGTCGTGATCGACCTCGGCGAGGGCGTCGTCTACCCCAGCCATCCCGAGCTGGCCATCGCCGGCTCCTGGAGCGTGGACAAACTCCGCGCCGAGCTCACCCGGCTGCGGGGCCTGGGCTTGGAGCCGATCCCAAAGCTGAACTTTTCCACCACGCACAACGGGTGGCTCAAGCACTACCGCCGCATGCTGTCCACGCCCGCTTACTACAAGGTGTGCGAGGACGTGCTTCGCGACGCCTACGAGATTTTCGATCACCCGCGCTTCATCCACATCGGGTGCGACGAAGAGACGGCTCAGCATCAGGACGGGAGCGGCCGCTCGTATTACATCTCTGTCCGGCTCGGCGAGTTCTGGATGCACGATTTTGAGCACCTCGTGCGGACAGTGGATGCACTCGGTGCCCGTCCGTGGGCGTGGAGCGATTACGGTTGGAACCATCCCGAGTTCATGCAGCGGTGTCCCAAGAGCGTTGTCTTGTCAAACTGGTATTATGACGAGTGCTACGGCGGCTTCGATCCGGCCACAAACAAGACGGCCGACCAGAAACGCCTGATCAACTTCTGGGACCTTGAAAAGGCCGGCTACGACCAGATCCCGTGCGGCACGAACTGGGTCGGCTGGAAGCGCAAGCAGGTCAACGCCGGCGCGGAGGATGTGATCGGCAAGCTCGTGAAGCT
>CAYTBK010000326.1:0-2485 GCA_964436005.1 uncultured Acidobacteriota bacterium
GAGGAGTCCTGCCAGGTGCTGGCGGATTTCATGAAGGAGTTCGCCCGGAAGAACGGGTGATTTTCGTTTCACGATTTGCACACACGGCCCGGGCATCGTCCGGGCCGTTTTTTTAAAGGGATCATCGCCCCATGCCGCAATCAACTTTCCCCGAGAATTCGCCCCTGGCGGAAGACGAGAAGGCCCTGGCCTTCACCGCCCACCTCGCGGCCGTGATGCACAAATGCGGCGCCACGGCGGCCCAGCTGGAAACCATCATCGCCCGGATCGCCAGGCGCCTGGGGCAAGAGGGGAACTTCCTGGCCTTGCCGACGGCTTTCATCGCCGCTTTCGGACAGCTGGGGCGTCAGAACACGGCCATCGTGCGCGTGGATGCGGGCAGCGTCGATCTCGACAAGTTGGTCCGTTTCGGGGAGGTGGCCGATTACGTGGGGGCCGGCGCCCTGACGCCCGAAGAGGGAGCCCGCCAGCTCGAAGAGATCGAGGCGCGTCCTTCCCGCTACGGGAATTTCCTCACCCTCTGTTGCGCCGCGTTGGCGTCGGGTTCGGCCGCCCACTTCTTCGGCGGCGGGCTCAAGGAAATCGGGGCTTCCATCGGCATCGGCCTGGTCGTGGGCCTGCTCTCCTTCCTGTTTGCCAGAAGCCACCGCGCCGTCCAGGTCTTCGAACCGGCCGCGGCCATCCTGGCTTCCGTCCTGGCCGTCGCCGCCGCCCTCTGGTTCGGGCCGCTGTCCACCTCCATCGCCATCCTCGGCGGCCTCATCATGCTGGTGCCCGGGTTTTCCGTCACGGTCGCCATGGCGGAGCTCACCTCCCGCCACCTCATTTGCGGCACCGGAAGGCTCATGGGGGCCTTCACCACCTTCCTCATCATCGGCCTCGGCGTTGTCATCGGCGGGAAAATCGCTTTCCTGCTCAAGCTGAGTGCCGCCTCCGGTTTCGGCGGCACGCTGCCGGCCTGGACGGAGAGCCTTGCCCTGCTGATCGGCCTGTTCAGCCTGTCGGTGATTTTCCGGGCCCCGGCCGAAGACCTGCTCTGGATCTTCGCTGGGGGCGTCTTGTCCTATGGCGCCGTCCACCTGGCCACCCCGGTGATGGGTAGCGACATGTGCGCCGGCGCGGGCTCGCTGGCGCTCGGTCTATGGGCCAACTTCTACTCCCTCAAGCGTCGGCGTCCCGCCACGGTCGCCCTGGTGCCCGGGCTGCTGCTGCTGGTCCCGGGCAGCATGGGCTTGCGCAGCCTGCTGCTGGTCATGGAGCAGAACGTCGTGTCCGGCATGGACGGTGCCTTCCAGATGGTCATGGTGGCCATCTCGCTGACGACCGGGCTCCTCCTGGCGAACATCCTGTTCCCGGTGAAGCGGTCCTTCTGAACGGCCGGGCGGGGCCCCGGAAAAGACGGCTCTTGTATTTTGCGGGAAAATGAATAAAATTCATTTTCAAATTCGGTGCGTACCAGTCGAGGGTCAGGTCCGGTTTGAAAGCGGTGTCGGAAGATCGCCGCCATTTCCAGCAAGAGGTGACAGACGTGTTCAAAAAACTGCTGCCCAAAGAGACGAGCTTTTTCGATTTCTTCGAAGATCACTGCCGGGTCACCCTCCAGGCTTGCCAGGTCTTTCTGGACATCACGACGACGGGGATCGACGTGAGCGCCAAGATCGCCCACATCAAGGAGTTGGAGCACCAGGCCGACGACATCACGCACCACTGCATCGAGGCCCTGCACAAGACGTTCATCACCCCCTTCGACCGGCACGACATCCACCAGTTGATCAAGCGCATCGACGACGTGACCGACGACGTGGACGGCGCGGCCATGCGCATGGCCATGTACGAGTTGACCGCCATCCGTTCGGAGGCCAAGGACCTGGCCGAGATCCTGTGCCGGGCCTGCGTTTCGCTGGGGAAGGCCGTGCACGGCCTGCGGAACCTCGACAACGTCGAAGAGATCCGGCAGTGCTGCATCGACATCCACCAGATGGAGAACGACGGCGACGTGGCCATGCGCGCCGCCCTGGTCCGGCTCATGAAAGAGGAGAAAGACCCCATCCTCGTGATCAAGTGGAAGGAAATCTTCGAGATGCTTGAGCGCGCAACCGACAGTTGCGAAGACGTGGCCAACATCATCGAGGGTGTCGTCGTCGAGGCGAGTTGACATGGACGCGCTGCACTGGCTGGTCATCGGATCCATCGCCTGCGCGCTGGCCTTTGACGTCATCAACGGCTTCCACGACGCCGCCAACTCCATCGCCACGGTGGTGTCGACCCGGGTACTCAGCCCGCGCATCGCCGTCCTGTGGGCGGCATTTTTCAACTTCATCGCCATGTTCGTGTTCGCCCCGAAGGTGGCCGACGCCATCGCCAAGATCGTGGACGTCGACCGGGGGAAGCCGATTTTCGTCCTGGTGGTTCTCTGCGGCCTCCTGGGCGCCATCTTCTGGGACCTGCTGACCTGGTGGTGGGGCCTGCCCACCAGCTCCTCGCA
>CAYTBK010000327.1:0-2475 GCA_964436005.1 uncultured Acidobacteriota bacterium
ATCGGAAATGACCGGCCGCCGGCCGGAGGGGAGAAACAATGGAAAGCAACAGCGAACTCAGCGTGCGGTTGTTCACCGAAGGGGGGCGGAATTGCGCCCAGGCCGTCCTGTCGGCTTTCGCGGAGCGCTTCGGGCTGTCCCTGGACCAGGCGTTCCAGCTGGCCGCGCCGTTGGGGGCCGGGCTGGGGCGCAGCGGAGAAGGGGCCTGCGGCGCCGTCTCCGGGGCCCTGCTGGTGCTGGGACTGTCCGCCGGCAGCCTGGGGCGGCCGGAAGCCGAAACCAAGGAGATGGCCTACAACCTTGCCGAGGAATTCCTGCGGGAGTTCCGGCGCCGGCACCTTTCTTGCAACTGCAAGGACCTGCTGGGCGTTCACCTGGGAACGGAGGAAGGGCGCCACGAGGCGGCCGAAAGAGGGCTGGTGCGGGAACGCTGCCCACGTTTCGTCGAGACGGCCGCGGAAACCCTGGAAGACATCCTCGCCGACCTCGGCATCGGCCCCCGGCCCTGACGCCGTCAGCGCCTGCGGAGACTGCCGGAGGCGCCTTCGGCCCGAAGGCGCACCAGGGGACCGCCGGCTTCCAGCCGGCCCAAGGCCAAGTGACGTTCTCTGGTGCGGATGCCGGCAAGATGCCGGCGGTCCGGGGGCCGCGGCGCCGCTTTCGCCAGGCGCGCAGGTTTCCGGAGCGCGGTACGCCGCCTCTCGCCGAGAGGCGGCTCCGGGAAAACAACAGGAAAAAGGGGAATAAAGCTGGAGGTTCCCGCCCCTCGGCGAGGGGCGGGCTACCCCGGCGTCGCCCACGCCGCGCCGCCCATCGCCCGCGTTTTGCCCGGAGGGCCTGGATGTCCATAGCCCGTAGGCGCCTTGCAGCGCAAGGCGCCTACGGGCGGGCGCCATCGCGCATCCTTCGCATCCTGGAATCGTCCCAGCCAAAACGAGGTTAGGCCGCTCCCACGCCGCAGGCGTGGCACACCACAGCCCGGGGCCGGCGCTTCGCCGACCCCGGGTATGCCGCCATCCGGCCGGGGAATCCCTGTAGGGGATTCACGCACCGGCGCCATGATGACCTTCCGTTGTGCATCCCTGTCAGGGATGGGAGGACGTTTTCCGCCCTTCCCCGGGGTTGGCGCAGACGCCAACCCCGGGCTGATCTGTGCGGCGCCTACGGCGCCAGGCGTTGCTCCTGGTGCCTCCGGACGGAACAAGGGTCCCGACGACAGATACCTTCTTGACCCGACGCCTTCCCTGTGCTATTTATCGACAAGTACGTCCACAGCGAATAGCGGTCCGGTTACCCCATCCGAAAAGTCATGGTGATTTTTTCACAGTACCCGGGCAAATGGACGAATCCCGTTTCGGCAATTCACTTCCTTAGGAGGATGCATGAAGAAAGCTCTCGCCCTCGCTCTCCTGACCTTCGCCCTGCTCCTGGCCTTCGGCTGCAGCAAGCCGGCCGAAACGCCGGCTTCCGGCACGGCGACCGAACAGGCGACGCCCGCCGCCGCGCCGGAGGCGCCCAAGGCGGCCAACGAAGTCAACTCCTTCGACCTGATGACTCTGGCCACCACCGACCAGGCCAAGTTCGAGGCCGAGTACGTCGGCAAGACCATCGTCATCAAGAACCTGGTGGTCTACGGGGTGAACGCCGACAGCACCCCGCCGGAACTGATCACCTTCCCCTACGACCCGGCCACCGAAACCGTCTGGACCGACAAGAAGGCCCAGATCGGAGGCAAACCCTTCAAGGGCAACGGGAAGAGCGACAACATCCTGATCAAGTTCGTCAACGTCGAGGACGTCAAGAAGATGAAGGACCCCGAGATCATCGGTTCGGGTGCCCAGGAGTTCAACTACGGGGCGCCCTTCTCGGTGGAAGCCAAGATCGTGGAGTATGCCGGCGGCATCGTGGCGGAAGGGGGCAAACTGGTCCCGTAAGCCATCCCGTCGTTTTCCTGCAGAAACAAAACCAGGCCCGCCCCCTCCACGGAGAGGGCGGGCCTTTTTTCAGCGAACCGCGGCGGGCCGGAACGAACCTTGGTCGAAAACCGCGGAGGACCGCCGAGGAACGCAGAGGGACCAGGCGCCTGAGAAAGCAACACCCGGCCCGTTCGCCCCCCGGCCAGGCAGCCCCCGCGCACCGTCCCGACCTCCCCGTTGCACCCAATTCCCACATAACCAATTAGTGAAATTAGTGGTTATCTCTACGCCGACGTGACTGGCATTCGGTAGGCGCGCCAACCGCGTTCTTCGGCGGAGCGACGGGGACCTGTCCGGCCGGTTCCGGTTCAGGCCATGCAGCACAGCTCCAGGCCCTGCGCCAGGGCGATGTCGCCGCTGTAGTTGATGGTGCTGGTCTGCCGCCGCATGTAGCCCTTCCAGGCGTCGGAGCCGCTCTCGCGCCCCCCGCCCGTCTCCTTCTCGCCGCCGAAGGCTCCGCCGATCTCCGCCCCGTTGGTGCTGGTGTTCACGTTGGCGA
>CAYTBK010000328.1:0-2415 GCA_964436005.1 uncultured Acidobacteriota bacterium
GGTGGGTCAGGAAGATCCGGGTCATCTTCGAGTAGGGCACCCCCATGGCGATGTACTTGGTCACCACCCCGGACCCGCAGTCGAAGACGAAGCACTCGCCGGACCCCAGTTCGATGAAGACGCTGTTGCAGGCTTGCCCTCCCCGCGGAGAGAAGGCCGTTCCCATGAAGGAGACCCGCATCTCGTTGGGTGCCAGTTCTTCCCCGGGGATGAAGAAGGACTCCTGCAGGTGGCGTCGGACGTCGGAATTCGAGCCATCCCCCAGGGTGAGTTTGGGCCGCGGGCCCCCCGCCACGCCGGGGGAGAGCGCGCTGGCCAGGCCCCCTCCCGCCATCATGGCCCCGACGGTCAGACCGGAAATCTTCAATGCGTCCCGACGATTGATGTCGCCCATGGGCTCCTCCTGTTGGAAAGAGAAATGAATGGTACGGAAATGAAAATCCCGTCTAATTTAACTGGAAACAGGCGGAATTTCAAGAAGAAATTCCGGGGTGGGCGGTCGGGCCGCTCTCCTGGCCCTGAACATTTTCCACCGGGGCTTCGTACTTTTCGCTGGCAAACAGGACGGTTGCGCCGAGGCCACGACGGACGACCCGGCCGGCGGGATCGTCTTTCCGCCGACGCTGCGCGCCGCCTCGGGCCGGGTGACGAACCATTGCCGGGTCAGAACCAATGATGTTGCTATGCCCCGGCCGCGAAGGTATCATGGCCGTCTTTCATTCCACAAGGAGAACGATAATGATCGAAGCGAAGAATCGGTTCCTGGTTTGTTTCCTGCTGGCTTTCCTCCTGCCGCTGCTGGCCGCGCCGAAGTCGGGTGCGTTTTCGCTGGCGGCCGCCCCCGCCCTGGACAAGGCCGTGGAGGAAAAGATCGACAAGCTCATGAGCGACGTCTACCAGGCCGGCCAACCCGGCGCCGCCGTGCTTGTCCGGTTGAACGGCGAAACGGTCTACCGCAAGGCCTTCGGCAGCGCCGACCTCGAGCTTGGCGTGCCCATGGCGCCCGACATGGTCTTCCGGCTGGGGTCCATCACCAAGCAGTTCACCGCCGTGGCCATCCTCATGCTGGCCGGGGAGGGCAAGCTCAGCCTGCAGGACGACGTCTCCAAGTTCCTGCCCGACCTGCCCCTGGGCGGGCGGAAGGTCACCGTGGAGAACCTGCTGACGCACACCTCCGGGCTGAGCAGCTACACCAACCAGGTAGAATGGCTGAAAATCTGGCGCCAGGACCTGACGGTGTCGGAAATCATCGAACTCACCAAGAACAAGCGCTTCGAGTTCGACCCCGGCGCACGCTGGAGGTACAGCAACACCGGCTACGTCGTGCTGGGCGCCATCATCGAGAAGGTTTCCGGCCAGACCTACGAGGCGTTCGTCCAGGAACGGATCTTCAAGCCCCTCGGTATGAATAGTTCTTGCTACGGCAGCACCGAGCGGGTGATCGCCCGCCGCGTGCCCGGTTACTCGGAAGGCACGGAAGGGTTCCGCAACGCCGCCTACCTCAGCATGACCCAGCCGCACGCCGCGGGGGCCCTCCTCTCCACGGTGGACGACATGGCCGTCTGGAACGACGCCGTCTTCTCCGGGAAGCTGGTGAAGAAGGAACTCCTGGACAAGGCCTTCACATCGGCCAAAACGGCGGACGGCGAGTCCACCGGCTACGGCTACGGCTGGTTCGTGGGCAGCCTTGACGGGCACCGCACCATCGAGCACGGGGGGGGCATCAACGGCTTCGCTTCCTATGGCCTGGCCATGCCCGACGACCGGCTCTACGTCGTCGTGCTCACCAACAGCGACATCGGCGGCCTCGCCCCCGGACGGCGGGCGGAGCGCATCGCCGAGCTGGTGCTCGGGCTGGCGCCCGCCAAGCCTGCGGCGGTGGTCCTGGGCGACGAGGAGGTCAAGCGGCTGTGCGGCGTGTACGAGAATTCCGAGGGGCAGGCCCGGTACATCACCCAGGAGAACGGCCGCCTCTTCTCCCAGCGGGCCGGGGGATCGAAGTACCCCCTGGCCGCCGTTTCGCCGACGGAGTTCGCCTTCCCCGAGTCGTCCACCGTCCTCCGTTTCGTCGTGAGCGGGAAGGGCGAGGTGGAGGGGCTGCGGCTGCAGGCCCGCATTGGCCCGGCCGAGGTCTACCGCAAGACCGGCAAGCCGTTGCCCGTCCGCAAGGAGAACAAGCTGGAGGAGAAGGTTCTGGAGCGGTACGCGGGGGAATACGAGCTGATGCCGGGCTTCGTGTTCACCGTCACGGTCGAGGGCGGGAAACTGATGTGCCAGGCCACCGGGCAGCCCAAGCTCGAGATGGCTTCCGAGTCCGAGACGAAGTTCTTCTTCCGGGAAGTCGACGCCCAGGTGGAGTTTTCCCTGGGCCAGGACGGACGGGCCACCGAACTGACGCTGTACCAGGCCGGGCAG
>CAYTBK010000329.1:0-2398 GCA_964436005.1 uncultured Acidobacteriota bacterium
ATCCACGAAAAGGGCGTGCTGACGAGCGACCAAGCCGTGCGCCCGACGTTGCCGATGCCGGTCCAGAGTCTTGACGCCTCTTGCTCGATGCCGTTCCAGGCGGTCCCGGCCGCGGACAACATCCAACTGAAGGGCGCGGACAACACGCCCGCAGCTCCACGACCGAGCGCCGTGAGCCCGTTCCAAGCGTTCGATGCCGCAGTGCCGACAGTACGCCAGACGGCGGACGCGGCCTCCGCTCCTTCTCTGAACGGCCAGGTGATCGCGGAGAGGATGCCGCCTCCCAGGCTTTTCAAGCCGTTCCATACCCAGCGGACCGCACCCAGCATTCCCTGCAGCGCCAGACCCAGCACCTTGCCCGGCAGGGAGAGGACGCCGAGCATTCCCTTGGCCAGTGTTTTGAGGATGGCCGCTCCGGAGCCCGTGAGGTCCGACAAGGGACCGGTCTGCGCGTCTGAAAAAGGCAGCAGTCTGCGGAGCCAACCGAGAGCCTTCTTGAGCATTTCGAACGGATAGGTGACCGCCGACCAGATGCCTTTGCCGAAGGCCACGAAAATCGCCTTGCCCGCCTCGAAGAAAGTCGTGTCGCCGGAAAGAAATCCCCGGACCGCGCCGAAGATCTCGGCCAACGTCTTGACCAGCGGTAGGTCCATAAAAGCGGCCGCCAAAGCCGATGCCGCGGAAACGAAGAAACTCCCAACGGCGGAGAAGAGTCCCTTGATGAAATCCCAGACACCGACGATCACGTCCCGGGCCCAGCGGAACGGCGTGGCCAGGAAATCAAAGACCGCGCCGCCGATGGCCTTGAGCCCGTCGAGCACGGAGAGGTCACCGGTGAGTACCTGCCAAACCGCGTAAACGACGCGGGCCGCCATGCGGAGCGCCTCGACCAAAAGCCGGACCGGCAGAAAGAACTTGTAGATGAACTTCCCCGCCTCGATGAAAGCGGTGACAATGGTCTTGCCGAGCCAAACGACCGCGCGCACGACCCAGGCGACCACCGTGATGACGGCCGCCATGTTGTAGATGACGAACTTTAGGAGATACGCTCCGACCTTGGCGATCACACCGAGCACCGTGCCGAGGGTCTCGCCGAGACTCCGGTAGGAGGAGGCATCGGCGGAAGATGCCGCCAAGCCGAAGATTTCAAGGACCGAGAAGATCGCTTTGTACAGCATGCCGTAAGCCTGCATGAGCGCACGGACCGCGGGTTCGAGAATCGCTCTGATCTTTCCGAACGCATCGGAGAAGGCCTCCCACAAGCCGGTCAAAAACTGGCGCACCCGGTAGTAGATGCGAAAGACCGTGACCACCAGTCCCATCAGCCCGGCCTGTTCGATCTTCTGCGCCAGGTCGGCCGACATGGTCCCGGCACCGCCGGAAAGCGAGGTGACGAGCGCCCGGATTCCCTGAAATACGAGTTGCACCTTTTCCCACGCGCCGAGGATGGTGTCCCTGATGCCGGCGAAGTTGGTCTCCCAAGCGCGTTTGAGGAGATAGACGGCGAGCACCACGCCGCCGATGATCGCGACCACCGGGAGGAAATATGCGGCGAACGTGCTTCCCACACCGGCGATTGCCGCGCCCATGGCGGCAAGCCCCGCCTTGATGGCGGGGAGCATCAAACCGATGGTCCCGGCCGCGGCGATCACTCCCCCGACGATGACCAGCACGGCACCCAGGGCCATGGACAAGGTCAGGAGGACCCTGGTCAACCCCGGCATCGAACGTGCGAGCTTCTGGAAAAACAGGACGGCCTTCGATATCCCCTGGATGATCGGTGTGACCACCGGCAGGAGCGTGCGGCCGAGGATTTCAGCGAGGTTTCCGACCTGCTGGCGCAAAAGCTGGAACTGACTCCCGATATCCATGTTCATGGCCTTCGCCATTTCCTCGGTGACGGCGGTGCCGCTCTTCATCGCTTGTTCGATGGAGCTGATGTTGCCCTCCAGGGACTCCATCCCCTGGGACATCTGGAGCAGGAACTTTACCGCTTCGTCGGAGCCGAACGCCTTCTTGATCTGCACCTGCGCGGCTGCCTGGGACAGGTCAGGGAATCGCGATTTGACCTCCTGGAGGATGGGAATGATCCCTTTGAGTCTCCCGCTCGAATCGATGAACGAGAGCCCCAACTGCTCTCCGGCTTCGGCAGCCTTCATGATGAAAGCCTTGTAGAGCGTTCCGGCTTCCGAACCGGGCATGGTGGTCTGCAGTTGTCCGAGAATAGCGAGTTGTTCATGGAGAGGAATGTTGGAGGAAGCGGCCACCGCACCGATGTTCTTGATCGCTTCCGCCATCTGCGCGCCGGTGGTCTTGAAGGATGCCACGGTCTGGGCCATGGCCCCGGAGAAGGCCTTGGCCCACTCCATGTCGGTCATGTCCGCCATGATCGGCTTGA
>CAYTBK010000330.1:0-2396 GCA_964436005.1 uncultured Acidobacteriota bacterium
TCCACCGCCAGGCGGACCCGGTCCCAGTAGTCCAGGGCCTGGAACAGGCAGGCCTCGTCGCGCTCCGCCTTCACCTCCAGGACCGCCGGGCGGCCGTGTTCCCCGAGCGCGAAGATGTCCACCAGCGACCGGTGTCCGCCCCGCCAGGTGGGCACCTGCCGGCACACCGTGGCGGGCCGGAGCGCCGGGTCCACCTGCCGGATGTCTTGCAGCACCGCCCACTCCAGCCACCGTTCGGGGAAGAGGCGGTAGGCCTCGTGGCCGGGCAGGGGGGGCGGCACGGCCCGCCGGGCGGACACCGTGGCGAGCCACTCCGCCAGCCGGGCGGGCGGGAAATCCCGGTACGGGATCCAGGGGCGCCGGTAGCCGACGAACACGTCGCTCTCGTCCGGGCCGAACACCCGGACCACGGGCAGGCCCCGGCAGGACGCCAGGTCGTAGCCGTGGGGGGAGATCTCCCGTTCCAGGTGGGGAGCGTGGCGAACCAGCAGGTCCTCCAGGACCGCGTTCCCGAAGGGTGGCCGAAGCGGTGCGAAGACGAACCCCGGCGGCGGGCCCTCCTCCGCCGCCGCCTCGTCCCCGGCCGGGCGCAGGCCGTGCTCCCCACGGCCGTAGGCCCACACCAGCGGACGCAGCATGGACCGGTTCAGCAGGCGCAGCCGTCCCGGCAGGTGGGACAGGACCTCTTCCGGGCAGAGCAGGACCAGGGTGTCGTCGTGCCGCCGCCGGGTTTCCCGGCAATGGTGGAACCAGGCGATGGCGGCGGTGAGGAAGGAGGCCGACCGCTCGGGGCTCTGGAAGGGGTACATGGCCATGCCGGCGGAGAAGCCGCCCGGGCGGCGGAAGACCAGGCGGGCGAAGCACCCGCCGAAGCGCATGCGGGCGTCGGCGCCGGAAGACAGGCGCTCCACCCGCCAGGAAGCGGGCAGGCAGGAGCGCAACAACGCCCGGAACCGCGCGTCGTAGTGCGCCCGCAGGGCCGCCGGGCTCAGTTCGCCGGGTGCGGCGGCCTGGTCGTCGGGCAGGAACTCCAGCACCGCCGTGCCGTCGGCGCCGCGCAGCACCAGCAGGGGAAAGGCCCCCGCCGGGAAGGCCTCCGCCCGGAAGGGGGAGGCGAAACCGGGCAATAAAACCGCCTCCTCCCCCGGCGACGTGTCCGCCAGCCGGGCCTCCCCCGGCAGGAGGAGGATCTCCCCGCCGGGCAGGCTTTCCTTCCGGACCCGGGCCGGACAGATGTCCAGCAGGATCTCCAGCGTCTTCCAGTCGGCTCCCGCCATGGGCCTTCCCTCCCCCGGCCGATTTCGAGGGGCGAGCCTTCTGCCGGGCGGCAGACGGCACGCCCTGCTATCAAAACGCACGCGCCGGCATTTTTCCGACAGGGAACCGGTCATCTTCCGGAAGAGAAAAGAAAAAATCGTCATCCCGGCGGCGCCGGCGCCGCGACGTTCGCCCGGTCCGAGCGGGCGGGCGCGAGGAGGCCCCGTCCCGTTCGTCCCGTCCACCCGTGATCCCTTTTTGCCGGCGCGGCACTTTGCATCGGGCGGCCCATCTGCGATAATCGCCCCTTCATCCCGGCACGGGAAATCCCGACAGGCAGGAGAAACCATGAAACTATTCGGCACGGACGGCATACGGGGCGAAGCGGGCGTCTTCCCCCTCGACGCGGAAACCCTGGAACGGGTCTGCCGGGCGGCCGGGGGGCGTTTCGCCCGCGCCGGCGGGGGAGAGATCCTCGTCGCCCGCGACACCCGCCTCTCGGGCCCGTGGATCCGGGACATCGCGGCCGCCGCGTTCCGCCGGTCCGGCCTGGCGGTGGTGGACGCCGGCGTGCTGACCACCCCCGCCGCCGTGTACGTGGCCGCCCGGCGCGGCTGCATCGGCGCGCTGGTCATCTCCGCCTCGCACAACCCGTTTCACGACAACGGTCTGAAGTTCATCGGCCCCGACGGCGGCAAGCTGCCCGACGAAGAGGAGGCGGCCATCGAGGCCGAGGTCGCCGGGCCCGCCCCCGCGGCCAGCGACCGGCGCCCCGCCTTCGCGGCCGACCCGCGGACGGACTTCCAGGCGGACGAGGAGTCATTGGCCGTCTACACCCGGGCCGTGGCCGAGGCTTTCCCCCGGCTGCGGGAGAAGAGCGGCTCCTTCTCCCTGGTCGTGGACACGGCCCACGGCGCCGGCACGCCCCTCTCGGCCTGGGCCGCCGGGGCGTTCGGCTTCCCGGTGCACCGCCTGTTCCACCAGCCCGACGGCGTCAACATCAACCAGGGCTGCGGGGCGGTGCACCCCGGGGCGCTGGCGGAAGCCGCCCGCCGGCTCGGGGTTGCCTTCGGGATGGCCCTGGACGGCGACGGCGACCGCATCGTCGTCTGCGACGGGGCGGGGCGGGTGCTGGACGG
>CAYTBK010000331.1:0-2393 GCA_964436005.1 uncultured Acidobacteriota bacterium
CCCGAACCGCTGCCGAGGTCGAGCACTCGGGTGCCCGTTTCCAGGCGCAGCGCCGCCCCCAGAGAGGCGAGCTTCTCTGGTGTGAACGGGTTGTGGATGCGATGGGCACTTTCGGTGATGGTGAAGATCCGTGGAATGTCCATTTGGGAAACTCTCCTTGTGGGCGCAAATATTATCGTGTGCAATCCGAGACAATCATGCCGCCGGGCGGGGATAACCTCCCGCGCTGAGAGGCCGGCGGCGCAAACCTTCCGGGACGGGAACGCCGGAAACGTCCGAACCAGGGGAACCGTGGCGGCCCGATCCCTTTATATCCTCCCCGCCCTCGGGACGGCGCAGGGGAGCTAGCGTTGTTTCTTTGAAAATGGTTGAATGTTTAAAGAATGACGGCATGCCCTTTACCTTCGCAGGCGATTGGCGGCAGTTCTTTCTCGTCGCCAACGACTATGTGCGCTGTCCGCAGTGTCGGGAGCGCCTGCCCCTCTGGAAGAGCGGCCTGGACCTCCGCTGCCGGCGCCAAAATCCAATTATAACTGTCAGATATGATGGCCATTGTCGCAACCCGTCCACCGTCAATTCGTCGTAATGAAGGCTTCGAGCCGGCCGGCACCAGATTTTACCGGAAAATTCCTCTCCGGCCTTCGGAATTTTTCCGGTCCATTCGGGATGAAAGAAGTGGACTTCGCTGTGACAACGCGCTTCCGTCACGGAAAGAGCGGGGAAAAACGCCTGGAGCGCAAAGTGCATCATCCGGGCCGGAGGAATGCCGGGCTGGTTCCTGCTGGTTGGCTGAGCTTTCCAGCCACCAGGGAGGGTCGTGTTTTTCTTTCGTGGGGAGATTTGGGCAGCGGTCCGGTGAGGTCAGGCCGGCGGAGGTTCCTGTTTGACCCGGATGACCCGTTCGGTGGGGAAGCCCATGGCCCGGGCGCGCTCCAGGAGGCCTTCCAAAAGTTCGGGGGGTAAATGGGGAGTGCGGGCCAAGATCCAGAAGTACTTGCGGGTGGGGCCGCAGACGAGGGCCCACGAGTAGCCCTGTTCATCCAGGGCGATCACGTTGTAGGCCGCATAGAATGGGCCGAAGAACGATACCTTCAGGCGACCCTCGCTGGGTTCGCCCAGCGGGAAGGCTTTGCCTTCCGCTTTCTTCCAGGTTCCCGTGCGGGGGTTCCAGCCCCGGTTGAGAACGCGGATGCCGCCGTCCGCCCTGTGGCTGTACTCGGCGGTGACCTGCTCCATGCCGCGCTCGAAGGAATGGTCGAGGCGGACGATCTCGTACCATCGACCGAGGTAGCGGTCGGGGTCGAACGGTCGGACTGCGGTCAGGCCCTTTGGCAGGTCCAGGCAGGCTGTGAGTGAAAAAAGTAGCAGGGCAAGGAGTAGGCCGCATAACCCATTCAGCAGTAAGGAATTCCTCATCGTCTCATTCTCCCCGTTGGTTGCGGATCCGCAGAATGTTTCCGGTTCTTTGATGTCTCCGGTGTCGGCCGGATTCTCTACGTGTCGGTACCATGGAGGTCCATGCCCGGGCGTTTTGCCGGTGGATTCTTGCCCGGGGGGCGTCGGGAGACTCTCTCCCCGGCAGGCCGAACGGGAATCCCGACGCTGGACATCCAACACCTGCCGCGGTGATGACGGCGATTTCCCTTCAGCCCTCCGAGAGTGAACAAGTATAATGAAACTTCCATATCGGGAGAGGATCATGAAACTGCAACTTGTTCGCAACGCTACCATGAAGTTCACCTATGCCGGGCAGACTATTCTCACCGACCCCATGCTCTCGGGAAAGGGTTTGCTGCGTTCCTTCGCCGGAATCGCTCCCAACCCCACGGTGGAATTGCCGATTTCCGTGGCGGAGGTGGTGCAGGGGGTGGAAAGGGTCATTGTCTCGCATTGCCATGCCGACCATTTCGACCCGGCCGGGGCGGCCTCCCTTCCCAAGGGGATTCCCGCATACTGTCAGCCCGGGGATGAGGAGAAGTTGGCCGGGGCTGGTCTGGAAAATGTTATGCCTATAAAAGACTCGACGACGTGGGACAGGGTGGTGGTCACCCGGACGGGCGGGCAACACGGAGAAGGACAAATCCTCGAGCGCATGGGCCCGGTGTCCGGCTTCGTCTTGCGGGCCGAGGGGGAACCGGTCGTGTACTGGGCGGGCGACACCGTCTGGTGCCCTGAGGTGGAGCGTGCCCTGGCGGCCTTTCGACCGGACGCGATCATCACTCACTCCGGAGGGGCTGCCTTGCCGGGAGCCGGCCCCATCGTCATGGATGACACCCAGACGCTGACAGTGCTGCGCGCCGCCCCCCATGCTGTGGTTATTGCCGTGCACATGGAGGCTCTGGACCATTGCGTGACTTCCCGCCAGGCGCTGCGGCAAGCGGCGGACACCCAGG
>CAYTBK010000332.1:0-2384 GCA_964436005.1 uncultured Acidobacteriota bacterium
CGCCTGGTTCTACGCCGGGCTTTCCAGCCGGAACGCCGTGGACTTCCTGGTGCGGGCCATGGCCCGCAAGGGTCCGGATCTCCTGGCCGACCAGCCGGGGGCGCCGGCGTGGCTGCGGACGCCCGGGATCGCCCCGGAAGCGGGGGCGGACCGGATGGATTGGTTCGGTCCGGGGCGCTGCCCGTTGTGCGGGGTCCCGGAGGCCATCCTCACCGACAACGACGCCATCCTCAAGTCGGCGGACACGCTGTTCAAGCAGGCGGTGGAGCGTAGGCTCGGCGTGGAGATCGTCCACCACCTGCCGGGGCATTCCTGGGTCAAGGGCAAGGTGGAAAACTCGTTTTCCGTCATGGCCGAATACCAGAAGGTGACCAAGCTGCAGCGGTTCGGCGACCTGTTCTCCGCCAACGCGGCCCTCGTGGACTGGCTGGTGCGGCTGAACGCGCGGCGCGGCTCGTCGGCGGCCTGGGTGAACGGCCTGGGCGGGAAGCCGGTCCGCCTGCTGACGCGGGACGACCTGGTGAAACGGCTGTTCCTGCGCCGCATCGAGGCGTTCCTGGACAACCAGGTGAGCTTCTCCTACCACGGCACGCGCGTCTACCTGCCGCGCGAAGAGCGGTTCCGGCTGCTGGTGGGGGACAGGATCGAAGTGATCCTCTCCGACCGCTGGCAGGAAGGCGACGAAGTGGCGGTGGTCCTGGACGGCCGGGAGGAGTGGGTGATGCCGGTGTCGCCCATCGTGGTCAACACGGGCGACCAGTACCACGCCTTGCCCAAGCTGCAGGCCCAGGAGTTGGTGGAGCAGGCCAAGGCGGCGGACCTTTCCGGCTTGAAGCTCACCGGCGCCTTCCACGACCTGGCCCGGTACAGCCAGGAGTACACGGTGCCCACGGGGGAAAGCTACCGCCCCGAATCGCTGCAGCCCGTGAAGGGGGCTCTGCGCGGGTTGCTCTTCGCAGTGCGCCGGTTCCAGGAGGAAGGGCTCTTCTCGCGTCCGGTGAAGGAAGAGGAACGGTCCTGGCTGCGCCTGGCCCTCTTCGCCACGCGCGACGAAATCTACGACGCAGACCTGGAGGATTTCCTGCGCGACGTCAAGTCGGGCAAGTGGAACGTCGGGGACGGCGTCGCCATGTTCGGATGACGTTCTGAAATTTCCATACATTCAGGAGGTTGCACATGAAAAGGAAAAAGCTGAAATGCGTCTCGTGTTCGTCGACGAGGTTCAAGCAACTGTTTTGTTGCGACGGTACGTTCGGAGTCCGCTGCGAGAATTGCGGCGCCCTGACGTCCTTCCAGTTCCCGACGTCCGACTACGAGCCCGCCCGGAAGGTAGTGAGCATCGACACCCTGTCCGAATTGTGCAAACCATTTCAGGTTTGTCTCGACAGCCGGAGAGGGGGCGTCCATGAATGAACAACTCCACGGCATGCCCCCGCAGGGGGAGCTGGCAGAGTTGGCGCAATCGGCGCCTGGCCTTCTTTCCCCGCACCTGGGCAAGACGGACCGGAAGGCCCGCCGCAAGACCTTCCGGGCGGTCTGCGCCCGGCAGACGCATGAACGCAAGCAGAAGGAGTCGGCGGCCGAAGACCTCTTCTCCGCTCTGCAGGCCCTTTTGCATGATTCTGAACGCATGTTCACCGGCTACAGCGCCATGATGCGGCAAAACGGCCACAAGATGCCGCTCGGAGTGGTGCCGCAGTCGTTCGTCACGGCGGCCGCCGCGCTGAAGAAGGCGAGGGAGAAGTGATGGGCGCACAACAATTTCATGGCCGTTGCTACTGGTACGACACGGCCGAGGGACGCCGGCCCATCGGTGTAGCCCAGGGGCTCGGAAACATTTGGATCGTGGCCTACATCCGCAACACCGGGGCTCGCAGGCGGATCAGGGGCCGGCACCTAGATCCTCACCAGGACCCCAACCGTCTGCAATCGTTATTGGACGTGTGGGCCTATGAACGGAACCTCGATGAGGTGAAGGAATGAGGAGGTAACCATGCTGTATATTCGAAGAATGCTCAACTTGCATCACCGGACGTCCGTTGACCTGGCGCACGTGATGGGGGTTTCCCCCTCCACGGCCTGCGAGCTGGTGGGCAACCGTTACAAGGGCAACAACGATCGGCGGCGGCGCCAGGCCGAAGCGGCCGTGCGGCGCTGGGGCTGGTCGGCGGAAGACATTGAAAAACTCTGGGACGTCGTGGAAGACGCCCCAGAAGCTGAGCTGCCATCTTGGCCCGTGGCCGCTCAGGAACCGACAGAAACAGTAAAACAGGAGGATTTTATGATGCACCGCGGTTTGAGTCAAGACGTCCTGAAACACTTCGGGCTTTTCCGGGACCCTTTCCAGCATCCGGAAGCCCGCGACGAGGTGTACCGGTCCTACA
>CAYTBK010000333.1:0-2382 GCA_964436005.1 uncultured Acidobacteriota bacterium
AGGACGCCGAGTTTCCCTTGGGGAGTTTCGATCTTCACGCCTTTTTCCATCATGATGTCAACCTCACAATAATCTATTCGTCAGGGTTTAACAGTAAATCCTGCGGATGCTCTGCGTTCGGCCGCCGGGTGCTCCCGGCTCACTTGCCCTCCATGACGAGGGTGGAGAAATCGCACAGTTCGTCGAACAGGGACCCGATGCGCGCGAGGAGGCGGAGCCGGTTGAGCCGGATGCCGGCGTCCTCGTGCATCACGAGCACTTTGGTGAAGAAGTCGTCGACGGGAGCGGCGAAACGCTCCGTCAGGGCCAGCGCGTCGGTGTAGCGCCCCTCCTCCACGGCCTGGCGGAACGGGGTTTCCACCTCGCCCAGGGTCTCGTGCAGGGCGCGCTCCGCGCCGTCCTGGAACAGGCGCGCCTCGGGGTCGCCCGTCACGGTCTCGGTCAGCTTGGAAAGGATGTTGCTCACGCGCTTGCGGGCCACGAAGAGCCCGGCGTACTGCGCCAGGCCCCGGATGCCGGCCAGGGCGTCTAGGCGCCGGCGGGCGTCGGCGGGGCGCCAGACGGCGCGCTCGCCCACGGAGCGGACCTCGTCGAACCCGAATCCCAGGCCCTGGAAGAGGGTCTGCGCCCGGACAGCGAAGAAATCGGCGAAGGAGCGTTCCAGGTCTTCCGCCGAGAGCTTGAGCCGGTCGCCCAGCAGTTCGGCGGCGCGCCGCACGACGGGCCGGAGGTCGAGGTCCAGGGTCGTTTCCACGAGAATCCGGCAGACGCCCGCGGCCTGGCGCCGGAGGCCGAAGGGGTCGCGCGAGCCGGTGGGGGCGAAGCCGAGCCCCAGCATGCCGACGATGGAGTCCATCTTGTCAGCGATGGCCAGGGCGGCGCCCGGCAGGGTGTCGGGGACGGGGTCGCCCGGGCCTTCGGGGCGGTAGTGCGCGTAGACCGCCTTCCAGACGCCCTCGTCGGCGCCGGCTTCGCGGGCGTAGAGGCCGCCCATGATGCCCTGGAGTTCGGTCAGTTCCTTGACCATCTCGGTGGTCAGGTCGGTCTTGCAGATCCGGGCGGCTTCCCGGGCCTGGTCCGTCTCGGCCGTCGAGAGGCCGAGGCCGGCGGCCACGCAGGGGACCAGGGCCTCCACGCGCCGGGTCTTCTCGAGGTAGCTGCCCAGGGCCTCCTGGAAGAGGACGTGCTCGAGGCTGTCCACGCGCTGGGCGGGGGCCGCCTTGCGGTCGGCGTTCCAGAAGAAGGCGGCGTCGTTGAGCCGGGCGGCCAGCACGCGCTCGTGCCCGCTGCGGATGAGCCCCTCGGGGTCACCGTCCGTGTTGATGACGGCCAGGAAGCTGGGGGCCAGGTCGCCGGTGGCGTCGTTGAGGGAGAAGTACTTCTGGTGCTTGCGCGACACGGTGACGAGGACTTCCCGCGGGAGGGCCAGGAAGCGGTGGTCGAAGCCGCCCATGATGACGGAGGGCCACTCGTTGAGCAGCACCACCTGTCCCATCAGCTCCTCGTCCGGCACCAGGGTGAGGCCGGAGGAGGCCTCCAGGGCGGCGATCTCGCCGCGGATCTTCTTCTCCCGGGCCTGCGGGTCGGCCATGACCCCGTTCGCCTGGAGCCGGTCCAGGTATTCCGCCAGGCTGCGCACCGGGATGGAGGCGTCGCCCCGGAAGCGGTGCCCGAAAGTGCGGTCCCCGGACGCCACGCCGGCCAGCGCGAAGGGCACCACCTCCCCGGCGAAGAGGGCCAGGAGGTTGCGCAGGGGGCGGACGAAGGAGAATTCGGGGTCGTCCCAGACCATGGTCTTGGGGAAGGAGATGCCCCGGATCACGCCGGGCAGGGCGGCGGCCAGGATGTCGCGCGTGGCCCGGCCGGCGATTTTCTTGCGCAACAGGATGTAGCGGCCCTTGGCCGTCTCCGCCACCGACAGGTCGCTTTCCGCGGCGCCCTGCTTGGCGGCGAAGCCGAGGGCGGCCCGGGTGAACTTGCCTTCCGCGTCCAGGCCGGCGGAGGCCGGCGGGCCGGTGACTTCCTCGACGCGGTCGGGCTGCCGCGCCGGCAGGTCCGGGAGGCTCACCGCCAGCCGGCGGGGCGTGGCGAAGGCCTGCAGCCCGGCGTGCGCGAAACCGGCGAGCGCGAGCTCCGCGCAAAGCCTTTCCTTGAGGGACTCCAGGGCGGGGAGGACCATCCCGTGGGGGATTTCCTCGCAGCCGACTTCGAGCAGGAATTCGTTGGCCATGCCTCTTCCCTCCCTCAGGCCTGCGCGCCCTTGCGCAGGGGGTAGCCCAGTTCGGCGCGCCTTTCCACGTAGCGCCTGGCGGTCCCGCAAGCCAGCTTCCGCACCCGGCCGATGAGGCCCACCCGCTGGGTGACGCTGATGGCGCCGCGCGA
>CAYTBK010000334.1:0-2378 GCA_964436005.1 uncultured Acidobacteriota bacterium
CAGGCTTCCATGGGGGAGTTGTAGAAGAGATTGGGGCCGAGGCCCAGCACGCACTCTACCACGTCGTGGGCGACCAGCTTCTCGCGCATGGCCAGCTCTTCGTTGCGGAAGAGGACGCCATGGGGGAACAGGATGGCGCAGCGGCCGCTTCCCGCGTTCAGGCTCTGGATGATGTGCTGCCAGAAGGCATAGTCGGCGCGGCCCTGGGGCGGCGTGCCGTAGATGTTCCGGCCCCACGGATCGGCGGACCAGGCCTCGCGGTCCCATTGTTTGATGGAGTACGGCGGGTTGGCCAGCACCACGTCGAACCGCCGGAGCCGGTCGCCTTCGACAAAGGCGGGATGGGCCAGGGTGTCGCCGCGGACGATGCGGAAGTCCTCGAGGCCGTGCAGGAACAGGTTCATCCGGCCGATGGCCGAGGTGAGCAGGTTGCGCTCCTGGCCATACAGGCGCAGGTTCCGCCACTCCTTGTTCTGCCTTTTGAGATGGGCCACGGCCGAGAGCAGCATGCCCGCGGAACCGCAGGTGGGGTCATAGATCGACTCGCCCGGTTGGGGTTCGAGCATCTCGGTCATCAGGTGAACCACGGTGCGGTTGGTGTAGAACTCCGCGGCGGTGTGGCCGGAATCGTCGGCGAACTTCTTGATCAGGAACTCGTAGCCCACGCCCAGCTCATCCTCCGGGCAGTTGGCCAGCGAAAGCGTCTGGGCGCTGAAGTGCTCGATGAGTTCGCGCAGCATGCGGTCCGGCAGGCGGTCCTTGTTGGTCCACTGGGCATCGCCGAAAACCCCGTACAGGGTGTCCGGGTTGGCTGTTTCGATGGACCGGAGGGCATCCTGGATGGCCTTGCCCACGTTCTTGACCTGGGCGCGGGTGGCCTTCCATTGGGCGTTCTCCGGGATCTGGAAGCGGTGCTGCTCGGGAAGCGAGGCATACGCCCGGTCGCCGCCGGATTCTGACAGCGCCTCGTCCAGTTCCTCGTCGTACACGTCGCACAGGCGCTTGTAGAACAGCAGGGGGAAGATGAACTGCTTGTAGTCCCCGGCATCGATGTGGCCGCGCAGAAGGACGGCGGCATTCCACAGATAGCCTTCCAAGGCGGATTGGGATATCATGCTTGACCTCCCGGAAAGACTGCGTCCGCAGATGACGCCGATTCGCGCAGATCAAGGACGAGTCTTTTGTATTGGAGGCTTCTGGTTCCAAAATTCAGCAGCAAGGCTTTATGCAAGCCGGAAGCCTTGAGGTAATTGATGACCTGGGAAATTTCCACGCCGGAGAGGCTTTCCAATGCTTTCAGCTCGACGATGACAGAGCCGAAACATACGAAGTCGGCCTTGTAAAAGGTTTTTAACCGTTTGCTGCGATAGCTGATCGGCAACTCCAACTCACGCTCGTAAGGGATTCCCCTCGCTTGAAACTCCAGCTCCAAGGCTTCCTGATAAACCGCCTCCAAAAAGCCATTCCCCAATTCCGAGTGGACCGCCATCGCCGCGCCGATGACGGCATAGGTTTGCTCGTCTCGCTTCGAGTGATCTGCGTCCATCTGCGCAATCTGCGGATTTTTCACAGCAGCCCCTCCTTCCGCAGCAGGGCTTTCAACCGATCCTCCGCCGCATACGCCGCCTGCAGCGACCCCTTGAGGTTGGCGATGGCCTGATCGATGGTCATGGATTCCTCCTCGATCACTGGCTCCACATAGCGGGGAATGTTCAGGTTGAAATCGTTCTCGCGGATTTCGTCGAGCGTGGCCACCCGGCAGATCCCGTCCACATCCTGAAAGCCTTCGTACCAGTGGTGGATGTGGTCCACGTGTTCGGGCAACAGTTCGTTCTGGGCACGGCCCGTCTTGAACTCCTTCGAGGCGTCGATGAACAGCACCTTCTGACGATGGGCCTTGGGTTTGCTGTCGCGGAAGACCAGCACGCAGGGCGCGAGACCGGTGCCGTAGAAAATGTTCTGGCCGAGGCCGATCACTGCTTCGAGGATGTCCATTTCCAGCAGTTTGCGGCGGATCTCTCCTTCCCTGGACATGCGGAACAGCACGCCGTGGGGAAGCACCACCGCCATGCGCCCGGTCTTGCGGGCCATGGACTTGATCATGTGCTGCACCCAGGCGAAGTCGCCGGAGGTCGCCGGCGGCAGTCCGGCAAAGTTGCGGCCGTAGGGGTCGTTGATCCAGACGTCGTCGCCCCACTTATCCAGGGAGAAGGGCGGATTGGCGATGACGCAGTCAAAGACGGCGAGGCTGTCGCCCGAATAAAAGGCGGGCCAGCGCAGGGTGTCTCCACGTTCGATATGGAAATCTTCCGCGCCGTGAAGGAAGAGGTTCATCCGGGCGATGGAGGATGTGGTCAGGTTCTTCTCTTGACCATAGA
>CAYTBK010000335.1:0-2322 GCA_964436005.1 uncultured Acidobacteriota bacterium
CGTGCACGTTCTTGAAGTAGTTGAAGGTCAGGCTCATGCCCAGGTGGGCGTCGACAGCTGCCGTGGAAGTGTCGGAGCTGAGGTAGTTGCCCCAGACGTTGTCGGCGTCGGTGAAAAGGGTGCCGTTGCCCGCGGTCTTGTTCTTCATGTTGGTGGTGTAGCTGTTGCCGGCCAGGCGGTCCACGAGGCCGTACACGCCGTCCGAGTACTGCTCCGTGTTGATCGGAAGCGTGTTCGGGGAAGCGGCGAGGTAGAGGGGCTTGGCCGTGCCGACCTTGGCGGTGCCGGTGCCGACGGTGTAGTACTGCAGGTTGTCCCAGTCGGCGATCACTTCGCTGTTGTAGGCGTCGATGACGTAGACGTGGGCCACGGGGTCTTCCCGGAGCGGGGTTTCCATGTAGATGTCGACGTACCAGGCCAGGCGGTAGCCTTCCGCCGTCGGGTAATAGATCAGTTCCGCGTCGGGGCGGTGCAGGATGGAAGGCAGGACCTGGAGGTTCCAGAAGGCGACCCGGCCGGCTTCCTCGTCGTCGATGGCCGGGGTGGCGTCCTGCAGGGGGATCCGCGCGTGGGAACCGGTCGTGCCGAGAATCTGCCCGGAACGGTCGACGTGGACGATCACCTCGCCGTCGAACACCCGGACGCCGTTGGCATAGGAATCGAAACGCACGTGGGAGACCCCTTCGCCGTCGTCGTTGGACGAGCGCGCGAGGAGTTTCTCGTGGGAATCCATGGCGAAAACTGCGGGGCCCTGCTTCATCACGAAATCAGAGGCAAGTTCCAGTGCCTTTTGATCGGCTCTCACTCCGATGCGGTTCTCCGCGGAGAAGGCGAACAGGGAGACCAATCCGGCCACCGTGGCGAACACAAACAGCTTCCGCAAACAATTCATGGATACCTCCTGAGAAAATATGGGTAGTGCGTTTATTTCAAATAGCGGGTGCCGCGGAGGCGTTCACTCTACGGGGGTGACGAAATTGTGTCAAGACAAAAATGTAAAAAGAATCACAAAAACAGATCATTTAGCGCCAAGTGTATTGGCGCCGAACAGGCAGCACAGGGCCGGCCCTGGGGAGGGCCGTGCAACTGTTGGGTTTAGAAAAGATTCGCTTCGGGATGGCCGGCCGTCTTTCGGGCGGAGTGGCCGGAAACGCCCGCTTCAGGCTCCGGACGCCAGCAGCCTTTTCAGATTCGCGGAATTGTCCCGGATCTGTCCCAGCGTATTCTCCTGGGCCTGGGCGATCTGTCCGAGCGTGAGCTGGTAGCGCTCGGTCAACTGGTCGGACATGGCGCCGATCTGCTTCTGCGCCGCGGAGAACTTGCGCAGGGCGAAGTCCTGTATCTGTGCGGTCTGCTGCCGAAGCGCCTCGCACCGGGCCGCCGTCTGCTCGCCGATCCCGGCGATCTCGGCCCGGTCCTTTTCGCACTGGGCCAGGAAGCTCTCGTACATCTCGCGCAACTGATCGCCGACCTGGTCGCGGGTCTGGCGGATGTCCGCGCTGCAATGGACCATCTGCGCCCGGATGCGCCCGGCGGTCGCGTGCAGCCGTTCGTCGATCAGGGCGAACTGCTTCATGGCCCGGACCCGGATTTCCTGAAGACTTTGGCGGGCCTCCTCGAGCCGGCTGCTGTACGAGGCCAGCACCTTGGCCAGATCGTAGGCGGGGTGGGGCTGCGCTCCGTGGCCGAGGGGGCGGGGAATCGGCTGTTTCCTTTCCAGCGCCTTGGCCAGGGCGTTCTTTTCGCAGACTGTGGGCGGTTCATAGGTCCAGCCGCTCTCCAGGCGCCTGGTTTCCCGGCGCATGGTGAAACTCATGAGCGTGCCGATGACCGGGGCCAGCAACCGGGCCGTCCAGCCGAACTCCGCGTAGAGTTTCTGCAGAAGAGCCTTTGTCTTCCCGTGCATGGCGGGCTCCTGGCGATACCAGCGCGTCATGGCCCACAGGGCGCCCGCGTAGACGCTTCCGAAACCGCGGACGCCGTTGCGGAACCGCTGGGCGACGCGGCGGTCGGGGTGGTTCTTGTACCGGGTGTACCCTTCCAGGGTGGTCCTGACGATGCGGCCCAGGCTGGGGCCGTTGACCCGGAAGTCCTCCTGGAAGGCGCGGAGCAGGTATTCCGTCTCCTGCCCGTCACGGATGTTCCGGTGCCGGTAGTTGAACCGCTCTTGCCCGTGCACGTCGGCGGGGTCGCACTCCGCATCGGGCAACAGGGTTCCGTTTTCGAGGTGCTCCCGGTGCAGGGGCGTGCCCGGCATGGGCGTGTAGAGCATGAACTGGTGGAAATCGGTGTCGTGGGCCACGGCATAGGCGATGGCCGCAT
>CAYTBK010000336.1:0-2305 GCA_964436005.1 uncultured Acidobacteriota bacterium
GACTGGGCGTCCTTCCGCCGGCCTCGTTATAATGGGCCGGGAATTCAGGTTATATCTGTCAAAGTGACACAATTTACCTTGATCACAAGGTTCAAGGCTAGTTTCCCCAATATTCCCGCTCTGTTGCAAACATGGGAATTGCATGATTATGGTGTGATCGAAAAGAAAAACTTGGCAGAAATAAAGGACAAAATGTTAGCCCTATTGGCGGCTCTGATTCAGGATTATCAAAAGGCCAACGCCAAACACTAGCCTGGTTGATGTTCCCGTCGGGCAAGGCCATCCGCCTTGTGGAGGCAGTGAAAGCGGCAAGACAGGCGACCAGGAGTCCAGCCGCGACGACTTCGGGGCCTGCGCCTACAGTAACGACCTCGGAAGGTGGACCGGGCCCGGCCGCCCCTTCGTGGACAGCCATATCCTGAAAACGCAGAAGTGGAAACTATTTGCATACATAAAGGCAAAAAAACCGAAAGGGAAGCTGTCAGCGAAAAAAGGAGGAATAAATGGGGATTGAGCGGAAAATTCAAAATTGCGACCAGGCAGTGGATGTCCTTGGGGTCGATTTTATAAATAAATTCAATAAGATGCATGACCTACATTATTTTTTCTCAAATGAAGGTGATGCCCACATATCAAATATTGAGATGGCATTAGATACAGACAAACACGAAGGGAAATACAGAATTCTACTTAGGTTTGAACATATATCGGATTTGAAGATTTCGAATTTTGGCGGGACTGATGTTTTGTTCGAGGGTTTTGATATCATTGATATCTCAAATGATCAATGGGAAGATGTCAATTTCCAAGTTATGGATTACGAAGATGGCACAATTTCTTTTTATTGCAAGAGAGTGACCATGTTGTCGTTCTCGGTTATTGAAGAACAATGAAGTTGAGCCCCTTGAAAATGCATCTATTTGGGCCATTCGGGAAGTGAAGCCGTGAAGGCCTGACTGATGCAAATGAACATGCGCCTGGCGACGATGAGCACGTTGCCGGAGGCCACAGGAGGTTGTGAAGAGTGCCTGACATCGCTCAACGATTACAGATTGGGTCAACGCACTGAATCTTGAACGGGAGCAGAATGAACACCGTCAGGCATTCGCCCCCCGCATGAAACAAGACCTCTCCAGATTCTCGGGAGCAACGTAACATGAAATACATATGCCCTGTGATCCTGCTCTATTGCCTCGCTTATACCGGAGCAGCGTTTTCCGAGAACGGTATTGCCAATTTATTGGAAGCGGACGGGTTCGACGCTCAAGACAAGGCTTTCAATGCTCTGTTGACAGCCAACCGAAAACTGATGAACTATCAGGGAAACTCGGTTTTCATCAAATCGGCCAGCCGATGGCTTGAGCGGAAATTTTCCAATTGGTATTCGTATCACGAAGAGTATTCCATCGCGAATATTCATCCGTCGCCCGGCTGTGAGTTATGTTTCTATGTCGATGATGGCATCCTGGTTTTTTCTCCGCAAGGAAAGTTGCTGGGAAAAATCAACTGCAGCGGCACAAATGTTAACGTCGTATTCAGTGAATTGGACTTCGCGCCCAGCATCCCGTCAACACCCTTGAAAGAGGTGTTTATTAAAGAATCTGATGTGGACGGCAAATTCATTATCAGAATTTTGAAATTCATCGATGGTGAATATCAGAACGTTTTCAACCTCGGTTTTCGCGATTCCTTGTGGAAACAATATATTTCACACCCGATATTCGAGTGCATCAGGCCCGTTCCCTTGAAAGACGGGGCCGGTTTTGTTACCAATGACGAAGGCGAAATAAAATACTGGAAGTATTCGGTCATTACAAAACAGTATGTACCGGTACTGGTGGACGAATTCCAGGTTGAGAAATAGAAGGAATAGGGGGTGAGCGAATGCCAAACACCGACCGACTCGCCGGGCTACCCGGTTTTTCACCCGCGCCCCGAGCTGAACTGGCAACTGGTGGGCCGTGTCCGTTGGATCGGGTCGACCCTGGACTGAACCGGGAGCAAGCGCTTTGAGAAAATTGCTGGTAAAGCAAGTGGAAAACGTCTTCGGCGCACTGCCGCATCCCAGCACTATCTGCAAGGATTCCCCGACAACAGACAACCAACTGCAAGTGGAAAAGGATTTTTCGCGCGTGCAATGGTTTGAGCTGACCGATGGCCAATGTAAAACCATGCTGCTGGATGGCGAACTGATGTCTGACCTGGCCTACCTTTACTTTTTCCCCCGGTTGGCTGATTTCGTTGTTCGTGACCCAAAATCCGCTCGTTTAATAACTATGCCAGCGCGGGGGGCGGCACTTGGAGG
>CAYTBK010000337.1:0-2304 GCA_964436005.1 uncultured Acidobacteriota bacterium
CGCCATCACCGAAGAGGGCTGCCCGGAAGGCCAGTACCTGTTCTATGCCGGCGGCGTTCTGACCATCACCCTGCAGACCAATGATCTGGCTCCCGCCTACTACACCGGGACCCAGGAAACCATCATCAATTGCGCCGAAACCCCCAACGTACTCGGCGGCGGCCGCGTGTTCCTGATCTGGGGCGACAGCGAAGTGGAAATTCCTTCCACCAGCATGACCCTGACCGGCAGCACCTGGACCATCACGCTGCCTGCCGACATCTACGGCACCGGCGTCACCCACCCCGAAGACGACGTCTGCATCGCGGTTCGCATGCCCGCGATCGGCTACGACTTCTGCCCGCTCATCGAAGAGACCACCGAGTATTGCATTGACTTCCTGGTCGACATCTCCTTCGACAACGAAGTTGCCGGCTGCATGGCCCGCACCGTCGAGTTCGAAGACTGGAAGGTGGCCGAGGCTTGCGGTTGCGTCCCCGTCGTCGTGGACTACGACTACGAGATCCCGCTGTACTTCCCCTTCATCCCGCCGACCAACATCGACGGCGTGCTTTGCTACATCACCGTGACGAACTACGCTGACGACGTTCTGGACGACTACTACATGAACCTGTGGGATTCCAAGGGCAACCAGTTCGAGTACACTCCCGCCGACACCAAGACCCCGATCGCCGGGCACGAGATGATCGTCATGGACATCCAGGGCACCGCTTTTGCCAGCCGCGTCGAGAATATCGGCTCCCACGGCATGGTGTTCGGCTCTGACTACATGAGCGCCATCTTCTACGCGGTGGCCAACACCGCCCGTTACCCCTTGAAGGGCGGAGCTTTCGTCGCCAAGACCTACGGGTATCCGTATGCCTTCCCGCAGCACGCCGACTTCACCACCGGCGCTGGTGCTGGCATCGACGCCTTCGTGTACATCATGATGGGCGACACGGCTCAGGGTTACCTGGCCCGCCACCTGGATTGGCTCAACGTCCAGGGTCCTTGGACCGTCAAGACCAACCGTAAGTAATCCTTACTTCCTCCAACGCAAAGGGCGGCTTCGGCCGCCCTTTTTTGTTTCCCTCGGAACAAAAGGGTGTCAGCCAACATCGAAAGCCGTCGGCGCCTGGGGGTATCCGGATCCATCGACCCCTCGCGCCCACGGCCGGAGTCCGCGCACGCAACTGATTCTGTCCGGGACGGCCGGGGGACAGTCGCCGGTTGGCGGCCCATCGGAGGCGGGACCCTTGCCAGTGAGGCGAGTGTGATCCGTGGGCAGGTGCTCGGGACAGGCGCCGGAACGGCATGGCCCGGCCTCCGTCCTGCACCGCAACTGCTTTCCCATCAAACAGTCATAACGCAAACTCCCGGGCCCCGTTCTCCTTCGCGACCTTCGTGCGCCTCGTGTTTCAAAAATGACTCGTCACGCGGCCTGGCAGTCCGCCCGGACGGTTCCGGCTACGGTCTGGGCTCACGGATCCGGCGCCGCAACGTGCGTTTGTGGCCAATCGGAAACGCGAAGATCACGACGGCCACGAAGGGGAGACCGGATCTTTTTCCCGGAGGGCATGGACGTCCATAGCCAGGGCCGTGTTTCCCGCTTCTGGTTGCCCGTAGGGCATCCATGACCATCTGGATATTGGGCGGTTGATTCCCTACTTCAGGCGTTCCCGCCAGGTCCTCAGTCGACGGTGAGGATCTGACCCGCCCCCAGGGGCACGTAACGGTCTCCCCAGGCCCGGCGAAAGGCCTCGATGGCCTTTTCCCCGGTGCAGAAGGAGAATAAACAAGAGCCTGGCACCGCTCAACGCTAAAATTATCAATAAGTAATAGGAATATGATTGTGTAAAAAAGGTTCTGCAAAAAAGAGAGGGCATGATATCTCCAGGGTAACGACAAAGAAACCCAATCCCGAAGGAGGAGAACCATGCCCAAGAACGAGGATACGAGAAAAAAGGAAGGATGGAAAGAGGTGCTTTTGAACGAGCGGGACTTTTTACAGGGACTGGTCCGGGAGGCACTGCAACAGATCCTGGAAGCGGAAATGGACGAGACGCTGGGAGCGGGACGGTACGAACGAGCGGAAGGGCGTCGAGGGTACCGATCAGGGTACTACGGGCGGACGCTGATCACGCGAGTGGGGAAACTGGAGCTGCGGGTGCCGCAAGACCGGAAGGGGGAGTTTTCGACGGAGCTGTTCGCGAGGTACCAGAGAAGCGAACAGGCACTGGTGACGGCCCTGACGGAGATGTATGTGATGGGGGTGTATATGACCGCAGAAAATTGACCTGCCAGGGAGTTGGATTTTCAGAATAA
>CAYTBK010000338.1:0-2303 GCA_964436005.1 uncultured Acidobacteriota bacterium
TCGGCGGAGGTGGCCGAGAATCGCGGCTTCCGCGTGCTGCACGGCATCGTGGACTCCTTATGGCTTTCCGGTGACGGAGATATCGAGGCCTATTGCCGGGAGATAGGGCAGCGCATGGGCATACCGCTGGTCTGGGACGGGGAGTACAAGTGGATCGTGTTCCTGCCGAACCTGACCAATGGGGCGGGCGCTTTGAACCGTTACTATGGAGCTTTTCAGGACGGGGAGCTGAAGGTGCGCGGTATCGCTCTTCGCAGAAGGGACACCTGTACGCTAGCCAGGGAACTGCAGCAGGGCATGCTCGATCGATTGGTCCTCGGAGAGGACGCCGAGGGATTCCGTCATCGCATACCGGAAGCGTTGGACGTCCTGGATACGTTCGTGAGGAACCTCAGGGACATGGAGACCCCGCTGGAGAAGCTGGTGCTTTCGAAGCGCATCACCAGGGAGCTGAACGAATACCGACAGAAGAACGACCAGTTCCGGGCGCTCGTCCAACTGGAGGACCAGGGCTTCCGCACGCCGCCCGGCGAGGCCGTGGAGTTCATCATGATCAAGGGCAAGGAGGTCAAGGTGGCGCAGTTCCTGGAAGGAGATGAGGAATACGACGTCGGACGGTACGAGGAACTTTTGTTCCGCGCGGCGGGGGAGCTGCTGTCGCCATTCGAGCTGGGCCAGGACCGCCTGCGTGACTTCTACCGCATGAACGGGGCGAAGTAGTAGAGGAGGATGGGCAGCAGCAGGCAGCCGGTCAGGTGCACTCGGCTAATTCCGATCTTCCCGGGGACCATGCCGAGAATTGTCGACAGCGTCAATAGAAGCAGACCGCCAGGGCCGGCCAATACGAAAGATAGAACGATCGTTCCGATGAGTGCGCCCTGGTTCAATTTCGTAAGGTCCCGTCCTTGCGCCTTCACCAGAAGTTTACGGCCGAGACGCATGGTCAGAACGTATGACACCAGTGATGTGAACAGTATGCACATCAGCAGGGACGGCATGTCCGTTACGGACAGAGAGGGCATGGCCTCCCGCATTGCCAACAGCGTTCCGCTCCTCCCCTTGCCGATGAGCAGTAACGTTCCCAATCCGAGCACCGCCGCTCCAGTTCCTACGGCCGACACGGTCGATATGAACTCCTCCGGACCTCCGCGGGAACGAGGGAGCATGGTCGAGAGCACCGCTCCGGCCGTGGCAGTCACTCCTGGAAGCCAGCCGACCAGACCGCCCATGAAAGAGCCTTTCAGAGCCCCGGTCACGGATGGCGATACGTCCGCCTCTCCCTCCTGCTCGGGCATGCGGCCTCGCGAGGAACCGATCAGCAACGGGAGCCCGAAGAGTCCGGTGAACAGCGGCATGAGCATGTTGCCCTCCATCCCTTTCCAGATATCCTCGCCGGGCACCAGCCCGTCCATGGCCATGACGCCGAGGACGCCTGAGCAAAGAAAGAGGAAAACGGACCAGCCCATTATCGGAAGGCGGTCCTTGCGGACCACCCATTTCCCCATCAGGGTTTGGTCCCCTGTGCTCATCCCTCGCCCGCGTATGCGGAACGTCTGCAATGGCGTCCGGACGTGCCATCTTCCATGATGACGATCGACGGAACCGATGACCCTGGCGGAGTCCCCGTGCACCGGTATGTGCCGTTTGAGCGATATCAGCTCGGCCGGTGTGGAACTCCCGCCCCTCATGTCCAGTTCCGCCCTGGGATCCGCTTTTCCGCTCTCCGCCCAGAACAGGAGGAACGGAACGGCAATTAGCAACCAGGGAATCGCTGGAGCTATGACGTTCAGAGCGTTCGTGGCCTGAAGGTGAACGAACGGAAGCGGCAGCAGGACGATCGTCCCGGCCATGGCGCCGACCAGGCTGCCCTGGGCGGCCGCCTGCAAAGCGTTCATTCCCTTCCCTTCCAGGAGAAGTTTATGCGACGGAAGCACGGACAGGCACTCCGTCTCGTCCGGCACGCCCATGATCAGCGATGGGATGTAATCCAGGAAGGAATGGCATATCGCCGCGGAGAATATGGTGCATGCTAACAACAGGGCCGGCGGGAGCGAGCAGCCGACCGATCCACAGATATCCTCCAGGAAAGGCGAAAGCGATGGAACGCTCATTATCAGCAACACGGCCAAGGTGTTCACGTGTATGCCCGGAGCGAGTCCGGACAACGCCCCCAGACCCATCCCGAAAAGGGTGAAATAGAGCAAGAGGAGAAGGTCCGCGCCGAACATGCTGGACCAGCCGCACCACTGGTCTATAGCTGTGCGGATGCAATCAGGCTAACCGGCATTCCTGCTTAATATATG
>CAYTBK010000339.1:0-2295 GCA_964436005.1 uncultured Acidobacteriota bacterium
TCCATCACCGGCGGGCGCATGGGCGTCCGTTCGATGGACAGGTTGTCGTCCAGGGTGATCTCCAGTCCGGTGTCCTGGGGGATCTCGATGTCCTTGCCCTTGCTGTTGAGCACGCCCGCCAGTCCGATCAGGCCGCCCACCAGGGCCCCGATGCCGGCGCCCTTGCCGCCGCCGGCGATCCCGCCGATGACGGCGCCGCCGGCCGAGGTCCCGGCCACGGTGGCGGTGTTGCGCCCCGCCGAGCTCTCGCCCCGGATGGTCCCCTCCTCGTCCCGCAGCTCGCCGGCCGAGGGCCCCAGGCCCGACAGGGAGGCCGAGAGGTTGAGCTCCTCACCGGTGGGCAGCTTGAGCGTTTCGAAGTCCAGGTTGAGCTCGGCCCGGCCGCCGCCCCGGGGAGCGGGCACCACCCGCCCCACCCGGCCGAAGACCACGGAAGTGGCCGGGATGGCCAGGGTGTTCCCCACGTAGACGTCGCGGACGACCTCCGCCGTGAAGGGGTCGCCGCGGCGGCTCACCCGCGTGGTGAGGTAGTCGTTGATCTCCAGGATAATCCGCGCCCCGGCGGGCACCACCACCGGCCCGCGCTGGGGCCGGGGCAGGTCTTCGTCCTCCATGCGCGGGGTCTCCACGGCCTGGACGTCCTCCTCCAGGTCGTAGAAGCGGTCGATGAGGATGTTGGCCTTGCCGGCGAAACCCTCGGCGTAGCCCCGGTCGAAGCCCTTGCGGTAGGCCCGCTGGTAGAGGACGTAGTACCGCCAGGCGTCGGAGTAGCCGCGGTCGGCCTTCTGGAAGAAGGCGTCGCTGCGGATGTCGGTCCGCCCGCGGAAGCGCGCGTCGTCGACGCCCTTGGCGTAGCCGTCCAGGTAGCCGTTCTGGAAGCCCATGCCGGCGCAGATCAGCCGGTTTTCGCCGCCGCGGTCGCGGGGGGGGGCCTCGTCGGGCCGTCCGCCCCAAGCCGGGGCATTGACGCCGAGCAAGAGGAAAGCGAGCAGGGCGAGCCTGCCGGCGATGGTGAACCTGCGTGTCATGACACCCTCCTTGACACAAGTCTCTTCCCGATTGGATGCCCGGCCCGGAAAATCGTTCACGCCGCGGGGCGGGAAGGGCGGCGCCTCACGGTGCGCTCACGAACCGGCCGTTCCGGAGCACGATGTCGTCGGCCGTGTTCAGGGACCGGTCCGGCCCGGCCGAACGGATCTCGTAGGCCTTGCCGTCCGTGCAGCGGTAGGACAGGGGCGTCTTCCACGCGTCGAAGACAACCGGGGAGACCAGCCAGGCCGGGCAGAGGACGTCGCAGAGCGCGTCGGCGGCCTCGGCCCGGGGGAAGTCCGACTTCTCGGCGAAGCGCAGCAGCAGGGCGCCCACCAGTTCCAGCATGAGGCGCCGGGTCTCCACGAAGCGCAGGTCCCGCAGGGCGGAATGCAGGGCGTCGACGTCCTGCCAGGCGCCGTCCGGCATCCGGATCTGCTCTACCTTCCACTGCCCGCCCTTCTTGCCCAGGAGCAGGCTGACGGCCAGCCGGGCCTCCACGGTGGCGCTGTTGCCGAGCTGGGAAACCGAAACGATGTCGACGTCCTTCTTCCCGGGCGCCAGCCCGGGCGTCGACAGCAACGCCCGGTACGCCTCCAGGCGGTTCATGGCGGCCACGGGCGCCGCCAGCGCCAGCAGCGCGGCCCCGACGAGAATCCAGCGAATCCTGCGGTCCATGGTACTTCCTCCCTTTTTCACTTGCCCGCCTGCAGCGAGCGGATCACCCGCTGGTCGGTGTCCTTCAGGCGCTGGCAGAAGGTGACCAGCATGTTCCGGTAGATGTCGCACAGGGTGTCCGGCACCATCCGCTTCAGCAGGCTGAAGTGGCCCGTGTTCAGGGTGATGAGGCGGCTGTCCGTCTGGGCGATGGCGTCGGTGGTGCGGTGCACGCCCGTGAACATGGCGATCTCGCCGAAGAAGTCGCAGGGCTTGAGGACGGCCAGCACCACCTCCCCGTCCTTCGAGCGGCTGGAGATCCGGATCTCGCCAGACAGGATGACGAACATGGAGTCGCTCTCGTCGTTCTCGTGGAACACGGCCTCGCCCGCGCCGAAGGAAACCACCATGGAGCTCGAGATGAAGTCCAGCAGGTACGCGAGATCGACGCCGAGGAAGAGCTGGCAGTTCTCCAGGGCGGTGAGCTCGGATTCTTCGAAATTCGGCATGTTGCGCCTCCCGGGGGCCGGACCGGCGTCTTCCGGGCGGGTCGAACCGCGGCCAGGCGGATCCGGCGGATTTCTTTCCGCCTCCACTGATACTACAGGG
>CAYTBK010000340.1:0-2276 GCA_964436005.1 uncultured Acidobacteriota bacterium
GCGGGCCTCCCGCGCCGGCCTGTTCCCCGAACCCGCGGGCGCGGCGGCCATGGCGGGCTTCCTGGCCGCCCGGCCCGGGCTGGACCCGCAGGCGACGACGGTCGTCCTGGCCACCGGCAACGGCCTCAAGGACATCGACTCGGCCGCCCGGACCGTCCCCTTCCCCGAACGGCCCGTCCGCACCATCGAAGAAATCTCATGAAACCCCCGGGCGGAGAGGCCATCAGCTACCAGGGCATCCAGTACGGCGCGCTGCTCGGCCGGAGCAAACCCTTCCGGCTGGCCTCGGACTACGAGCCCCGCGGCGACCAAGCCCGGGCCATCGAGGCCCTGTCGAACGGCATCGAAGGCGGCGTCCCCCACCAGGTGCTGCTGGGCGTCACGGGCAGCGGCAAGACCTACACCATGGCCCGCATCATCGAGCGCACGGCGCGCCCCGCCCTCATCCTGGCCCACAACAAGACGCTGGCGGCCCAGCTCTACCACGAGTTCAAGACCTTCTTCCCCGAAAACGCCGTGGAGTACTTCGTCTCCTACTACGACTACTACCAGCCCGAGGCCTACGTGCCGGCCTCCGACACCTACATCGAGAAGGAGGTCGAGATCAACGCCGAGATCGACCGGCTGCGCCACTCGGCCACGCGCAGCCTCTTCGAGCGGCGCGACTGCATCGTCGTGGCCAGCGTTTCCTGCATCTACGGCCTGGGCTCGCCCGAGGCCTACTACGGCATGGTCTTCTTCCTCGAACGGGGCCAGACCCTCGACCGGCAATTCTTCCTGCACAAGCTCGTCGAGCTGCAGTACAGCCGCAACGACTTCGACCCCGACGTGGGCCAGTTCCGCGCGCGGGGCGACACCATCGACGTGCTGCCGCCCTACGGGGAGGGACTGGTGCGCGTCTCCCTGTTCGGGGACGAGGTGGAGGACCTGACCGTGGTGGACCCGCTCACCGGCGCCGTCATCTCCCGCCACGAGCGGCTGCCCATCTACCCGAAGTCCCACTACGTGATCCCGCGCTCGCGCTGGAAGAGCGCCGTGGCCTCCATCAAGGCGGAACTGGCCGAGACGGAGGCCCGCTTCCAGGAAAACGGGCGCCTGCTGGAGCTGCAGCGCATCCACGAGCGCACCTCCTACGACCTGGAAATGCTGCACGAACTGGGCTACTGCCGCGGCATCGAGAACTACTCGCGACACCTCACCGGACGCACGGCCGGCGATCCGCCGCCCACGCTGCTGGACTTCCTGCCGGCCGACCACGTGCTGTTCGTGGACGAGTCCCACGTCACCCTGCCCCAGGTGCGCGGCATGTACCACGGCGACCAGTCGCGCAAGGGCACCCTGGTGGAGCACGGCTTCCGCCTCCCCTCGGCCATGGACAACCGGCCGCTGAACTTCGACGAGTTCCGGGCCCGGGTCAACCAGGCCGTCTACGTCTCGGCCACCCCGGCCCCCTACGAGATGGAGTTGGCCGGCGACCACGTGGCCGAGCAGGTGATCCGGCCCACCGGTCTTCTGGACCCGACGGTGGACATCCGTCCCACCCTGGGGCAGATGGAGGACCTGCACCACGAGATCACCCTCCGCGCCGCCCGCGGCGAGCGGGTGCTGGTGACCACCCTGACCAAGAAGACGGCCGAGGACCTGGCCGAGTACTTCCGGGAGATGGGCGTCAAGGTGGCCTGGCTGCACTCCGACGTCGTGGCCCTGGAACGCATCCGCATCCTGCGCGACCTGCGCACCGGCGTCTTCGACGTGCTGGTGGGCATCAACCTGCTGCGGGAGGGGCTCGACCTGCCCGAGGTCTCCCTGGTGGCCATCCTGGACGCCGACAAGGAGGGTTTCCTGCGCTCGCGCTCCTCCCTGATCCAGACCATGGGCCGCGCCGCACGCCACGTGAACGGGACGGCGATCCTCTACGCCGACGAGTACACCAATTCCATGGAGAAGGCCGTGGAGGAAACCCTGCGGCGGCGGACGCTCCAGGAGGCCTACAACCGGGAAAACGGCATCACCCCGGAAAGCATCGTCAAGCCCCTCAACGAGGAACTCCTGCGCATCTGCAACGCCGACTACGTGGACCTGGCCGGGGACGTGCGGGAGGCGCCGCTGTCCGTGGAGGAGGTGCACGCCGAGATCGAAGCCCTGGAACGCAGCATGAAGGCCGCCTCGGCCAAACTGGAGTTCGAGCGGGCCGCCCAGTTCCGGGACCGGATCCGGGAACTGCGCCGCACCCTCATGGCCCTCATGGAGGAGGGCGTCTTCGCCCTGGACGAGGG
>CAYTBK010000341.1:0-2257 GCA_964436005.1 uncultured Acidobacteriota bacterium
ACCACCTCGTCGCAGATGCGCACGCACCGGCCGCAGAGGATGCACTTGTTCGGGTCGTAGCGCACGTACGGGTGGTCCTCCACCGGCCGGTCGTTGTGAAAATCGCCGGCGTAGGCCTTCTGGGTCACCCCGTAGGCCGCGCACCACTTCTTCAGGTCGCATTCGAAGAAAGCGTGGCAACCGCACTCCAGGCAACGCGTCGCCTCCTGGTCGGCATCCTCTTCCGTGTAGCCCAGCTCCACCTCGCAGAAGTTGTCGACCCGGTCCTTTTCGTCCAGGCAGGGCATGCGGCGCCGGGCGGAAGCCGCCACCGGCGGGAGGTCGGCGGACGCGACCTCGGCCTTCAGGTTTTCCCGGCGGCTGAGGAAGGGCTCCCGGAGCCGCGGCAGGTCCTCGCCCGTCAGCCGCCGGTGGATTTCCGCCGCGGCCCGTTTCCCGGCCGCAATGGCCTCGATGGCCGTGGCGGCGCCCGTCACCATGTCTCCGCCGGCGAACACACCCTCCGCGGACGTGGCCTGCGACCGGTCGTCCGCGACCACCGTCTCGCTGCGGGTGAGTGTGATCGCCCCACCCCGGGGCGTGCCACCGAACACCCGGCCGTCCACCTGCTGGCCCACGGCGCCGAACACCCAGCGGGCCTCCACGTCGAATTCGGACCCCGGCACGGGCACCGGGCGCCGGCGTCCGCTGGCGTCCGGCTCGCCCAGTTCCATGCGGATGCAGGTCACGCCGCACAGCCGCCCCGCGGCGTCGGTGTTGTAGCGGATGGGGTTCACCAGCAACTCCAGCTTCACGCCCTCGCGCTCCATGTCCTCGATCTCGGCGTGGTGCGCCGGCATCTCCGACCGGGAACGCCGGTAGAGCACGGTCACGCTCTCCGCTCCCAGGCGCAGGGCGGTCCGGGCGGCGTCCACCGCCGTGTTGCCCCCGCCCACCACCACAGCCTTGCCGTCCAGATGCCGGATGTCCCCCCGGGTCACTTTTTCCAGGAAATCGATGCCGGCGGCGACGCCCTCGGCATCTTCGCCGGGAATGCGCATGAGGGTCGACTTCTGGGCGCCCAGGCCCAGGAACACGGCCTCGTATCCCTGCTCGAACAATTCATCGATGGTGAAATCCATCCCCAGGGCCGCACCTGTGCGCAGCTCGACGCCCAGGGCCAGCACGGAACCCACCTCGTAGTCGAGCACGTCCTCGGGCAGCCGGTAGGAGGGGATCCCGTAGCGCAGCCAGCCGCCCGCCTTCTCCCGCGCCTCCAGGATGGTCACGGCGTGGCCTTCCAGGGCCAGGTACCAGGCTGCGGTGAGCCCGGCCGGACCGCCCCCCACCACGGCCACGCGCCGCCCCGTGGGCGGCTTCGGCCGCGGCGAGAAGGGGTGGGCGCTTTCGCGGTCCATGTCCGCGGCGTAGCGCTTCAGGTAGTCGATGCCCACCGGTTCGCCGGTGAGGTTACGCCGGCAGGAGTCCTCGCACGGGCGGGTGCAGACGCGGCCGCACACCGAGGGCAGGGGGTTGGTCTCCTTGATCAGGGCCACGGCCTCCCTCGGCTTGCCCATGGCGAGGAGGGCGATGTAGCCCTGGATGTCCACGCCGGCGGGGCACCACTGGGTGCAGGGGCCGAGGCAGTCGGCGTAGTGGTTGGAGACGAGCAGTTCCAGGGCGGCCCGGCGGGCCGCGATGATCTCCGGCGTGTCCGTCCGCACCACCATGCCGGGGGCAACCTTGGTGGCGCAGCTGGGCACGTAGCCCTTCCCGCCCTCGATCTCCACCAGGCAGACGAAACAGGAGGCGAAGGGCTTGATGCGCGGGTCGTGGCACAGGGTCGGAATCTCTTTTCCCAGGGACCGGGCCGCCTCGAGGACCGTCCGGCCCTCTTCCGCAACAACCACCGTCCCGTCTATGGTCAACGTCACTTCGGCCATTGTATGCTCCTCATCGGTGATGGCGGGGGCTGTTCCCCCGTCCAGGACAATTCCCGGTCACTCCACGGAAACGGCGCCGAAACGGCAACGGCTGAGGCAGGCCCCGCACCGGATGCACCTCGCGCGGTCCAGGGCGTGGGGCTTCTTTCGTTCGCCGCTGATCGCCCCCACCGGGCAGGCCTTCACGCAAGCCGTGCAGCCGGTGCACTTTTCCGCCAGGATGCCGTAGGTCAGCAGGGCCTTGCAAACCTTGGCCGGGCACCGCCGGTCGCGGATGTGCGCCTCGTACTCGTGCCGGAAGTAGCGCAGGGTCGTCAGCACCGGGTTGGGCGCGG
>CAYTBK010000342.1:0-2229 GCA_964436005.1 uncultured Acidobacteriota bacterium
TCCGGCATCGCCAGCCGGTTATCTCGTAAACGTTAGAAGCCTTTTGTACCAGCGTCCTCCGTGGCACCTAAAATCAAAAACGCTTCGGCCAGCTAGTCCGCATTAAATCTGGGCTGGCGGGCTTTTCGCAACAGGTTGAAAATCAGGGGTTGGTTGGTAAGCTGTTTCGTCAGGTCGGTAAGATCAGGCTGGCCGGTTTGTCAAACGTCGGTGGGCGGTTCGCAAGGTAAACGCAGGCTTGGTCAAGTTCTTCCTCGCTCCTAACGGCTCAATCAACTCGGACTGGCTTACTGTGCGCTGAATTTCACCAGTTTCCCAATCGTCAGTTGGCAGGTTAGTCAGTCAGCACCACTCCGGCATCGCCAGCCGGTTATCTCGTAAACGTTAGAGCCATCTATCATCTTACGGAGAACATATGATTATAAGACAAATTCTAGCTACAGGATTCGCTGTTTTATTCGCGACTTCAAACGCAAATGCATTCAAGGTGGTCGAGAACTACTGCAACGACAAGGCAAAGCGTGGAGAGTGGACGGTTGGAATAAAAAATAAAAAGATTGTTAAATCAATAACCAAAGAATTTGCCCCAGAACATCAAAAAGTGGTGGCATTCTTGGACAAAATGCCAATTATAACCAGCGAAACATCGATCTTATCTGGGATGCCGCTTAAACCCAGTCAAGTAATTCGCGTCGCAAACGATCACGCCCGATTTCAGTGGGAAATTCATGGTAAAAAATCAAACTTAGCCGTTGTTGTCTATCAATATAAGGGTTGTATCAGTCAAATCAACATCATGGAATCCAGCAGCTCAAATTTTTACAATCTAGATAACAAATTAGCTACACAGCCTTAATACGAGTAGCTCTAACGGCTCAATCAACTCGGACTGGCTTACTGTGCGCTGAATTTCACCAGTTCCTCAGTCGGCAGTTGGTCGGCAGTTCAAACAGCACCGCTCCGGCGTCGCCAGCCGGTTATCTCGTGAACGTTAGGTTTGGTTAAATATGGCCTTAATACTGGCAGGATATGCCGTCATACTAATTTTGCTTATTTGTGGTATTGCCATCTTTAAAAGTAATCTCCGGAAAGCTTGTGCCACTTTGGTAGCATGTCTTGTTGTCATTCCAACGCTGTTCATCTTTCTGGTCTATGCCTTTAAAGCTGAAATCCAGCAGGGGAAATTTCTGCCGAATTTGGCGCTAATCCTAATTCTGCTTTCCCCACCGCAAGACCTTTTTAACCCGCTTGCAACTGAATATCTTGATCAGAACAAAAAAGACTACAAATTCCAATTTAGGCATAAATACGTCGGAAGCCATTACGTAGAACTGGCATTTAACAAAAACACACCAAAATTCAAAATATCCGACAACCTAGAACTTTATTACGTAGTCAAAAATGACAACAAAGTGCTTTTCCAGCAAAGTAGTAAAGTTGTTTCGCAATATTGGGGTCAAAATCACAATGGCTTAATATTCATTACCTACGCTATTCCACAAACTCTGCCAGTAAATGTAACATTAGATACAACCGTAACAGTCAGTGGAGATATTAAGGCTTTTTTAAAAGATCACGGCCCGACGCAAATCGTTGTTCGCAAAGGCTCTGATCTATAAGTTGTCAAACCTAACGGCTCAATCAACTCGGACTGGCTTACTGTGCGCTGAATTCCACCAATGTCCAGGTCGTCAGTTAGTTGGTAGTTCAAGCAGCACCACTCCGGCGTCGCCAGCCGGTTATCTCGTGAACGTTAGGGGTTTCAACTTGGAGGGGTAATGGCAGAACTGTTTTTAGGCTTGTTTTTTCTGGGGTTATTCGTTTACGTCCCAATACACTTTTACCGACAGAACAAGCGCATTGAGTATGCTTGGAATAATGACTACTACACTTTAGACCAGTATTTACAGGAATTTCCTGACTGCAAAACAAGTCGAGGCATTAAATGCGCTAAGTGCGGTGCCTCAAGCATAAAAAACTGGGGCATAGCCAACGTTCATGATTCCAGAAGACTGTTTATATGCAACCATTGCGGCATAGTGTTGTACCGCTCAGAGTAGCTTTCCCAACCAGCCCCTAACGGCTCAATCAACTCGGACTGGCTTACTGTGCGCTGAATTTCACCAGTTTCTCAGTCGTCAGGTGGTTGGTTAGTCAAGCAGCACCGCTCCTGCGTCGCCAGCCGGTTATCTCGTAAACGTTAGGCGCATTATGCAAGCCAGCATCAAT
>CAYTBK010000343.1:0-2213 GCA_964436005.1 uncultured Acidobacteriota bacterium
AGTAGGTCAGCGGATTCAGGCGGACCAGGGCGATCCGGCAGCCGTGCAGGGTGCCGGTGGCCTTGTACTCGGCCAGCCGGCCGGGAAAAGGCCCTCCCGCCTCGTAGACGGCCGGGTCGGGCTCAGCCCGCAGGGAAGCGGCCAGCCCGTCGGTGGACCCCACCCCCCGGTTGTAGTCGAGGCGTCCGTCCAGTTCCAGCGCTTCCGTCTCCACGGCGGTGGCCTGCACGCTTTCCACCTCCATGCCCTCGGGGAGCAGCACGCGAGCCACGGCCGCGGGCAGTTCGGGCTGCCCCGGGCGGGCCACGCTGGTCATCCCCGGCACGGACACCCGGACGCACCCGTCGGCCATGGGGGCCAGGGCCGCCGCCGGGAAGGAGTAGTTCAGGGTCAGCGTGCGGGCGCCGCCCGTTCCCGTCGCCGCCAGGGCCTGGGCCACGCAGAGGGCGAGAAGGAGGAAGACCGGGAGAATGGAGACGGGCCGCCAGTACGGTTGGACCGGTCGACGGATGGCTGGCGGCGGTACGGGGCGGTGGAGCATCGGGCACCTCGCGGTGGAATCGGTCCGGCGGGGACGCGGCCGCCTTCGGCGGTCCGTCGCCCCGCGATCGGGACGGGAACATTCCCGGGGCCGGACGGCCAGGTATACGTTCCGCCCGAGGAAAAGGCTCGCCGGAACTCCCCGTGGGCATTCTCCCGAAATCCCGGCCCGGGGACAACGCCTTTTTCCTTGCAAAGGGACAAAACATCTGCCAGAAAAGTCGTTGAGACAGGAGGGCCGGCAAGAACGTCCCGGCCCGGACAATCCCAACGCATTTTTCCAGTCAAGGAGCATCGCCCGTGCAAATTGCCGATACCGCCTCCCCCGAGCAGCCCGGCGGCCTGGTCGCCACCGTCCGGAAGGCCGTGTCCGTCCTGCGCCCCGACCTGCGCCCGTTCCGGAAGCAACTGGCCCTGATCTTCGCCCTCCGGCTGGCGTCCAACGCCAGCCAGTTCGGTCCGCTGCTCCTCGGCCTCATCATCGACCGGGCCCTGCCGCAGCGGGACGTAAGCGTCCTGCTGGCCGCCGGCGCCGGGCTGCTCGGCGTCCACCTCCTGTCATTCGGCTGCTGGGCCCTCCAGGCGGGCCTGTCCAACCGGGCCTCGGAACGGATCTTCCTCCATCTCCGTCTGCGCCTCATGAACACCGTGCTCCGGAAACCCCGGGGCTTCTTCGGCCGCTTTCCCCCCGGCGACGTCTTCACCCGCCTGGTCCACGACGTCGACAGCGCCGCCTTCTTCTTCAACCAGAACCTCCTCCGGTCCGTTTTCTACCTCGTCTTCACCATTGTTTCCTCTGCCTTCATGCTGGGCTGGAACTGGAAGCTGGGGCTGCTCTCCCTGGCCCTCCTGGTCCCCTGCTACCTCTTCGCCAACCGGATGAACCCGCCCCTGACCCGCCGTTCCGAGACGGCCAAGGAGGAACTCAGCCAGCAGAACGAGGTGCTCCTGGACATCCTCGGCGGCCACGGCGAGGTGCGCTTCTTCCAGCAGCAGAAGCAGGCCCTGGAGCGTTTCCGCCGGCGGACGTCGCGCTACGCGGAGGCCAACGCCGACGCCAATGCCTTCGGCGAATGGATGTGGGGCGGGCTCGACCTCATCTCCCAGCTGATCGTACTGGTCCCCTTCCTGGCCGGCTGCCTCCTTTTCATCTCCGGCAGCGCCGGCGTCACCGTGGGCATGCTCACGGGGTTCTACGCCTACCTGGCCATGCTGGTGGGCCGGGTGCAGTTCCTCTTCGGCGGGCTGGGCGGCTTCGGCCAGGCGGTGCCCTCCCTGCGGCGCATCCAGGACGTGCTGGACTACCCGGAGGACGCCGGCGCCGACAAGGTGCCGGTGGAGGAAACCCCCGATAACGCCCGCCTCGAATTCCGGCAGGTCTCCTTCCAGTACCCGGAGGGGCCCCGGATCCTGGACAGGTTCGACCTGACCGTCGAGCCGGGGGAAAAAGTGGCCTTCATGGGCGCCAGCGGCGCGGGCAAGAGCACCGTCGTCTCCCTGCTGCTGCGCTTCCTGGAGCCCGGAGAGGGGCGGATCCTCTTCGGCGGCCGGCCCATCGACAGCTACGACCCGGGGTTCTACTACAGTTACTTCGGTTACGTCAGCCAGCGGACCAACCTGTTCGACCTCACCGTGCGGGAGAACGTCTCGCTGGGCTGGCACAGCGTGCCCGA
>CAYTBK010000344.1:0-2206 GCA_964436005.1 uncultured Acidobacteriota bacterium
GCTTGTACTGCTCCACGGGGACGCGGGGGATGGGGTTGGCCACGGCGGCGGCCAGGGCGGCCGTCAGCGTCAGGGCCAGGGCGAAAAGCAAGCAGGTTCTCATCGTTCGCGCTCCTCCAGAAAATTCGGACACCCATATACGGGCGGGACAGGGAAATGTTTCCCCGGAGCCGCCTCCCGGCGAGAGGCGGCGTACACGACATGCCGCGTGTTGAAGGCGTTCCGCCCCGCCGGGATTTTTGCCGGATGCTCTCCCCCGTCCATCCCGGCCGGCCTCGGGGGCGCTGTGGGTGCGCCGTCGAGAGCTTGGGGATGTGCCACCGACGATGGATCTGGATGCCCGACGGGCAAGGATTCATCGGGGCATACGCACTGGCTATGGACATCCATGCCCTACGGGCAAAGACCCGGTCTCCCCTTCGTGGCCATTGTGATCTTTGTGTTTAGTTGTGCATCTGCACGGCAATGCTGCCGGCGAAGGGGCCGCCTCAGACGAGCGGGACGAAGCGGACGGCAAAGAGGCCGGTTTTCTTGAGGCCGCCGTCGGCGGCGCGGTCGTAGCGGTAGAGGTACTGGCTGCCCCAGGTGTAGCCGATGGGCACCACCATGCGGCCGCCGGGTGCCAGCTGGTCCAGCAGCGCGGCGGGTTCTTCCGCCGGGGCGGCCGTCACCAGGATGGCGTCGAAGGGGGCCGCCTCGGGCCAGCCCCGCTTGCCGTCGCCGGTGCGGAGGCGAACGTTGGCCAGGCCCAGGCCCCGCAGGCGGGCCTCCGCCGCCCGGGCGTGCTCGGCGAGGAGTTCGACGGAGTAGACTTCCGCGGCCAGGGCGGCCAGGACCGCCGTCTGGTAGCCGGAACCCGTGCCGATTTCCAGCACGCGGTCGCCGGGCCCGACGGCCGCCTGCTCCGTCATGCAGGCGACGATGTAGGGCTGCGAGATAGTCTGCCCGCCGCCGATGGGCAGGGGATAGTCGTCGAAGGCCAGGGAACGGGACTCCTCCGGAACGAAGAACTCGCGGGGGACGGTTTCCAGGGCCGCCAGCACGCGCCCGTCCCGGATGCCCCGGGAGCGGATCTGGCTGTCCACCATCCACCGCCGCCGCCGGTCGGCCTCTTCGGGCGTCATCCCATCCTCCGGTAGAAAAGGCACTTGAGGTAACTCGTCTCGGGCATGGCCGCCAGCACGGGGTGGTCCAGGGCCTGGGTGCCCGTGGCCAGCCGCTGCAGCCGGATGCCCTGGCCGGCCGCCGCCTCGCCCACCAGGCGGTCGAGGGCGGTCTCCTCCACGAAGGAGGAGCAGGAGGAGGAGACGAACAGCCCCCAGGGCCTGACCCGCGCCAGGGCGGCGGCGTTGAAGTCTCGGTACAGTTCCAGCCCCTCCTTGAGGAACCGCTTCTTCTTGGCGAAGGCGGGCGGGTCCAGCACCACCACGTCGTAGTCCTTGCGGCCGGCCTGGAGGAACTCCATGGCGTCAGCCCGGTGGAAACGGACCTTTTCCTCCCAGCCGTTCCGCCGGGCGGACTCGGCGCCCAGTTCGGCCGCCGGCCCGTCGGCGTCCACGCAGTCGGCCCGGGCGGCCCCGCGGGACAGGAGGGCCAGCGACCACAGCCCCACATGGCTGAACAGGTCGAGGACCGTCTCGCCGCCGGAGAGCAGCCCGGCCAGCAGGCGGCGATTCTCCCGGTGGTCCAGGAACAGCCCCGTCTTGCGGCCGCCGGCGCAGTCGGCCAGGACGCGGAAACCGTCGTAGTCCACCTCCACGGGCCCGCTCCAGGCGCCGGAGAGGACCCGGCACTCCAGCGGCAGGCCCTCCAGCGACCGGATCCGGTTGGTGTTGCGCAGCACCACCGTGTCGCAGGCGTAGCGCGCGGCCAGGGCGTCGGCGATGACCCCGGTCCAGGGCTCCAGGCCGGCCACGGTCTGGGAGAGGACCAGGGTCCGCCCGTACTTGTCGGCGGCCAGCCCCGGCAGGCCGTCGGACTCGCCGAAGACGACGCGGAAGGTTTCGTCGCCGCGGCGGACGACGTCGCGCAGGGCCACGGCCCGGTCCAGGCGTTCCCGGATGAGGGCCTCGTCCACGGGTGCTTCGTCCCACCGCACGATGCGCACGGCGATGTGGGAGTCGGGGGTGGGGGGCCCCCCCCCCCCCCCCGCCCCCGCCCCCCGCGCCCCCCCCCCCCCCCCCCCCCCCCCCCCCCCCCCCCCCCC
>CAYTBK010000345.1:0-2198 GCA_964436005.1 uncultured Acidobacteriota bacterium
GGAACGACGCCGTCTTCTCCGGGAAGCTGGTGAAGAAGGAACTCCTGGACAAGGCTTTCACACCCGCCAAAACGGCGGACGGCGAGTCCACAGGCTACGGGTACGGCTGGTTCCTGAGCCAGTTGGACGGCCGCCGCACCGTCGAGCACGGCGGGGGCATCAACGGCTTCGCTTCCTACGGCCTGGCCCTGCCGGACGACCGGCTCTACATCGTCGTGCTCACCAACAGCGACATCGGCGGCCGCACCCCCGGCCTCCGGGCGGAGCGCATCGCCGAGCTGGTGCTCGGGTTGAAACCGGCCAAGCGCGAAGCGGTGGCCCTGGGCGACGAGGAAGTCAAGCGGTTGTGCGGCGTGTACGAAAACGCCGAGGGGCAGGCCCGGTACATCACCTGGGAGAAGGGCAGCCTCGTCTCCCAGCGGGCCGGGGGACCGAAGGTGCCGGTGACCGCCGTTTCACCGACGGAGTTCGCCTTCCCCGAGTCGGTCACCGTCCTCCGCTTCAGCGTGAACGGGAAGGGCGAGGTGGAAGGGCTGCGGCTGCAGGCCCGCCTCGGACCGGCCGAGGTCTACCGCAAGACCGACAAGCCGCTGCCCGTGCGCAAGGGGATCAAGCTGGAGGCGAAGCTCCTGGAGCGCTGCGCGGGAGAGTACGAGCTGATGCCGGGCTTTTCGCTCGTGTTCACCGTCGAAGACGGTCGCCTGATGTGCCAGCCCACCGGGCAGCCCAAAACCGAGTCGGTGCCCGAGTCCGAGACGAAGTTCTTCTTCCAGGATGAGGACGTCCAGCTGGAGTTTGACCTGGGCCCGGACGGACGGGCCACCGGGATGACGATGTACCAGGGCGGGCTGAAGGTGCCCGGAAAGAAGATCAAATAAAAAAGGGGCCGGTTCCGGCCCCTTTTTTTTATCCGCGGTTCCGTTCCCGGGCGGCCGGGGTGGTCCGGTTGGCGTATCGGGTCCCCTCGGTCTGCCGCTCCGCCGTCTGGGATTCGCGGCGGAAGTCCCGGGCGGGGGCTTCGAAAGCGCCATAGCCGCCGCGGACGGGGCCGGCGGATCCGGCCTTGGCCGGGGCCGGGTGGCGGTCGGCGCCGCGCCCGCGCTCGGAGCCGGTGACCAGGGGTTTGCGGGGGCCTTCGCCGCGGCCGTAACCCGCGTCCCTTCCCGATCCGGGCCGGGCGGGGTGCGCGGCGGACGGGCCCCGGCCGCCGGGCCTGCCGTTCCCGTTCCCCGGCTTCGCCATCGGGGCCTGGGCCGACCCGTTTTCCAGGACATGGCTATGCCCTCGATAGGCGGGCGCCCCGGTCGACGGGCGGTTGCCGGGCGCGCCGTTGCGGGTGCGTTCCTGCTGGGCCCGCCGTTCGGCCTTGGCCGCGGCCCGGGCCCGTTCCTCGGCCTTGCGGGCCCGGATGGCGGCGATGCGATCGGCCAGGGGTACCTCGAAACGGCCCTGGACCTTCTGCTCGTAGTCGAAGCCGACCAGGGTCTCCCGGCCCAGGCGCTTGCCCGTGGACCGCTCGATGGCCTTCAGGTCGCCTTCCTCCTCCTGCGCCACCAGGGTGCAGGCCAGGCCCGTGGCCTCGGCCCGGGCGGTGCGTCCCACGCGGTGGATGTAGTCCTCCACCCCGCCCGGAACGTCGAAGTTGACCACCAGGTCGAGTTCCGGCACGTCGATGCCGCGGGCGGCGATGTCGGTGGCCACCAGCACCTGGATGCGCCCCTGCCGGAAGGCGTCCAGGGCGCTGGTGCGCTGGGCCTGGCTACGGCTGCCGTGCAGGCGGTCGCAGGGCACCCCCTGTTTTTCCAGGAAGTCGGCCAGCCGGTTGGCGCGGTGCCGGGTCCGGGTGAAGGCCAGGGCGCGGCCGGGCATTTCCTTTTCCAGCAGCCGCACGAGGAAGCGGGACTTGAGTTCGGCGTTCACCGGGTAGGCCCGGTGGGTGATGCCCCTGGCCGGGGCGGCCGGGCCGGGGTCCACGTGGACGCTCACCGGTTCCCGCAGCATGCCCGAGGCCAGCTGCACGATGGGCGGGGGCAGGGTGGCGGAAAAGAACAGGGTCTGCCGCTCGTCGGGCGTCTGCTTCAGGATCCGCTTGACGTCGGGCAGGAAGCCCATGTCCAGCATGCGGTCGGCCTCGTCCAGCACCAGGTGGGTGAGGACGCCCAGTCGGGCGTAGGGGTACTGCAGGTGGTCCAGCAGGC
>CAYTBK010000346.1:0-2184 GCA_964436005.1 uncultured Acidobacteriota bacterium
AATCGATCGTTTCAACAGCTGCTCGCAGAGATTGTTGTCCAACGGAGCGCCCGGCACGTCCAAAAAACGGGTTAAGGCATCCCAGTTTTTGAGCATGTATTTCATCGCCTTGCCCAGACTGGCATTGGGTTCCACCTCTCTTTGCCCCAATTTGGTTTCCAGCCAGGTTTTCAGCGCCTGCATCAACGGCTTGCTATGCATCTGGTGATAGGTAAGCCGCTGGTCTGCAGTCAGGTTTTGCTCTTTGGCTTCCTGATCGTGTTTATAGATGAGCGAAAGGGTATCGATGACATGCCCGCACTCTTCCGGGAAGTCGGCCATGATATCGATAAAATGACGACGTCCATGAACCAGGCAGTTGCACAAAATCGACTTGAACTCCCTGGGCAGGTTTCGGGACAAGGCATCACACATCTGGATGGGCGGATCTTTTTGCGATGCTCTGTTCTCAAGGACCCGGGCCAGATTTTCACCGGCATGGCTCCTGCCGGTAAAGAATAAAGCGACTTTCCCGGCATCGCATTCCGACAGGATGCCGGAGGTGAACAGCCCTTTTCGCTGGGTTTCTTTTTCGGTCTCCTTCATCAAAGACAGAATTTTCATGGGGGTGTCATCGTTGTACAGGACATGGCCCTGGGCCGCCTGACGGATCAGTTCCGCATAAACCGGATGGATTTTATCGGCCACTTTTTCGATGATTTCCCACTGGGTGGATGGGGGAAGCGGTATGCCCAGGCTGGCCTGGAGCTTCCCGATGCGGTACAGGGGGACCCCGCTGCCGTATTTTAAAAGCGCCAGCATGGTCCCGGATCTGGCATCGTATTTTTCGTCACCGATGTTAGAAGGCGCCTGTGCGGTAAAAACCTGACCACACAGGTTGCAGCGCAGCCGCGTAAGCTCATACACCGTCGCCTTGAACGGAGCACCGCCGGTTATGCGGACGATTCTGGCCGGAGGTTTTTCTCCATACACCTTGCCTTTGAGGCAGGCGGGGCAGTCGTTGCCGGATTTCAACGTTTGATGGGAGACCTTGATTTTCTGGGCACCTTTGTAATCGGATGCGCCATTTTTGCCATGGCCTTTGGTCTTTTCCTTGGGTTTCTTAAGAGACTCGTCGGCCTTTTTTCTGTCCGCCTTTTCGGTTTTTTCCCCGAACAGCATGTTCAGAAGCCGTTTGATGGAGGCGGATTTTTCTGCAGACAGGGTGCTCAGATAGGAAACGGTTTCGACCAGGGCTTTAATCAGGTCATAATCTCCCTCCTTGAGGCTGTTTGTTCTTACACGTTCAAGAAGGGCATCCAGCTCGTCCTGCTTTATGTCGAGTATCTTTGTCATGCAGCCGCTCTATCACATCCGGCGGGCAATGTCTAGATTTTTTTCCACAAAAATATATTATTTTTTCGGGGGTTTCCATTCCAAATTAACAGTTGGAGCTCATGGGCCGCCACCTGGTGACTTGCTTCATTGTTCTTTTTCGGCCACCAGGTAAAACGCCCCTTGCTCAGTCTTTTCTGGCACAGCCAGAATCCCTGGCCGTCATAAACCAGGACTTTGAGTGACGTACCGGGGTTGTTTCGAAAAACAAAGACATACCCGGATAAAGGGTCTTGTTTTAGAACGTTGCGGCATAAACCGGCCAGGCCATCGATTCCCTTTCTAAAATCAACGGGCATCACGGCAAGCAGAATCCGCATCTGGGGTGTGATTTGGATCATCTTTCACGACTCCAAAAGGATGCAACCAACCCCTTTACATCCAGGCTGTTTCCGTTCATGGATATCCGCATCCTGGCCCCTGACGGATCAGCCAGTTCAACAATATATTCTGTCGATGCCATTGAGGGCATGTCACAGGAAAGTTCTATAAAATCAGATTGGGTTCTTGCTTGAGCTGGATATTTGCCACGGTACTTTTGAACCTGCTTTTTCAGGTCATTGCTGTTGAGCCCCAACGCTTTGGCTACACTATGAAGGGGATAATTCTGAGCTAATACGGCAGCTGATTGCCATAACGCGGCGGGTATTCGCTCGCTTCGGTTTTTCCGGGTCGCACGCCAATGCTCGAATTTTTCTCGAATGTCTTCTAATGATTTTTGCGGTTCCATCAATTGCACCTCCTGTAATTTATCCAATTGATGGTAACAGCTTCAAAAATTTATTCCACGCAGGCTTGCCGGAAGGACAC
>CAYTBK010000347.1:0-2172 GCA_964436005.1 uncultured Acidobacteriota bacterium
GGCATGCCCGGGGTCGGCGAAGCGCCGGCCCCGGGCTGTGGTGTGCCACGCCTGCTGCGTGAGGAAGGTCTGCTTACCGCTTCAGACGTTGCCCGGCGAACCCTCGTTCCGTGCCGTTGCGCCGAAGCCGCAGGCCAGGAGTGCGCCGCGCAGCCCGGCGGAGCGGCGTGGCCAAGGCGCGGAAGAACGTCTTCGCCTTCGGCGCTCCGGCGACCTGCGCGACTGGCGAAATCAGTCGCCCTTGCTGGTTTTGCGGGCCTCCTCGTCCTGGTAAGCGAGGGGCTGGCCGGAACGGGTTTCGGTCACCGCCAGCGTGTTCCGGACAATCTTTTTACCCAGTTCGAAAATCGCCACCTGGGCCTTCCCTTCGGCGTCGTCGTAATCAATGGTGAGGTAATGTTTGCGTTTCTTCGAAAAGAGAAGGAACAGTCCCACGGGACTCACCAGGATGGCAGTCCCGACGGCGGCTCCGACGCGGCGCCCGGCTTTCTGCCCGTATTCCAGGCCGGTGATCCGGTCCCACTGGATGGAGAAGGTTTCTTTGCTCTTCCCATCTTTGTAGTGGAAGAAGAGCGCGCCGGCGTCGCTGGCGTCCAGCGTTCCCTCGACCGCTTTGTCGGTTTCAGCGAAACACGCCGCGGTACCCCCGACATAGGCGGCTTTCTTGTCTCCCAACCCTGCCAGGCAAAGGGTTTCGCCAAACAAGGCGATGACGGTCAGAACAGCGATCGAACGTTTCATCAGACACCTCCGGGAAAATGAGAAATGTGGCAGATGGGGCTGAATTCAAACGGCGCTCGTTGCGGGTGCCCAGCGGACAACCGCAGCAAACCGGTCGGTGGCATGTCCGGCCGGAAGTCTCGCCCATCTTCCTGGGGCATCATAGAGGATTGGCGTTCCATATCACGGAACAAGAAACAGCTTGACTGCAACGATGGAGAAGTTTCAGGTGGCGAGGGAACCGGCCAGCCGGAGCCCGGCCGCGAGGAAGTCGGAGGCTTCCAGCACCCCGTCCCCGTCGAAGTCGGCGGCCAGTGGGCGCGTGCAGGGCGGCGTCCCGGCCGCCAGGCTTCCCGCTAAAACGTTCGCCAGCACCACGAAGTCCTGGGCGTCGAAGGCGCCGTCGGCGTTGACGTCGCCGTCCCGGGCGACGGGGCCGGAGGGCACCGTGATGCGGAACACGTGGACGTGCGGGTCTTCCCCGTAGCTCTCGGTCACGTACAGCCGGCCGGTGGCGGGGTCGAAGGCGGCGCCTTCCATGTCGGCGCAATCCCCTGCGCCCGGGATCTCCAGGGGCCACACGGCGTAGGGGCGCACGTCCCAGCAGGCCAGTTCGCCCTGGCGGACCCGCACCAGGTCGTTGGCGTCGTAGGCCCAGACCTGGTGCCGGTAGGGCCAGGCGTGGGTGCCGTGGCTGTCGTCGCAGGCGTCGCCGCACCCGGAACCGATCCCGTAGCAGTAGGTGCCCGTGCCCTGGCGCCCGAAGAAGAGCACGCTCCGGCTCCCGGCGGGGAAGGCGACCCCCGCCATGTGGGTGGCCAGGTTGAAGAGTTCGTTGGCGCTCTCCACCGGCGCCAGGGGGTGCTCGAGCGGGTAGAACAGCAGCGTCTGGCCGGGGATGGGGTTGTGCACGCCCACGTCGTCCGGGTCGAAGACCGTGGCGCAGGGGCCGGCGCCGTTGTGGGAGATGATGGAGAGGCACCCCTTGCCGGTGAGGGCCGGCCCGCCCAGGAGCGCTTGCCACTCCGGCGGGACCGTGGTCATGTAGCCCCCCAGCGAGCGGGGGTTGGCGAGGGCGGCCACAGGGTAGAATCCCAGGAAGTCCCCGGTCCGGGAGAGGTCCAGGCTGGAGGCGCCGTGGGAGTTCACCTGGCTGCCTTCGCCGTCGTAGTAGCAGGACGCCCCGACGATGAGGCGCCCGCCGTAGGCCAGCAGGCCGTAGACGAAGGAAGTGGACGTGGCCAGGGTGCCGATCTGCCCTTCCGAGACGTCCGAGAAGTTTTGGAGGACGGCGGCCGTCCCGCCGAGGGGGGGGACCTCCACCTGGGCCACGTACCCCGGGTACCAGTCGTGGCCCTGGAGGAAGAGGGTGTCCTGCCCGGAGCCGGCTTCGCGGTAGTGGCAGAGCCCCTTGCCGCCGTACCCGAAGCGCGAGGGGCCGAAGTCGCCCGC
>CAYTBK010000348.1:0-2161 GCA_964436005.1 uncultured Acidobacteriota bacterium
TGCACGCGGCGCGCGACCTGGTAGTGCTCCTCGCCCACCACGAGCGGGCTGAGGATGCGGGAGGTCGAGGCCAGGGGGTCGACCGCCGGGTAGATGCCCATTTCCACGATGGAGCGCTCCAGGTTGGTGGTGGCGTCCAGGTGGGTGAACGTGGTCGCCGGAGCCGGGTCGGTGTAGTCGTCGGCCGGCACGTAGATGGCCTGGATGGAGGTGATGGAGCCCTTGGAGGTGGTGGTGATGCGCTCCTGGAGCTCGCCCATCTCCGTGGCCAGGTTGGGCTGGTAGCCGACGGCCGAAGGCATGCGCCCGAGCAGGGCCGACATCTCCGAACCGGCCTGGGTGAAGCGGTAGATGTTGTCGATGAAGAGGAGCACGTCCTGGCCGGCCTCGTCGCGGAAGTACTCGGCCACGGTGAGCCCGGTCAGGGCCACGCGCAGGCGCGCGCCGGGGGGCTCGGTCATCTGCCCGTACACCAGCGCCGCCTTCTCGATGACGCCCGACTCCTTCATTTCCAGCCAGAGGTCGTTGCCCTCGCGGGTTCGCTCGCCGACGCCGGCGAAGACGGAGTAGCCGCCGTGCTCGCGGGCGATGCGGTGGATGAGCTCCATGATCAGAACGGTCTTGCCGACGCCGGCCCCGCCGAACAGCCCGATCTTGCCGCCCTTGGGGTAGGGCTCGATCAGGTCGATGACCTTGATGCCGGTCTCCAGCATCTCGGTGGCCACGCTCTGGTCGGTGAACGTGGGGGCGGGGCGGTGGATGGGGTAGCGGGTCTTGGACTCGATGGGGGCGCCCTTGTCCACCGGGCGGCCGAGAAGGTTCATGACCCGGCCCAGGGTGGAAGGACCGACCGGGATGGTGATGGGCGCGCCTGTGTCGAAGGCCGACATGCCGCGCACCATGCCTTCCGTAGGCTCCAGGGCCACGGTGCGCACCCGCCCTTCCCCGATGTGCTGCTGGACTTCGGCCGTGACGTCGACGACCTGGCCCGTCTTCGACCCGTCGTCCTTGATGTGGATGGCGTTGTAGATGGGCGGAATCTTGTCCTCGTCGAACAGGCAGTCCACGACGGGGCCGATGATCTGAATGACTTTACCTTCTACCATGTGCGCTCCTTGGCGATGGGGCTGTCCTGCGCCCGCTAGAGGGCGTTGGCGCCGCTGACGATTTCGATGATTTCGGTGGTGATGGCCGCCTGCCGGACCCGGTTCCGGAACATCACGAGGTTGCCGATCATTTCACCCGCGTTCTTGGTGGCAGACTCCATGGCCGTCATGCGGGCCCCCTGCTCGGCGGCCGCCGACTCCAGCATGGCGTGGTAGAGCTGGACCACGGCGTGGCGGGAGAAAATGTCCTCGCAGACATCCCCGGCGGGCTGGTCGAACAGGTACCCCGCCGAGGCGGGCTCCCCGTATTCCTCGGTCTCCAGCGGCACGATGGGCAGGAGCTGCTCCACCGTGATGCGCTGCTGGATCACGGACTTGAACTCGTTGTACATGACGTAGACCCGGTCGCACTCCCCGTTCAGGAAATCCTCCAGGACGGGCGCCGAGACTTTCCGGGCCAGGTCCATGTCGATGCGGGAGAGTTCGTCCACGTAGCAGGAGCGGATGTCGTACCGCCGGTGCCGGAAGAACTCGACGCCCTTTTTCCCGATCATCTCCAGGGTCGTCGGCCTCTCCCCCCGCTCGCGCACGAAACCCGCCGCGGAACGGATGATGTTGGCGTTGAACGCCCCGCACAGGCCCTTGTCGCCCGTGATGACCACGAGCATGATGCGCTCGTCGCCCGTGTCGCGCATCAGGGGGTGCGAGGGGACGGCTTCCCGCTGGCACACCAGGCGGTTGATCACGGCGAGCATGCTGCGCGCGTACGGACGGGCGCCGAACACCCGGGCCTGGGCCTTCTGCAGCTTGGCCGCGGCCACGAACTTCATGGCGCGGGTGATCTGCTGCGTGTTCTTCACGCTCTTGATGCGCCGCTTGATGTCGCGAAGGTTTGGCATGTCCTCTTCCCTGCCTGTATCGGGTCAGGCCGCCTAGGCGGTCTTCGTCCCCGGGGCGCTCTCGGCGTACTGTTTCTTGAAGGCCTGGATGGCTTCCGTGAGCCGGCCGCGCAACTCGTCGGAGATGGCCTTCTTCGTCGCGATCTCCTGGAGCAG
>CAYTBK010000349.1:0-2107 GCA_964436005.1 uncultured Acidobacteriota bacterium
CGGACACGCAGGTCTCGCCGGGGTTGATCTCCACCGTGGGGATCCCCGCCCGGCAGGCCGCCACCACGGGGCCGGCGATGTAGTGGAACACGCTGGTGGTGCCGATGGAGAAGACCAGGTCGACCCCCCGGCGGAGCTCCTCCTGCAGGTGCTCGATCTCGGCCAGGGGCAGGATCTCCCCGAACAGCACCACTCGCGGGCGGACCGGCGCCCCGCAGTCCGGGCAGCGGGGGGGCAGGTCCAGGCCGGCGTAGTCCGGCACGCGGGTCCGGTACGAGCAGGCCGTGCAGGTCAGGTCGTGGACGTCCCCGTGGATCTCGACGAGGTTCCGGCTGCCCGCCTGGCGGTGGAAGCCGTCGATGTTCTGGGTGAGCACGCAGACGTGCTCGAAGGCGTCCTGGAAGGCGGCGATGATCCGGTGGGCGTCGTTGCACCGGGCGTTCCGGCAGGCCGCCTCGATGCGGCCGAGATACTTCCAGGTGATGTGCGGGAATTCGCGCAGGGTCTCGCCCGACAGGGCGTCCTCGATGGCCATGCCCTCCTCGGTTTCCCCGTTTTCGTACAGGCCCCCGATGCCGCGATAGGTCGGCAGCCCGGAATCGGCCGACACGCCCGCGCCCGTGATGAACAGCAACCGCCGCGACCGGCGCAGGTCGGCCACGATCCCCCGGTACACTTCCTCTTCGTCGGTTTTCACCATGCGGACCTCCGCCCGGGGTTCAGCGGCGCCGGACGGCCGGCGCGCCACGACCGCCCCCGCCCATTGCAATCACCAACAAATATTGCACCTCAACCGCAACAACAGGGAAACGGGTCAGCCACCCCTTTCCCCCTTCGCGTTCTTCGCGCCTTCGCGCGAGTCTATCCCTCCCTCTCCGCGTTCTTCGCGCCTTCGCGTGAGTCCAGCCCCCCGGGCCGGCTCACTCCGCCAGTTTCCGGTACTCCTCCTCCACCCGGGCCCCCAGCAGCGGCGACACCTTCCGGAACACGCAGCGCCCCCGCGGCTTGACCTGCAGGATCTCGGAAAACTCCTTCCCCGGCTGGTCCGACAGGGTATAGACGACCCGGTACGAGCCCGGCGGCAGGGCGATGGAGAAGGGCGTGGCACCGTCCGTCACGGCCAGCCGCTCGCCGGTCTCCTGGTTGACGATCTCGACGAGCTTGCCCCAGGGCAGCAGGTTCACCACCAGGGAACCGGCGGTCTCGCTGTCCATGACGAAGGGGTTCTTCTCGGGCAGGCCGTTCGGGCCGGAATCGCCGGACGACTTCACCAGGGTGTAGCGCTGCCCCGCCTTCAGCTCGACATCCTCGCGGTAGGGCTTGCCCTCCTCGTCCGAGTACTCCCAGATCACCGTGTAGACGCCCGGCAGCAGGCACAACTGCACCGGCAGGTCCTGGCCGGCCACCTTCACCGGCAGGCCGCTCTCCTTTCTCACGACGCCGGTGACCCGCCCCCCGGACCGGATGTCGATGGTGAGCAGGGCAGGCGAGAACTCCACCGGCTGGCCGGCGAGCAGCTCCACCGTCTCCGAAAACGCCGAACCGGGGACGTCCGTGATCCGGAAATCCACCTGGTAGTGGCCCGGGGGCAGGTTGAGGCGCAAGGGCATGGCCCCCTCCGAGGGCTTCATCCGCTCCTTCGTCTCCAGCCGGACGAGGCCCGTGACCGTGCCTGCCGGGCGCAGGTCCACCGTCAGGGGCGAGAGCGCCAGAACCGTGGCGTTCCCGTTCCGGATGGAGACCGGCTCCTTCAGCACCGCCCCGGGAAACTCCGGCAGGGTGTACGCCAGGACGTACTCCCCCCCCGGCAGCGAAATCTTCAGGGGATCCGCGGAGTCGAGCTCGGCCACCGTCTTCCCGGTCTTCCGGTCCAGGACCCGGACGGCCCGGCCCCCCTGGCCCAGGTCGACCCGCAGCGTGCCCACCAGGAAGTAGCTGTGGATGACGAGGTACAGCGCGATGCAGGCCAAGGCCGCCAGGACGCCGTAGACAACCCGGCGCCCGGGCAGGGCCAGCCGGTACCCGAACCGCCGCCTCGGCCGGACCGGCGCAGAGCCGGCCTGCAGGTCCATCTGTTCCTGGATGTGCCGGTACAGGGCTTCCAGGC
>CAYTBK010000350.1:0-2092 GCA_964436005.1 uncultured Acidobacteriota bacterium
GGTTCCCGGCGGGAAGATTTCCCGCGGGGCCGACGGATTTCCGGTTGCCCGGAGGGCATTCATGTCCATAGCCGCCGATTCCATTCCCCGACCCCCTTGCCCGGAGGGCATGAATTCCCATCGACATTCCGGTCGTTCAGGCCGGGGTTGACACGGGTTTCCCGAATAAAACGGGGCCGGCGGGACGCGGTTCAGTAGCGGAAGCCCAGCAGGTTCCAGTAGGCCAGGAAGCCGGTCTGCGCGGCCGCGGCCAGGGTCAAAAGCAGCCAGTGCAGGCGCTCCCCAAGCCGCACGCTCTTCTTTCAAGGGTAGCGTTGTTGCGACTCGACCGGACAAGGGAGTAGCGTCCATGCCACTGCTTCCGGGCCTTGGCCTACTCTTCCAGTGTCTGCGGATGGGCCACCGGAGCGGTCGCGCTGGCCTGCCCCCTTCTCCGGGCGGCTTTGGCATGCAGGGTGCAATTGTATGGGCGAGAACGGAGAGGGGAAGGGGCCCGCACATGGGAAAAACAGCCTTCGCAATCTGGGAAGGGCGCATCGCCCCGGTTTTTGATGCCGCGCAACGCCTGCACATCGTCGAGGCGGAAGAGGGGCGGATCGTACGGGAGAGCGATGCCCGCATGACGGCGGGATCGGCTTTCCGCAAGGTGGAAGACCTGCAGCGCCTCGGGGTGGACACGCTGGTGTGCGGGGCGGTTTCCCGCTTCTTGCAGGGCCTGCTGGCGTCTTCGCGCATCCGGGTTTCCGCTTTCGTAGCCGGAACCCTGGAGGAAGCCCGCGCGGCCTGGCTGGCCGGGAAGTTGGACAGTCTCGCCTTTTCCATGCCGGGTTGCCGTCTCCGCGGCCGCCGCTGCCGCCGGCGGGTGTCCCGCCCGCCGCGCTGGGGAAATGGCACCGATCCGTTCTGAGATCATTTCAGGAGGCGAACATGCCAGGAAGAGATGGAACGGGACCGTGGGGGAAGGGACCGATGACCGGCCGCGGGGCCGGGTTCTGCGGGACGGGCGTCGCCCGGGGGAACCGCCGTTTTGCCGGCGGCCCGGCGGCCGGGAACGGGATGGGCCCGGGTCCGGGCCGGGGTTGCGGCGGCGGGCGCGGGTGGCGGAACATGTACTATGCCACCGGCGAACCGGGCTGGAGCAGGGTCCGCCAGGAAACGGCGCCGGACCAGGACGATGCCACCGGCCAGACGACGCTGCAGGACCGGGTCGAGGAGTTGCAGAGGGAAGTAGAACTTCTCCGGAAGCGTCTCGGCGATCGGGAAACGCCTGCCGAATAGGCCGGCGTCGATGGGTCGGCCGGCGTGGGTGGGATCCCCCGTGCGGAAAACCCGTTAGCGAGGGGGGGGGCATCGGGCCGACCCCCTCGCCATGAAAAAACAAGGGAGAGGAGATCATGAAAATTGTGTGTTCGGCGACAGGCACCGGTCTGGACGCCCCGTTGGACAGCCGCTTCGGCCGGGCCCCGAACTTCCTCGTCTACGACCTGGAGGCGGAGTTGTGACCGCCGGCCGGCCGAGCGCGGCTCTCATGAATAACATCCGTAATCAATACATACCAAGGAGGCTCTCTTGAATACCGAACACGCGGGGATGAACACCAAGCTGGTCCACGCCGGGATGGCACCCGACACGTACGGGAGCGTGGTGACCCCCATCTACCAGACGTCCACCTTCGCCTTTGACAGTGCCCAGAACGGCGCCGACCGTTTCGCCCGGACGGCGGAAGGGTACATCTACACCCGCATCGGGAATCCCACCATCGACGCCCTGGAGAAGTGCGTGGCCCAACTCGAGGGGGGCTTCGGCGGCGTGGCCACGAGTTCGGGCATGGCCGCGGTGAACACCACCTATTCGGCCCTGCTGCGGACCGGCGACCACGTGCTGAGCACCGCCTCGGTTTACGGTCCCTCCCGTATTCTGCTGGAAATGCAACTCTCCCGGTTCGGCATCCGGTCCACCTTCGTGGACACCTCCGACCTGGACAACGCGCGCGGGGCCATGTGCCGCGAGACCAAGCTGGTGTACATCGAAACGCCTTCCAACCCCATGATGCAGGTGACGGACATCCAGGCCATGGCGGAAATCGCCCACG
>CAYTBK010000351.1:0-2068 GCA_964436005.1 uncultured Acidobacteriota bacterium
GCGGCAGCCTGCACGAGCAGATTCTCGAGGAATCGACCCGGAACCTGCAGAAGATCCTGTAGTCGCCTTCCGGCGGAAGGCGACAGGCAGATCTCCCGAGAGTGCGGTGCAGAGGCTGTCGCGGCGCCGCCTCCGCCGGGCGCTTCCCCTGTCCCGATGCCGGCGGTCCCCCCGGTCCGCCGGCATCCTGCCGGCACCGGTGTCCGGAAGACGCCGGCGAATATCGAGCAGACGCACACAATCGATTGCAAATCGCAAGACAATCTGACAAAATGCAAGGCATGTGGGCAAGATCCGCCGTCGCCACCTTCGAGACACTCTGGAAAAATTTCCCCGCCGTGACGATCCTGGGCGCCCGGCAGGTGGGAAAGACGACGCTGGCGCGCCAGATCCTTCCCCGAGCCGCTTACTGCGACCTGGAAGACCCCTTCACCCGGCTGTTGTTCGAAGACCAGCCCCGTTTCCAGCTCGAAAGTCGGGGGGCCGGCCCGCTCATCCTGGACGAAGCGCAAATGATCCCCTCCCTTTTCCCTGTCCTGCGCAGCCTGATCGACCAGGACCGGGACCGTCGCGGGCGATTCTGCATCCTGGGCTCGGCCCGACCCGCCCTGGTCCGCGGGGTCTCCGAATCGTTGGCGGGAAGGGTGGGCATCCTGGACCTCGACCCGCTTTGCGCCACCGAAGTCGCCACCGGCGAGCCCGCCCTCGACTGGCCGACCCTGTGGCTGCGCGGCGGCTTTCCGGACGCGGCCAAAGGGGACTTCCGCCTATGGTGGGATTCCTATCTCCGCACTTTCCTGGAAAGAGACCTTCCCCAACTGGGCCTGCGCCCCCAACCGGTCCTGGCCCGGCGGCTCCTGACCATGCTGGCGCACACGCACGGCGGCCTGCTCAACCAGTCCGAACTCGGCGGCGCCCTGGGCGTCTCCCACAACACCGTGTCCCACTACCTCGACGTTCTGGAGCAGACCTTCCTCATCCGGCGCCTTCCGCCCTATTACCGCAACGTGGGGAAGCGGATCACCAAAAGCCCGAAGATCTACCTGCGGGACAGCGGCCTGCTGCACCACCTCCTCAACATCGCTTCGTTCGACGAGCTCCATAACCACCCGGCCCTGGGCCGGAGCTGGGAGGGATTCGTGGTCGAGGAGATCATCCGGCGGGAAAAATTCGTCAACCCGCACACGCAGTTCTATTTCTGGCGCACTGCCGCCGGCGCCGAAGCCGACCTGGTGCTCGACCGGGGAACGGCTCTCCTGGCGGTGGAAATCAAGTGCGGCGCCCTGGAAAGGGCTTCCGGCGCCCGGCGCTTCGCCGCCACGCTGCCCGACATCGGCGCCGAACGCGGGGTGATCGTCGACCAGGGCCGGGGCCTTCGCCCCGTCCTTCCGGAAGTTGAGTGCCGGGGGTTTGCCGACGACTTGGAATGGCGGCCGTGAGCCCCTTTCCCAAGGGAAACGCGACTATTCGGCCAGGGCGGGAAGAGACAGCGGCCGGCGCGCTGGCCGCCGGGTCCGGGAGTGCGGCGCGTAGGCGGCCGCAGTGCCGCCTTCTCCAGGCGCCGGAGGGAACACTTTTTCCCTTGATTCCCGCCGCCGTTTCTTCTACTTTGTCGGCAAGGATGCAACGCAGATTCACAGCGCCCGGGCGACGCCGCGCGGGCCCACCCCCAAGGAGGAAGAGATGGGAGACAACGAGGAAAAGGTACTCTGGAAAGGCCATTCGTCCCACATCGTGAATTTCGGTACGTATTTCCTCTGCGGCTTCATCATGCTGGCTGCGGTGTTCCTGTTCTTCTGGCTGAAAAATTCGTTCGGCCCCGACTCCTTCGTCCGCACGGTGTTCAACATCGTGTGCCTTCTGGGCTTCGCCGTCCCGCTGCTGGTCATCGTCTCCAAGGTCGTCATCCTCAAGTCGGTGACGTACGAGATCACCACCCAGCGGATCAAGGTCAAGAGCGGGATCTTCACCGTGAAGCTCGAGGAGGCCGAACTGTACCGCATCAAGGACTCGACCTTCACCCAGCCCTTCTTCTACCGGCTCTTCTCCAAAGGGGACATCATCCTCA
>CAYTBK010000352.1:0-2067 GCA_964436005.1 uncultured Acidobacteriota bacterium
CCCAAGTTCCGCAATCTTTCGTAGATTTCGGCGATTTTCGGGGATTTTTGATCCGGAAGTCCTGAGTTTTCAATCCGGGGTTTGGAAAAACCCCGTTTTAGTCTCGAGTATTTACGGTATGCCTATTGACATTGTTAGTCAATGGGAATATCATAGTCCCGTATGTTCATCAAAAAGAACACCCGGCGCCACGGCGATCAAACCTACGAGACCTACCTCTTGGTCGAATCGGTCAACACGCCCAACGGGCCGCGCCACAAGACCATCTGCAACCTCGGCCACCTGGCGCCGGGGCCGAAGGAGGAATGGCTGGGGCTCGCCGAGCGCATGCAGGCCGCTCTGTCCGGGCAGCCCTCGCTCTTCCCGGATCCCCGCGTCGAGGCGGCGGTGGCGAAGGCCCGGGCTCAACAAGCCGGGAACCAGGCGGACACGGCGCCGGCGAATCCCCAGAAGAGCGTTCCCGAAGTGGTTTCCGTCTGTGTCGAGGGCGTGCGGACTCAGGATTCCCGCGAAGCGGGCCCCCTCCACGTCGGGCACCAGATGTGGCAACGCCTGCAAATCCAAGGGATCCTGAAGGGTGTCGGGCTTCCGGACGCCGCGGTCGCCTTGACGGAACTGATGACGCTGAACCGCCTGGTGCATCCCGATTCCGAGCGGGCCATGGTGGACTGGGCCCGCCGGGCGGCGGTATCGGACGTGCTGGGCGTGGAGGCCGAGAAACTCCACCAGGACCGGCTCTACCGCCACATGGACAAACTCCACGGAAAACGCGTCGAAATCGAGAATCGTCTGTATCAAAGCGAAAAATCCCTGTTCGACCTGAACGGCGCACTGGTTCTCTACGATCTCACGAACACCTTCTTCGAGGGCCGGCTCAAAGACACGCCCAAGGCCAAGCGCGGGCATTCCAAGGAAAAGCGGAGCGACTGCAAGCTTGTCGCCATGGGCTTGATGCTGGACGGCGAAGGCTTCCCCATCGGCCACGAAGTGATGGACGGCAACACCAGCGACGGCGCCACCGTGCCGGGCATGCTGGACCGCCTGGAAGCGCGCACGGGGCGGTCCGGCGGGGCCACCATCGTCATGGACCGCGGCTTTGCGAGTGCGGCCAATTTGGAATTGGTGCGCCAGCGCGGCCACCACTATCTGGTGGCCGGTTTTCAGAACCAGCGCGGGAATTTGCTGGACGACTTCGAAGAACTGGACGGCTGGGAGGAAATCCAGCCCAGCTCGGTGAAAGAGAACGTTCAGATCAAGCGGGTCGAGCGCGGAGACGAGGTGTTTCTCCTGTGCGTCAGCCCGGCGCGGGCCGAGAAAGACCGGGCCATCCGCGAGAAGCAGGAAGGACGTCTGCTGGCGGAGTTGAACGCCCTGGCCCGGAGCGTCCAGAAAGCCGCCGGGGCAGGCCGTCCGTTGAAAGACGAAACGCTCGGGGAGCGGATCGGCCGGTTGCGGGAACGATACACGCGGGCGGCCCGTTATTACGACGTTTCCCGCGAAAGCGGCGTCCTGGCGTGGAGCCGGAAAGCCGAACAGCACCAGCGGGCCCAGCAGTTGGACGGCGCCTATTTTTTGCGGACCTCCGACAAGACGCTCGGGGCCGAAGAAATCTGGCGCACCTACATCAACTTGACCCGGATCGAATCCGCGTTCCGCGACCTCAAGGGCACTCTGGACCTGCGCCCCATCCACCACCGCAAGGAGATGCGGATCGAGACGCACATTTTCTTGTGCGTTCTGGCGTACCATCTGCAGGTGGCCATCGAGCGAAGCCTGCACTTGGCGGGCGATTCCACAAGTTGGGAGAAGCTGCGGGAGGAATTGGGCACGCACCAGGTCGTCACCGTGGTCCTGCCCACTCCCGAGGGGCGGACCCTGGCCATCCGCAAGGCTGGCATCCCCACCCCCACGGTTCGCGAAATCTATCGCCGCCTCAACCTGCCGGCCGAACCCATGAAGCCGATCCAGACCTGGATCTGATCCCCCCCACAAGCCCCGCATAGTCACCAAAATCGGTGACCCGTGTTGCTAATAATAGACTTGTGTGACTATGATGCGGAACTTGGG
>CAYTBK010000353.1:0-2067 GCA_964436005.1 uncultured Acidobacteriota bacterium
CACCTCCCAGAACGCGCACACTCTCGGGCGCACGGACCGCCGGCTTCCAGCCGGCCCATGGTAACGTACAGGCCTGCGGTCACGCGTAAACCGCACGGCGCCGCCGGCGCCGGATCCATGAGCCCAGGCCGCAGGCCTGGGACGGTGAAGTCCCGAATCCCCCGGGCGGCCTGCCAGGCCGCGACCGGCCCGACCCCCGCGTCGACACATGTTTTGAACACGCGGCCGTTTTGCTTATTTGTCAGGCACGGCGTCTTTCAATTCAAAACTTCCGCCCCCACATGGTTTCAATGGATCCATTCCCAGTGTAATAAGCAAATCATTAACAGGGCTATTTTTATTGATTATTACGATGGTTTCGACAGAACTTGCCCACGCAAGTTGCGAATACTGAGTGGTCCGAGAAGGCAATGGCCCCATAGGTGCACACACAAAACCAGGAACATTATCGATAAAAATAATATTCTGTTGTTCATCCTTTGGGCTTTCCTCATGGATGATTTCTGCTGAATAGAACTGCAGCTTTTCGTGTCTCCGCAGAACAAAGGCTACAGGAACAATCTTAACCCTTCCTGATCTTTGCGATAAGAGACTATTCCGGCAACCCGCGCAGAAGACTTCTGGACAGCAATACGAAACCACTGGGAGAGAAACCGCGGAGCTTCGCCGAGGACCGCCGAGACTGGGAGCACGTTTGTGGCGCTTGCCTTCCGGGTTTCCATCTTTCCGCATGACCGGAAGCGCGGCACCATCCTCTCCATCCTCTCCATCCATGTTTCCGCCCGGCCGGCGACGGATCCGGCTGTCCTCCCAGGCGCCTGCAACCCTTTTTCGTGGCCTTCGCGAACTTCGTGTTGAGGATAAACACGATGCGCACAACGGCCACGAAGGCGAACGGGATTGGGGGGCTAGCGTTGTGATTGTCGGACGGGTAACCTGTCGATGGAATTGCCTTTGGTGCGAATCGCGCGTCTCCGCGTTCGGCGCTCCGGCGGCCTGCGCGCCTGGCCAAAGCGGCGCTGCGGCAGCCTCCGCGCCGCACTCCAGGAGGTGGCGCCGGCCTACCGGGTTCTCTTCCGTCCGGATTGCCGGAACGGAAGCCGGATCCGTCGGGTGCAATCAATCCTCAGGCGCGGTACAGCCAGCGTTTCATTCTCCTCCTCGGCGACGCTCCGCGCCCCTCTGCGGTTCACTGTTTTCATCGTTGTCAGAAGGGGGGAAGGCCCGCGGGTCACCCCGGCGGGTCGATGCGAATGTCCTTGTTGTAATCGTAAAATTCGGAGCGGAAAAAGTAGCTTCGCCCGATCACCACGATCTCGGTAGTCATGATGTCCGTCTTTGTGGTCTGACGCAGCCGGTCGGGGCGCACCCGCTCCTCTGTGTCGACGATCACCCCCGTGATCTCCGCCGACGGCCCGCCGACGGTCACGGTGCAGCTCCGGTAGGTTTTCACCCGGGCGAAAGCGGCCCGCATGTCCGCCCCCCCCCTCAGGGATTCCGATGGTATCGCCGCAGCCGTGGCGACTCCGGCAGGATTGGCCGGGGGCGGCCCCCCGGCCGCCTCCCGGCTGCATCCCGACGTCGTCCAGGCCGCCGCGAGAATCAGGCCCAACGCCAGCGTGCGCTTCAGGTTCCCGCTCCTCCGCGGCGGCCGTTCCGCCTCTTGGGTCCCGAATCGGCTCAGGCCCGGGAAGAGCCGCCCACCGAGATCTTGTCGATCTTCACGGTGGGGCCGGTGATGCGGTTGCGGAACTGCAGGTCGTTGCCCACCATCTGCACGCCCTGGAGCATTTCCGCCAGGTTGCCCGAGATGGTGACCTCGGCCACCGGGAAGGCGACCTGGCCCTTCTCGATCCACAGGCCGAAGGCGCCCACGGAGATGTCGCCCGTGGTGGGCACGCGGCCCAGACCGATGGTCCCCGTGAGCAGCAGGCCCTTGTCCACCGAGCGGAGGATCTCCTCCGGGGTGCTGGTCCCGGCGGCCAGGTAGAGGTTGGTGGGCCCGCCGGCGTTGCCGGTGGAGGCGGCCTTGAGCTTGCGGCCGTAGTAGGTGTTCAGCAGGTAGCT
>CAYTBK010000354.1:0-2047 GCA_964436005.1 uncultured Acidobacteriota bacterium
CCCAGATGCGGCGCGAGGCGGGGTCGCCGCGCAGGGCCAGGCGGCGGATGTCGGACAGGTTCTGCGCCCCCTCCTGGGCCAGGGCCGACCCGGGGGACGACTGGGCCGCTTCCCGGATGATTTTTCCCAGGGAATGGCCCCCGGCGTAGGCTTCGAAACATCCGCGTTTTCCGCAGGCGCACATCCTCCCGCCGGCGACGAAGGTCGTGTGCCCGGCTTCCGCGGCTACGCCCCGGAGGCCCCGGAGCAGCCGGCCGCTGCACAGGAAAGCCGTGCCGATGCCGGTCCCCAGGAACACGGCGGTGGCCTCGCTGGCGCCCTTCGCCGCGCCGAAAGCGCTTTCGCCGAGCAGCGCGCAGTTGACGTCGTTGTCCAACCGGACGGGAAGCCCTGTTTCCGCAAGGAGAATCTCGTCGAGAGGGAGGCGTTCCAGGCCCAGGTTCGGGCTGAAGAGCACCAGCCCGCGGGCGCTTTCCACGTACCCGGCGATGCCGATGCCCACTCCCTCTGGCCTGGCGCCGGAACTTTCCTTTTCCAGGGCGGCGACCATCCCGCTGGCGGCGGCGACAAGGGCTTCGGGGTTCCCCGTGGCGGGGGTGTCGGCCCTGACGCAATGGACCACGGAGCCGTCGTCACGGGAAAGGACGCCGATCATTTTGGTTGCGCCTATGTCCAGGCCGATCTTGCTCATGGGCTCCTCCAGGATGAGATGGGGCCAGTATAGGGCAAGGCGGAGGCGGGATCAAGGCGGTCTTGTGTCGGATTGTTTTACACATTGTCCCGGAAAAGCGGGGACGATGGGGGAATGGGTGACGGAATTTTTTACACGCATCGCCTTCGTGGGGGCCGTGGTGGTGGTAAATTCTTATTATCCAATGAGTAAATATTCCGACGACGGTTTGGCAAGGCGTTTGATATAGCTATGGCGAGACGAAAGGAGATTAGCCATGAGCCAAATCGGATACATCATCAACGAAAACCTGGATTGGGGAAATGCATCGTTTCAAGTGGAAAGCGTCCGGGGGCGGTCGGGCCAGATGAGCATCTTCGACGAAGAGGAGTTTTTCCGGCATCACCACGGACGGCTTTACCGCACGGCCTACCGGATCCTCAAGGACGTGGAGTGGGCCAAAGACGCGGTGCAGGATGCTTTCCGGAACATCTTCCGCCACATCCGGGACTTTCGCGGGGAAAGCAAGCTGGAAACCTGGATGACGCGGATCGTGGTCAACGCCTGTTACGCCTATCTGCGCAAATGGAAGCACTGCCGGGTGGAGCCTATTGCGACGGATGCCGATCAGAACGGGGAGAAGGAATCCAACACGTTCATCGACGGCGCACCCGACCCCCGGGAGACGACGGAGCGGCGGGAACTGGGCGCCCTGCTGCGGAAAGCTTTGGACACGCTGGGGAAAAGCCATCGGGAAGTCATCATTCTGCACGATATCCAGGATCGGACCATCGAGGAGATCGCAGCGCATATCGCCGTGCCGGTGGGGACAGTGAAAAGCCGCTTGTTCTATGGCCGGCGGATGCTGCGGGAGGCCCTTGCCCAATGCGGTTACTGACAGTTCATACTCCCGCGCCTGCTGCCTGCGCCGCCTTCGGGCGGCGCTTTCATTTGTCGGCCACCCGGACGGGGCCAGAAAACGAAAGGCCCTGTGGAAAGGGCCGGGAGGGGATCGTTCCGAGCGAGGCCGGTCGGCTATTGTTGCTGGGCCACGAATTTGAGGATGCCGATTTCGGGGAGGTTGCGGTAGCGCTCGGCGTAATCCAGCCCGAATCCGACGACGAACACGTCAGGGATTTCGAAGCCCTGGTAATCGACTTTCACTTCGACCTTCCGGCGGGAAGGTTTGGACAGCAGGGTGCAGATGCTGACCGAGGCGGGTTCCCTGTTTTCCAGCAGGTGTTTGAGGTACGTGAGCGTCAGGCCGGTGTCGACGATGTCCTCCACGATAATGACATGCCGGCCCGTGATGGAAGTGTCCAGGTCCTTGATCAGCTTCACTTCGCCGGTGGTATGCGTGGAGGCGCCGTAGCTGCC
>CAYTBK010000355.1:0-2044 GCA_964436005.1 uncultured Acidobacteriota bacterium
GGGACGGCCTCCTGGGCCCATGGTTCGGCAAGGTCAGCCCGCGCCACAAGACCCCCTCCAACGCCACCTGGCTCACCGGGGCCCTGGTCATGCTGCCGGCGGCCGTCCTCAACATCGACGAAGTCGTGGAACTCACCAACATCGGCACCCTGTTCGCCTTTTCGCTGGTCTGCGCGGGCGTCATGATCCTGCGCGTCCGCCGGCCCGACACGCCCCGCAAATTCCGCATGCCCTGGGTGTGGTTCTGCGCCCCCGCCGGGATCCTGTTCTGCACGTGGCTGGCCCTGGGGCTGCCGCTGCTGACCTGGCTGCGGTTCTTCTTCTGGCTGGCGGCCGGTCTGGTGATCTACTTCGCCTACGGCCGCCGCCGCAGCCGCCTGTCCTCAGCCGCAGAAGAGCCCGCGCCGGCCGGCGACGTCGCCGACGCCTGAAGCAAATCGCCCTTTTTTTAGCCCAACTTTTGTTTTATAATACCCGATTGCCTGAGGGGATGGGTATGGCCTGGCGAACCGGAAAAAGCTGGCGGCTGGCACTCTGCACCTGGTGGGCCTGGATGGGCCTGGCCGTACCTGTCCGGGCGCAAGACCCCGCCTCCCCGGCAGCGGAGCCGGCGGAAGCAGCGGCCCCCCTGCCGCTGGACCCGGCGTTCTGCCAGGAAATCTCCGCCCGGCTGGACCGGGAAACGCAGGGTCCGGCGGAATCCGAAGCCGAAACCCTGCCCGCAGACCGGACGGCCCGGCTGCTGAACGCCGCCGGGGCCCCGCTGAACGAGGCATCCGCCGAGGAGAGGGCCAGCCGCGCGTCCGCCCGGCGCACGGCCGGCGACCTAGGGCTGCATTTGGCCGGCTCCTGGCAGTACAACCAGGACACCGAATCCGGCGACGACGAAGACATCCCGTACCTGTGGCGGACGCAGGCCGGCATCGACTGGGACCTTTTGGGCGACGGCCTGGCCGAAAACCGGGGCAAGGCGGGCGCCCAGCGGGAGGCCGGGAAAATCCTGGCCGTCCAGCGCATCCGCCTGGCCCGCCAGAAGAACTCCCCCCGCCTCCGCCGCGAGCTGACGCTGCACTTCGGGCGCGCCCTGCGGCGCCTGCAGGAGGAAAAGAAGAATTTCCTCGAGCAGTGCCTCCAGGTGGAAAAGCGGTCCTACCTCCAAGGCCGGAGCTACCTGGACAGCTCCATCCGCCTGGAAATGGAAAAAAGGCGGGCGGAGCACGCCCTGGCGGGCCTGGCCCCGCCCGAAGCACCCGATGATCCCGGCTTGCGGGACGCGGAAGCCTGGAGCCAGTCCCCGCCGGAAAGACTGCCCGTCGTGGACGTGGACATCCGCTCCCTCTCCCGCGCGGTGAACGACCCGGCCGAGGCGCAGGAGTGCATGGCCGCCCTCGACCGCGCCGTCGAGGCCCGCTACCGCTACCGGGACGACATCCGGCTGCGCCCCTTCCTCCGCTACAACGTCACCGACACCGGGGACGGCGTCCAGAAGGACTACTTCTCCGCCGGCGTCACTTTTTCCCTGCCCGTTCCCTTCCGTGACCGGTCCGGCAGCGAACAGCGGGCCGCGGAGAAGGAGCTCGCCGCCCGGACCTGGCGGCAGCAGGGCCAGGACCGCCAGGACGAGGTCCTTGCCGGCTACGAGGAATACCGGTCGGCCCTGGGCGACCTCATTCAGACAGACTATCAGATTCTGCTCCTCCGGGAGCGCCTCCGCAAGCTGGCGGTCCGCCGCGACGCCGGCGACCCGGAGTACTCCCCCCTGGAAGCCCTGGCCCCCCTGCGGGACCTGCTGGACCTCAAGATCGAACGCATGGAAACGAAAAAGAAGCTGTACCTCCGATTGGCCGCCATGTTCCGCCACCTCAACGCCGAGGACGCCGGCCCCTACCTGCGCCCCGCCGCCGGCGGGGCGGGGGAGGTGCGGGCCCGCTTCCGGCCCGGCCCCCGCTGGGCCTACCTCTGGACGGACGCCTTCGCGGCACAGGACAACGCCGTGCTGCTTCACCTGATCCGGGCCCGGAACATCCAGGGCGTGCTCCTTTCC
>CAYTBK010000356.1:0-1979 GCA_964436005.1 uncultured Acidobacteriota bacterium
CCAGGAGGACATCGAGAACCACGCGTCCAACACCACCCGTTTCCTGGTCCTGGCCCGGGAGCCGGCGGCGGAGGGTGGCGACAAGTGTTCGGTGGTCTTTTCGGTGGCCCACCGACCGGGCGGCCTCTTCGCTGCGCTGCAGACGCTGGCCGACGCCGGGCTGAACCTGACCCGGATCGAGTCGCGGCCCCTGCGCGAAGACCCCGGCTCTTTCGCCTTTTTCCTCGACTTCGAGGGCTCCGACCGCGACGAGCGGGTGCGGCGGGTGCTGGTCGAGCTCTCGGCCCTGACCGGTTCCTTCCGGCTGCTGGGCTGCTACCCGGCGGCGCGCTCGTGAACGCCGCCCGCCCGGACCGCCGGCATCCTGCCGGCATCCCTTTCGAAAGCAGTATATTACGATAGGGCACGAAGACTCAAATCTCACGAAAAAGAACAACTTGACCGGGTTTCCTTATGGTTGCGAAGGGAAATCGTCATCCTGTCCATCCTGTAAATCCATGTTTCCGATCCCGAAGTTGCAGACAGACATCCTCTCCCAGGGCTCGGGCGAAGCGACCTTCGCCCTGGGCTACACTCAGTCGCCCCGCGATGCGGGGCTCGAAATCGGGAAAATCTATTTCGGTTCAGTTGGAGCGATCATCGTCATCGTCATCGTCCCCGTCCTCGTCCTCGTCGAAATCCTCGTAGAAGTCCTCGTCAAAGTCCTCTTCCAGGTCTTCCTCGCCGATGTCGAGCTTGACGGCGTACTCGAAGCCTTCCGCGCCCAGGCGCGCCGTGAGCGTGGCCATGATCTGCTCCGCCCGGGCGCAGGATTCGAAGGGGCCCTGGAGATAGAAGGGCTTCCCATCCTTGCCGAAGGTAAAGGCTTCGGGGCAGGCCTCCGGGTCCAGGTCGCCGAAGACCGTTTCCGCCCTCGCGTAGTCCCTGTGGGGGGGGAAGCCGAGGTCCTGGGCGAAGGCGACGGTCTCGTTCACCAGCTTGCACACGTGCTCCGGGGAGCACGAGACGAGCGGGCCCTGCTCTTCGAGCTGGGCGACCGCACTCTGGTAATCGACCAGGGAGACGTTCTTCAGGAAAGCGTCCTTGACGCCCAGGCAGTAGACGTCCAGCAGGAAAACCGCAACGGCGAAGGCGTCTTCGCCGAGCCGGCGGCAGAGGAGGGCGTGCCCGATGCCGTCGCGGAAGAGGTGCTCGGACACCAGGCACTCGCGGACGGGGGCCTTGGCGAGGACGGCCCGTTCCGGGATCGTCTCGCGCAGGATGCGCTTGGCGTGCAGGGTCTCCTTGCGCTTGCCGATCTTCTTGGCCCGTTTTTTGGCCTGCTGGCGGGCCCGGTCCTTGCTGTTTTTTCCCATTTTTCCCCCTTCGTTTTCTTCGGCGCGACACGCCGGTGGTTCGGGCCTCGCGCCCTGGCGTCGAATTCTCCCCGCCGGTCTGCCCCGGTCCGGGAAACAACCCCTCGCTTCCGGTCACGCGCCGGCGGCGTGGGCGAGCGATTTCCCGGCGGCGGCGATCATGGTTCTTCGGGGCGGCCGACCACCAGGCGGTTGCGGCCCTCCTCCTTGGCCCGGTAGAGGGCTTGGTCGGCCCGCTGCAGGCAGGCGTCGATCCGCTCGGACAACTGCCGCTCCACCACCCCCGCGCTGGCCGTCACCTTCAGGGCGGCGTCGCCGGCGGGCACCGGCGTGGCGGCCAGCCGGGCCAGGTGCCGCTGGAAGAGCTCGGCCGCTGTCTCCAGCGGGCAGTCCGGTGTGGCCAGCACGAACTCTTCGCCCCCCAGGCGGCCGAAGATGTCGTAGGACCGCGCGTTGTCGCGGACGATGCGCACGAAGGCGCGCAGCACGTCGTCTCCGGCGGCGTGGCCGTGGGTGTCGTTGATGCTTTTGAAGTGGTCGAGGTCGAAGATGCCGACGCAGAGCGGGGTGCCGGCCCGCTGGGACTGCGCGGCGGCGCGCCGCATGGCGTCCATGGCGGCGTTG
>CAYTBK010000357.1:0-1963 GCA_964436005.1 uncultured Acidobacteriota bacterium
AGGCGCTGGAACCGCTGGCGGAGGCCCTCCGCCTCTGGCCGGGCATGGGCTGGGCGGGCTTCCGCCGCGCTCAGTGCCTGCACCGGCTCGGGCGCCACGGGGCGTGCCGGGTCGCCTTGCGCGAGTTGTGGGACGCCTTCCGAGACGACGCCGGCCAGGCCGCCCTGGTCCGCCAGGTCCTGGTGCTCTGGGCCGACAGCTTCGAGGCGGAGGGCAACCTCGACCTGGCCCTCCGCGCGGCCGGGAAGGCCCGGGAAATGGACCCGGGCAACGTCTTCCGCCACTACCACGAGGGCAAGCTCCTGGCGGCCCTCGGGCGGCACGACGAGGCCGCCGGGGCGTTCCGGCAGGCGAACCGCCTGGACGGGGGGCTGGACTACGTGGTCGACCGCCTGGCCCAGTCCCTGCACCGGGCCGGCCGGGGCGACGAGGCGCTGCAGGCGTACCGGAACTTTCCCTGTGGAAAGCGGAACTGGTACTACCACCTGCATTTCGCCGGGTTCCTGCTCGAGCGGGGAATGCTGCCGGAAGCGGAGATGGAGGCCGGCGCCTCGGTGGTCCGCCAGGGACGGCAGAACCCGCACGGCTGGTTCCTGCTGGGCCGGGTGCTCCGGCAGCTGGGCCGGGCCGGGGAGGCCCTGCACTGCTTCCGGGAGGCGGCGGCCGACATGGGGCGGAGCTACGGGAAGGAGTACCCGGAGGCGGCGGAGGCGGCCGAAAGCGTGCTTCGGGAAGGGGCGGAGCCGCTGCCGCCCTCCCTGTACCGGGAGGCCGCGGTGGAAACCTGGCGCGAGGACCGGGGCTTCGGCTTCCTGGCTTTCGCTGCGGGGCGAGCCTTCTTCCACGTGTCCGCCTGCCGGGGGTTCCGCCCCGCGGAGGGGGTGGCAGTGCGGGCCGCCTTCAGCCTGGGGTCGAAGGGCTGCGACGCGATGCGCGTGCTGCCCGCCCGGGAGGCCGCCTCCGTGCTCCCGGTTGGAATGGCGCGCGCCGGGACCGGGCTGTCCGGCTCACCGGCCGTCCACTAGGAAAACCGCCGGCCGCAACGGGGCCGGCCCGCCGGTGTACAGCGTGCCGGAAAACAACGACAAAACCCTGGAGGTACGCATGGGAATCATCTTGTTGGGACTCATCGTTTGGATCGTCTGCACCCTGATCGACTCGGACTCGGGATCCCGGAAACAGGCCAAGGCCGCCCGCCGGCCGAAACCGGCGCCGCCGGCCTCCGCCGGTTCGGCCTGGCACCCGCAGTGGGTTCACGCCGCCGTGGTGGGGGTCACCTACGACGGACGCCAGGCGGTGGTGGCCCGGATGCGTCCGGGCGACCCCGTCACCCTGCGCCGCGAGCCGGATAATCCTTACGACCGCAACGCCGTCCGCGTGGAGAACGCCGCCGGCGAGCAGGCCGGTTTCCTGGACCGCCGGCTGGCCGCCGACCTGGCCCCCCGCCTGGACCGCGCGGGCGGCTGCCTGGCCGGGCAGGTCACCGAGGCGGTGGGCGGCGAAGGCCCCGGCTACCACTGCGGCCTGCGGATCCGCTTCTACGTGCAGTAGGAGCGGGTTCGACCAGGCCCACGCCCAGGTCCCGTCGTCGCCGGATTTGAGCAGCAGGGCCGTGATTTCCCCAATCAGAGACAAACCACTGATCCCGCTGATCATGAATTAGTGAGACCAGTGGTTTTCCTTCGGCCGGCTGCCGAAAGAGGCGTCTCGAAGACTCGCCGCCGCACTCCTGGAAAAAAAAGGACACCCACTCGCTCGCCGGCCGAAGAGGATGTTCCGCTTAGCGAGCTTTCGCCTCGGCACCTCTTTCACTTCGGCAGGGATCGGTTTGGGTGTCGTCAAGTCTCTCCTCCAGAGCAATCTCAGGGGGAGACGGTGATCAGCCGCCGGCCGTTCCGCGGGGGGGCGTGGCTAGCAGCTCCGGAAGTCCTTGTCGTGGGCGTTCTGGAAGGTCCGGCGGATG
>CAYTBK010000358.1:0-1940 GCA_964436005.1 uncultured Acidobacteriota bacterium
CGTCTGGTAGAAAGATTCGCTTTGAAAACGCGAAGGAGAAACCGCCATGAAGAGAACGTTCCAGCCCAACAATCATAAGCGCGCCAAGACCCATGGGTTCCGGTCCCGGATGGCCACGCGCGGCGGACGCAAGGTGCTTGCCCGCCGCCGGGCGAAGGGGCGCAAGCTGCTGACGACGGTCTGATGACCGGCCCCGTCACCGGCCAGGCTTTCCCCCGGGAGGCCAGGATCCGGAAGCGCACGGAATTCGATGAGGTGTACCAAAAGGGAGCGCGTTTCGACACTCCCTTTTTTGTTCTTTACATCCGCAGGGGAAACGGCCTGAACCACCGCCTGGGCATGACCGTCTCGAAGCGCATCGGCGACTCGGTGACGCGCAACCGCGTCAAGCGCCGGTTCCGGGAGATCTTCCGGAAAAACCGGCCACCCGCCGGGCCGCCCTTCGACATGGTGCTCAACGCCCGCAAGGCGGCCGGGACGGCAGTCGGTAACGCTCTGGAAGCGGAATTCCTGACCGCGCTGGCGCGGGCCCGGGCCTCGGAACAGCCATGAGGCATGTCCTCCTGTTCCTCATCGCCGTCTACCAGAAGTGCATTTCCCCCCTGCTGCCGCCGTCCTGCCGATTCTACCCCTCCTGCTCCGCCTACTTCGCCGAAGCCGTGCGGAAGAAGGGGGTCGTTCAGGGCGGGTGGATGGGCATCAAGCGGATCCTCCGCTGCCACCCCTTCCATCCCGGCGGATACGACCCGGTCGACAAGGAACCGCCGTTCACGGAGAAACCATGGAAAAACGAATGATTGGCGCCATCGCGCTCTGTTTTCTGGCCTACATCCTCTTCCTGTACCTTTTCCCGCCCGCCAAGACCGACCAGGCCCCCGCGCCCGCCCAGTCGGCTTCCACGGCCAGCGCGGCGCCCGCCGCCAGCCTGGACGCCGAAGGCGCCGTGAACACCGCGGCGACGCCCGCCGCCCAACCGGTCGCCGCCACCCAACCGGCCGCCGCCGCCCCGAGCACCGCCGCGGCCGCGCCGGTGGAGGGGGAAGCGGCTGCCGCCGCCCCGGCCGCCCCGCCGGCCGTACCCGACGTGGTCGGGACACCCGGCGTCGTGGTGGAGGACAACCCGGTGTTCCGCTTGGAATTCGACACCCGGGGCGCCGTTCTCGCGCATTTCGTCCTCAAGAAGTACGTGGACCACGGCAAGCCGGTGGACCTCGTCCTGGACCCGACGCCCTTCACCAAGGCCAAACCCGGCCCCGACGAACGGTTCTTCAGCCTCTCCATCCCGGTCAACGCCCTGGAGAAGAACGCCGCCGCCCGGTTCAACGCCGACGCCTACACGGTGACCGACACGACCGGCGCCCGGCCGCACCCCGTCAAGGGCACGCCGGAACCCTGCCGGACCGTCACCTTCCAGCTGGTCCGCGGAGGGGTGACCGCCGTCAAGGAATTCTCCATCTGGAAAGGCGACTACACGCTCCGGATGTCCACCTCGCTCAAGAAGGGCGAAACGCCCCTCGCCCATTTCGTCCGCCTCGGCCCGGGTCTGACCAACAGCGACCTGACGCCGGGCGACCCCTCTTTGGTGGCCCCGCACGCCGTCTACGCCCTGGACGGGGCCGTCACCCCGGTCATGGGCGAAACCATCGCCAAGCTGCGCCGCCAGGCCGGCACCATCGCCTGGGCCGGCATCCAGAACAAGTACTTCCTGGCCGCGGCCATCCCGGCGACCCCGTACTCGGAAATCTTTCTGGAGAACCGCGACATCGCCTACAAGCCCAAGCCCACCGAGGAGGCCAAGACCTTCCGCCTGGTGTCCACCTTCGTGCCCGGCGGGGAGTCCTTCCTGTTCCTGGGCCCCAAGGCCTACGACGTCCTGTCCGGCGTGCGCGGCGACCTGACGCAGACCATCGACTACGGCATGTTCTCCTTCATCGTCCGCC
>CAYTBK010000359.1:0-1932 GCA_964436005.1 uncultured Acidobacteriota bacterium
CCCCGGACGATCTTCGCGCTCATGAAGGGCTGGATGTTGTCGTGGGGATTGACGGCGCCGGGGGGCAGGTTCTCCACGAAATAGCTTGGGTTGGCGAGTTTTCCGATGTCGTGGTAATAGCCGGCCACGCGGACGAGCAGGGCGTCGGCGCCGATCTCGTTGGCGGCGATTTCCCCCAGGTTGGCCGCGGCCATGGAGTGGTGGTAGGTGCCCGGAGCGTGCAGGTAGAGGGCGTGGAGGACGGGGGAATCCATGTCCGCCAGCTCCTGCAGGCGGAAGGGGGAGGCGAAACCGAAGAGTTTTTCGAAGCCGGTGATGAGGAATATGGCCAGGAAGCCCGAAATCAGGCCGCCCAGGAGGCAGGCCACGGCGTCGACGTCGAAGAACTGCCGGATGTCGTCCACGGAATTAAGCGCCACCTCGTCGTTGATGAGGAGCATGCTGTCGAAGAGGAGAAACTTGATGAATCCCGCCAGCAGGCCGACGGCCAGTATCTGGGACCGCTTCTTGATGCGCTGGGACAGGAAGACGGTGACCAGGGAGCCGGCGAAGAGGATCATCAGCAGCTTGAAATCGAAGCCGGTCATCATCCCGATGAAGAAGTCGGTGAAAATGACCACCGACGGCACGATGCGGGAAGAGATGAGGATGGCGACGAGAATTCCCAGCATCGACACCGGGATGTAGTAGACGGAAATGAACTTGGTCATGTACACGGCCTTGGCGAAGGCCACGACCAGCAGGATGGCGAGGAACAGGAAGACGAAGTTGCGGTTCTCGTCCTGGTGCAGTTCCAGGCTCCACTGGCTGAGCCAGTAGACCATGGAGAGCACGAAGAGCAGGAAGAGGATCATGTACCCCAGGATCGACTGCACCGGCGGAGCGTGGCGCTGTTCGTTGTAGGCGCGCACACGCTCCAGGTCGGCGGCGTCGGCAATCTCCCCCCGCTGCATGACCGACACGCGCTTCCCCTGGCTGTCCCGCCCGGGGTGGATGTGGTTGCCGTCGGGGTCGACGTAGTCGTAGGCCACGCTGATGCTGACGGGGTACGGCTTGCCCACCACCGGGTCCGGGTAATAGCGGAACCAGTTCTCGTAGGTGGCGACGAAGGTCAGCAGGAGGGCGAACACGAAGCTGAGAATCCACTTGACGCCGGAGATCCGGTAGAGCCAGTGACGGTGGATCTCGATCTCGCGAAGGTCGTGCTCGTCCTCGACTTCCTCTTCGGACGAAGTGAACGTGGAAAGCACCTTCGAGGTGCTCTGGTGGCTGCCGGTGGGGCGTTTGCGGAGATAAAAGAAGACGGTCAGCACGCTGAGGCCGATCAGAAGGAGGAAAAGGAGAAAGAGGAGAAATATGACCATGTGCCCCGCGGTGAACAGAAACCGGTTTCAGTCCGACCGAGACATTATAGCCCCGAGGGGCGAGGGGCGCAAGCCGGCATTTCGCCGCTTGCCGCCGACCGTTTTCGCGCTACAATCTCCTTCCGCCCCGGCGCGGCGGCCCAATCTGCCTTCCGGAGGAAACCGATGGAAAAAATCAAACAGGCACGCCCCCGCCTTCCCGAGGCCGGTTCGGCCCGGCGGCGGCCGCGTTTCGCCCCGGTGTGGCGGGGGGTCTGCTTCGCCGTTGCGCTCATCGTCGGCAGCCTGGTCGGGGCCATGGCCGCCGACATCGCTGCCGACGAGGCGATCGCCCGGCTGAAGAAGGGGAACGCCCGCTACCTGACCGGGCAGCACGAAGCGCAGAACAACGCCGCCGACCGGGAAGTCCAGAAATCCGGCCAGAAGCCCTTCGCCGCCGTGCTGACCTGCTCCGACTCCCGCGTTCCGCCCGAGATCCTCTTCGACGAGGGGCTCGGCCGCCTCTTCGTCATACGGGTGGCCGGCAACGTCATCGACCCGGTGACACTGGGAAGCGTGGAGTACGCCG
>CAYTBK010000360.1:0-1899 GCA_964436005.1 uncultured Acidobacteriota bacterium
TCCTTGAGGGCCTGCTCCAGGTTGTCCACCGTCAGGATGTGGAACGTGGCGTCCGCAGCGAGGGCGGCCCGCCTCGCCTCGGCGAAGTTGAAGATGCTCTTGTTGTCGATGCCGTCGGTGTACAGGATCACGGACTTGCGGCCGGCGTTCTTCTGCAGGATGTCCCGCGACACCAGCCAGAGCGCGTCGTAGAGGGCGGTCCCGCCCTGCGAGTCCACATTGTCCAGGACCATGGCCTTCTTTTCGCGCCAACCGCTCTCGAACGGGCACAGAACGGAGATGTCCTCGTTGAAGTTGATCACGGCCAGGCGGTCCTGCGGGCGGGACCGGGCCATCCGCTCGATGAAATCGGCCGCCCCGTCCTTGATCAGGTTGATTTTCTTCCACGTGCTGCCGCTGGAATCGATGACGGCCACCAGCGTCATGGGCTTGGCGCTCTCCTGGAAATTCGTGATCCGCTGCTCCCGCCCGTTGTCGAAGACGCGGAAATCCGACGGTTTCAGCCCGGCCACCGGGAAACCGGAAGAGTCCAGGACCATGACGTTGACCGAAACGGCCGTCACCCTCGACGAGATCGTGTCGGACGGGGCATCCGTCTGCGCCGCGACGAACCCGAACACGACCAGCAGGACCACACAACCTATCAGCGTTTTGTGCATGATGACCCCTCTGTGGGAACTCAATCTACTTCGCCCGGCGGGCAAAGCCCTCGACGGCGTCCACGATCTTCCAGAAACTCATGGGTGGCTTTTCCTTGGCGCTGGTCCGCATGAATACGGTCTTCGCCTTCCCATCCATGTCGACGGCGATTTCGACGGTCAGAGGATCTTCGAGGTCGTCCTGGCCGTACTTGTCGGCCAACTGGTAGAACCCCGCCCGATCCAGGACCTGGACGATGTTCCAGACATCGACCTGTCTTACGGCCGCCTGGCGGACAAGTTTCCCGTTCTCCAGCACCGCCAGGGTGCCGTCGGAGGTGATGCTGATGGAATTGTCCTGGGGGGGGAGGCCGCCGCTCCGCTTCAGGACGATCTTGAAGTTCAGCTTCGGGCTTTCCGGAGATTCCCTGGGTGCGGCGGGCGAAGACGAGGCAGCCGCGGGGGCGGCGGCCGTGGTAGCGACCGTTTTGGCCGGCGCGGAGGAAGAAACCGTCCGGCCGGACACCATCTCCAGTGCCAGGTCACCGCCGGCAGCGCGCGGAATGACGGCCTGCACGATGCCGATCCCCGGCACCACGACCAGGCGCGTCTGCCACTCGCCCCCCTTCTGGATCTGGTAGGCCATGGCCCGGTCGAAAGTCCCCACCGCGGTCCGGCATTCCCCCTCCACCGGCTGGAACCGGTGGTTCGCGTCCTGCATCAGCAGGGGCTTTTCGCCGAGGGGGGACCACTCCAGGAAGCGGGAGGAGCCCTTGTCGAAGCGGATCAGCCGGCTGTCGGCCTTGACATCGGGCAAGCCGTCGGGGCCGATGGACTTTTCGTCCGGGAAAAACGACATGGCGGCATACTCGTTCCCGTCCAGACGCACCTTGCCGGTCACTCTCATGTCGAAAGGCTTCGCCGCGGCGTCCGCCGTGCGGTACTGCCAGGTGATCAGCCCTTCGTCCAGCGGAAGGAAATATTGGGGCAGAAGCACCTTCGGCCGCTCGGAGCGCAGCACGACGTGCCGGATGGGGGAAAGGATCCCGTGGGGCAGGCAGTGGACCTCGCCGAAAGCGATATACTCCCCTTCCTGCACGTAGCTCTGGGTGAAGTCCCACCTGGCCTCCCAGCGCACTTCGCCCCGCGGTTGGATCTTCAGCTCGTTGTGCCCGACCTGAAACGACCCGTTCCACGACCAACGCCAGAGCGTCGTCTTCTCGTCCGTGGTCATCACGGCGAAATCGTACATCTGGGTGGA
>CAYTBK010000361.1:0-1895 GCA_964436005.1 uncultured Acidobacteriota bacterium
ACTAATTGTTAGGGAGATTAGTGGTTATCTGAGGTTAAAGGGTTTGGCGCGGGATCTGCTATACGTGAGAGGAAAGAAGTCCCGGGACATCCGGGGAAAATTCACGCAAGGAGTTTGTCATGAACATGTTGATGCCGCTGTTTGCCATGCTGTTCGCCGGGATGTTTTCCGGCGCCCTGACCACCGCCTCGGATGACCAGCCGGAAAAGTGCACGGCGAAGCACGTGGTCATCCGGGTGCAGGCTCCCGGCACGGAGGGGGCGGAAGGTCTGCAGCTCGCCGAAGGCGAGACGAAGACTTTCGAGAAGGGAGGCCACACCGTCGTCGTCACCCGTAAGGACGGCAAGCTCTCCGTCACCTGCGACGGGAAGGAAATGGGCGGCGTCGAGATCGCTCCCGACGGGCTGGTGAGCGTTCAGGAAGGCGACGGTCGGCTGGCTGTCTGCTGCAAGGACGGGGACAAGGAGAAGATGATCCTGACCGAGCTGGAAGAGCGGGCGGCCAACGGCGAGCGCATGTGCATCGTGAAGGTGAAGAAGGAAGGCGGCGCCGCGGAGTGCGCCGAAGGCGGCAAGGCCATCCTGGTGGACGGGAAGGAGTGCCGGGTGGTCCGCGGCGACGACGGGATCAAGATCTACCTCGACGGCAAGGAAGTGGAACTGCCGCTCGACAAGCTCCACTGCAAGGACGGCCAGGCACTGTACTACGTGACGATGACGGAAGACGGGAAAGCCGAGGAAGGCAAGGTCGTCAAGAAAAAGATCGTGTTGACCATCGACGACCAGGACGGCAAGAAGGAAGAAAAGAAGGACGAACCCCGCAACGACATGCCGTAAACGCCTGGAAAGTTAGAAAGAAAGTGGGCGCCTTCCCCGGGGGACCGGGGAAGGCGCCTTCGTTTTGTGTCAAGAAGGAGCGACACCTCTCTGCACGGTTCGGGCAGGCGGCCGGGCCGGTCCTTTCGTGCCGGGCAGCTCTTGCCCGCCGGGCAGCAAGTTCAGCCGTGGTGGGCGTCCCAGGTTCCTTTCCGGTCCATGAATGTACGGTACGCCCCGATGTCGCGTTTGAGGTTGCCGCGGTAGGAGAGGTTCCCCACCAGGGAGATGATCGGCTGGCGCCTGTGTACGAAACAGCTGGTCACCCGGCGCAAAATGCGCGGCAGGGAATAGAATTTGTGGTTGGAGGAGACCATCTCCTCGATGATCTGCCCAAGCGAAAAGAAGTTGTACCGGGCTACGGGAAAAGTCAGGGTGTAGTACCGCCAATCCTCCGGAAAATTCTCCAGGGCGATGCGGTTGTCCGCTTTCATCTGGTCCCACAGGCGCGTGCCGGGCAGAGGGGTCAGGAACAGCACGTTGAGGTTGTCGACGCGGTAGCGTCGGGCAGCGTTGGCGATGCACTCGCCGATGCCGGGCTTGTCGACGTCCAGCCCGACGATGAAGGAGCCCACCACCATGATGTTGTGCCGCTGGATGCGCCGGACCGAGGCGCGAAAATCCCTGCCGTTGACGATGTTGAACTTCTTGCCGATCTCCGTGAGCCCTTCCGGGGTCGGGGATTCGAAACCGATGAAGACGCCCTTGCATCCCGCTTTCACCGCCAGCTCCAGCAGTTCCTCGTCATCGGCGAAATTGATGGTGGCCTGGGCCACCCACTGCTTCCGCAGATCGGCGGCCGCCATGGCGCGGAACAGTTCTTTGGCCCGGTCGATGTGTTCGGGGCGGGTGCCCACGAGGTTGTCGTCTACCACTAGAATGTATTTTTCGCGAATCAGCTTGAATTCGCGCACGACGTCCGCGACGGGGCGCTGCCGGTAGCGCGCTCCGTTGAAGGCCGTCACGCTGCAGAAGTTGCAGTTCAGCGGGCAGCCGCGGGTGGTCTGTATCGCCCCGAAG
>CAYTBK010000362.1:0-1889 GCA_964436005.1 uncultured Acidobacteriota bacterium
GGCCCTCAAGAAGTGGCTGGCCTGGCACCTGACCTTCAGCGACCGCTACCTGACCGACCCCGCGCCCGGAGCGAAGAGCAACGACATCCTGCTGACCACCGGCCTGCGCTTCACGTTCCGGAAGTGAAGGCGGCAGATCGGGGCCGAAAACGGACGGAGGCCGGAACGGGAGTCGACTCCCGCCCCGGTTCCGGCCGGCAGGTCAGCGGATGTTGGCTTCCTGCATCCAGCCCATGATCTTCTCGAAGGCCTCGTCCCCCTGGGCCACCAGTTTTCCGTCGGGGCCGTAGATCCGGAAAAAGGGGATGGTGGACAGCCCGAACTGCCTGGCCACCGGGGATTTCCAGTCGATGCCCTTCACGTTTTCCCGGTTGATGTTCACCTTGAGAACGGAAAGATCGGGACGCGCTGCGGCCAGGGAGCTCAGCAGCGGGGAGATCCGGCGGCAGGGCGGGCAGAAGGGGCTGAAGAAATCCACGATGACCGTTTTCCCCTTGGCCAGGTGGTCTTCAATCTTGATTTCCTCCCCGAAGGAGATCTCCTTTTCGTTGGCGGGCCTGGCCGCCCCGGCGGCCTCCTCGCCGGCAGGCCGCCCGAAGGCGGCGCCGGCGGCGAATGCCGCGATCAGCAGAGCCCGTAGCAGGATGTTGGCCATGTCGTGTTCCTCCCTTGTGGTTTTTCATCGGCGGCGGAGCGCCGGGCCGGGCGGTCTGCCGGAACCCCCCTATCCCCGGGTCCCGAGGAAATAGTTCCGGATACGCCCGAGGATGTTCTGCTTCACTTCGTTCTTCTGCTCGACCCCGGTGGCGCCGGAGGCGGCCTCGAGCCTCTCTTCCACCATCCGCTCGATCTTCCGGATGAAGAGCGCGTTGCTGCGGAGTATCTCTTCGAAGCCGTTCTTGTGGATCACCACCACCGAGAGGCCGCCCCGGGCCTTGACAGTCGCCTTGCGGGCTTCGCCGGTGAAGAGGGCGATCTCTCCGAAGACCTCGCCCGCCCCCAGCTCGGCGATGGTGCGTCCTTCCTTGATCACCGCCACGCTGCCCTCGACGATGACGCACATGGTGGCGCCCACTTCCCCTTCCAGCATCACGACGGCGCCGTCGGGGTAATTGGACAGTTCGGAAGAACGGACCAGGGCATCCATTTCATCCCCCTCGAGGAAACGGAACATTTCGAGGTCGGCCAGGGCTTCCCGGACGGTTTCCGTTTCGTCGTGGCGGACGGGGTGCTCGAGTTTTCCCTCCACGTGCACCACCTGCACGGGATAGGGGATGGTGATCCGGTGCCGCTCGAAGGCGTGCCAGATGGAGAGCAGCAGGTTCCCTTGCGTCTTGACGTGGTCCCGGAAATCTTCGATCAGGTACCGGATCCGGTAGGTGACGGCGCTGTCGCCGAAACCGGTGATACGCACGTCCGGCTTCGGCTCCCAGCGAACACCCGGCGTGGAGAGAGCGGCCCGCAGCAGCGTGCGCATCACCTTCTCCGGGTCGTCGCGGTAGCTGACTCCCAGGACCAGGGTCCGGGCCGCGTCCGTCCGGGTCAGGTTCGTGAAGGGCTTTTTGGTGAAATCCTGGTTGGGGATGACGAAAACCTCGTTGTTGACCGAGACCATGCGGATGGCCCGCCAGGACATCTCCTTGACTTCACCGACTTTGTCGTCCACTTCCAGCCAGTCGCCCAGCCGGATGGAATCCTCGAAGTGAAACACCACCCCGGCAAAGAGGTTGATGAGGGTGTCCTGCACCGCCAGGCCCAGGACCACGGTCAGGACGGCAGAACCGGCGAGAAAGGGGGTCACGCTGATGTCGTACACCGCCGTGATGATGAAAAGGATCCACACCACGTACAGGACCCAGGTCGTGACGTCCCGCACCAGCTTGGAAAGC
>CAYTBK010000363.1:0-1862 GCA_964436005.1 uncultured Acidobacteriota bacterium
GGGGCAAGGTCTACCTCTACTTCTGCCCCGAGGACATGACGGTGGCCCTGCGCAGCGTCGAGGGGATCGGCTGGCAGGGGGTACCCGAGTATGTCATGGCCCTGCACTCACCCAAAAAATCCGAGCCGACCCGCAATTTCCAGCAACTGCGACACCTCCGCCACCCCCTGAAAGAGCTCGGCCCCACCTTCCTGCAGCGGGTGTTCACCCGCAAGATACGCGACGTGGACGGCCAGCAGATCCCCTTCAAGGTCGGCCTCACGCCTCGCCATTTCGCCCTTCGCCTGGAAGGCGAGGAGGATCAGGCCCACGTGCGTAGTGACATCACCACCCTGCGCATCAACCTGCCCGAGAGCGCCCCCAACCCCTCCTCCAACCCCGAGGGTTGGCGCTTCATCAACGGCGAGCGCCTGCCTGAACCCCACACCGCCGATCTCTACGCCGGAGCCCTGTCACCCGACCCGAACTCCGAACTCGGCAAGGTCGAAGCCGTCGACCCCATCGATGCCGCCGTCGCCGTGAGCCGTGACCGGGGCATCAAGCAGGTCCACGAAACCATCCACGACCCCAGGCCCGCCAGAAACAAGTATCCCGGCCAGTACGATGACCCCACCTGGCAGACCCTCGGTCGTAACCAGCTGGCCGACGTCCAGGCCCTGCTGAACAAGGACAAGGCCGAAGGCGATCAGGTGAAGCTCACCTACGCCGGCACCCGGGCCGGCCGGAAGCTGTTCATCACCCGCCCCGAAACCCCCAACGAGGCCCGCCTGCGCCACCAGAAAAGCACCAGTTCCCGCTCCTTCCACAGCGCCATCTGGGCCAGCAAGGCCAACCACGCCAAGGTCACCGCCTACGACATCGCCATCGGCCGCGGGCAGGCGGTGACGGACAAGGAGTTCTATGCGTACCTGTGTGCGGTGGCGGACTGGAGGCTGAAGAAGCCGACTCCGAATGAAAAGATCCGGCCGGGCATTCTGACCTGGGAAACCTTCAACAAGCGGTATGGCAAGTATTTCGAATGCGAACGCGACGAGATCAAGCAGATCGTCGAAGGCAATTGCGACTACTACTCCACCGGCGTGCTGCCCGCCTGCGTTCCCACGGTTGACCGGCGTCCGCCGGCGGTCGTCGCCGAGACCACCGATGGCCGCAGCGTACCGATCACCCCCCGCAAACAGGGCAAGACCCCATGACGGAGCCGAACCCTTCCCACCCGGCCCCCAGCCGCCGGCTACAATCCATCCGGATCGCCGTGCTCATGCTGATTGCAATTTCAGGCTGGACGCTTTACCTGATCCAGATGGACGCCGCCATCTTCAACGACCCCGAGGGGAGCGCAATGCAAAAGTGGATGACCTGGCTGGGCATACCCATCGTGGGTGTGGTCGTGATCCTGCTGGCCCAGTCGGGCCTTACTGCGCTTGCAGAAGCCCGGGGCGCCAGTCGCGCCGAGGATCGCCAGAAGGCCCAGCAGGCCAGCGCCGCGATCAGCGCCAAGGCCGACCCACGACACTACGTGCTCGAAGTCATCGGCCTGGGTGTCTCGCTGGACAAACACCGCCAGGGCAAGCTGTGGGATGCACTCCAGAAAGGCAGCCCCTTCTCGACCATCCGTGAGATGGATCCCGAGAAATATCCCTATTCGGCCACCGACAAGCTCGGCACTGAAGGAGGTGGAGCGGCCTCGACGCTCGAGAATGGCATCGGTGGTCTGCCAATGTACTGGCCCGCACCGTCCTTTTATGCTTCCAGCCCCTTCGAAGACCCCAACGACCCGGCGTCCGAACAAGATCCACCCATTGGCATCGTGGCCGGCAACGACAGCAATGCCTTGGGGCAGACGCTCTTCATCCCTGCCGGTT
>CAYTBK010000364.1:0-1860 GCA_964436005.1 uncultured Acidobacteriota bacterium
CGAATTCCTTCCGGAATTTCTCCGACAACGCCCGGACGTTCCAGAACCGCCCGCGTCCGAGCATGCCCCGCCGCCGCTAGCCCTTCCCCGGACCGGAAAAGACCGGTGGCCTGAAAAGCGACCCGGAGCAGATGCGTTCTGCTCCGGGTCGAATATTTTTATTCACATGGAAACCACCGGCGGCAGCCGGACCCCGGCCGGGCGGCCGGGCCCAGGCCCGGGGCGAAGGGCACGCGCCCGCCCCCGGGCGCGGGAAACCCAGCGGGATCATGGTCTCTTCTTTTTCTTGTTCTTCTTCTGGCCCTCTTTCTTCGGGCCGGAGGGTTTCCCGGCCTTCGGCAACGGCCCGCCCCCGCCGGACGGCCGGCCGGGGATGGGGAACGGGTGGGGCCCGGCGCCTGCGCCCGGCTCGTCGCCCTCGTCGCCATCCAGGCCCTCCTCCCATTCGTCGTCCTCGCCGTCCCAGTCGGGCAGAAAACCGTCGTCCGCCTCGAAATCCAGCCCGCCCATCATGATTTCCGCTTCGCTCAGGGCGTTTTCGGCCGCCTCCCGCAGCTCCGGGTCACTGTTCTGCAGATAGGGCGCGATCAGCTGTTTCGCTTGGCTGGGACGGATGCTGGCGGCGGCGCTCATGGCGACCGCCAGCACGTCGCGGTCGCCCTCCCCCTTCTGCAGGATCTGCCGGACGCGGGGCCAGGAGGCCTCCAGGGCCCGTTCGCCAGCGGACTGCAACGCGGTGAAGAGGAGGTCGGGGTCTTCGCTCTCCAGCGTTTCCAGAATCCGGTCGTCGAAGCCTTCGATAAACCGCATGCAGAAGACCGCGGTGATCTTCCAGAGTTCGTCCCCGCTGCGGTAGGCCTGGCGGATGGCCTTCTTCTGCCAGTCCCGCGGAAGGCGGACCGCCGCCTCCAGGCAGCGCCGCCGGACTTCCTTCGGCGCGGAACCGTCATCGAACAGAGCGTTCAGGGCCTGCTCCACCCTTTCGACCATGGGCGGCGACAGCGGGCAGCTCGGGTCGTCCACCTCCTCGGTCATCTCGTCGTCGGACGCCAGCTCCAGGCTCGGCCCGAGGACGATGGCCGCCTTGCCCCGGAGTTTTTCGTCTTCCCCGGCGTCCCCGAGGACCGCCAGGACCGTTTCCGCCATTTCGTCGTTCATCAGGACGGTGTCGCCGGCCAGTTCCAGGGCGAGGATGCGTTCCTCCGGGTCGGCTTGCCGGTCGGACAGGACGGAGCGCACGTACGCGCCGTCTTCGCCGTTCAGGGTCCAGGGCTCGGCCTGGGCCAGTTTCTCCAGCCGGGTGTACTTCATGTGTGCGCCTCCGGTGCAAGATAATCTCGGGAAGGAGCCGGCCCGACGGGACAGGCCGGTTCCCCCCGGTCAGACTTCCTCGATCTTCCCGTTGTCGATGAGCCACCGCTCCTGGTAGGCGCGCCGGGCCGCCTGGCAGACGTCCTTCAGGAACCAGCCGTTCAGACAGCCGCCCACCACGGCCCCGATGGCGGGGATCACCTGCAGCACCTTGCGCCGGGTCAGGTTGATGCCCAATTGCCGGGCCAGGTTGTTGGCCCCGACGATGGCCGCTTCCTTCGACACGCTCCGCATGGCCGCCTTCTCCGCCATGGCCGCCAGGGTCTGCCGGGCGATCATGACCCGGACCGAGCGCAGCGCCAGCAGCGCCGAGTACTTCTCGCTGACGGTGTTGGCCCCGGCCGCCGACAGCACGCCCAGCACGAAGTCACGGTCCTCCTCCCCCCCGCAGCGGTAGCCGTAGCAGAGGCCGGTCTTGTGGATCGTGCGGAACGAGAAGGTGATCAGGAAGGGGATGTCGGCCAGCAGGCCGGGGAGCCCGGCGGCGCC
>CAYTBK010000365.1:0-1857 GCA_964436005.1 uncultured Acidobacteriota bacterium
CGCCCAATGCCACTAACTTTTCGCAGTCCTTTTTCTACCCTTTTCGGCTCTATCCCTTTGCCGGCGATAGGCTTTCACAAGCTCCAGGCCCTGTTTGCCGAGCCTTTCCTCGATTTTGCGGCCGTTCTGAATGGCCCGCTTAAGCACGGGCACCAGCTCTTCCGGAATATACAGGCATTTCCGCCGGCCTTTCAGGGAAACGGTCAAAATCCAGGCGGGATGCCTTTCACCCCGCCCGCACACGGGGCAGCTCTCCCGGACACAGGGTTTGTAAACCTTGGCCAGAGACCCCTTGACGGCCGGCCAGGGTTCTTCCGCCTGGCGTCCCGCCCCAAACGCAGCCAAAAGAGCCGAAAGTTTCTCTTTATTCATGCGGGTATGTATACTATATTGCATACATGCAAGTCAACTCGAAAAAAGGGCGCGGCGCGGGCGCCAAACCGAACGCCGCGCGTCCCCCCGCCCCGGAACGGCGGGGGACGTTTCCCGTCGGCCGGTGCCTGAGGGTTTTCAAACGCCTGCTCCGGCAGTCGCACCTGAAGCCGGCGCTGGAGGAGGCGGGGCATCGCTACTACGACAGGCTGTTCACTCCCGCGGTCACCCTGTGGTGCATGGTTTTCCAGCGGCTGAACCACGACCACACGCTCCAGGCGGCGGTCGCCGATCTTCACGCGGGAGGCGCCGACCTGCTCGCGTGCAAGGGGGAAACGCCGCCGTCCGCAAGGATCCGGTCGCTGGCCACCGCCGCCTTCACCAAGGCGCGCAAGCGGCTTCCCGCAGACCTGCTCGGCGCCGCGCTGGACGCCCAGGCCGCGGAGGTCTGGAGCGGGTTCCGGGGCGGGCTGTGGCGCGGGCTCCGGGCGCTGCTGCTGGACGGCTCCCAGATCTCCCTGCGCCCCCATCCCGACATCCGCAGCCGCCTCGACGCCAGCGCAAACAAGAACGGCCCGCTCTACTGGGTTCTGATGCGCGTGACGGCCACCTTCTGCCTCCACACCGGAACGGTGGTGGCCTCCGCGGCCGACTCGACGTCCGTCTCCGAACAGGCCCTGGCCCGCCGCCAGATCACCGGGGACAGGACCGGGTGCCTCTATCTCGGCGACCGCAATTTCGGTGTCTTCCAGATGGTCCAGTGCGTACTGCAGGCGAAGGCCCATTGCCTGTTCCGCATGACCCAAACCCGTGCCGCGAGAATCGCCGGAAAAAGCGGCTCCCCCATCCTCCCCGGCGACTACGCCGTGTCGTGGAGCCCGAGCAGGCACGACCGGAAGGTCAAGGGCTGCCGGGAGGAGGCGATCGGCGGTCGGCTCATCGTCGCGCGGTGCGTCCGCGCGGGCTTCCGGCCCGTGCTGGTCTGCCTCTTCACCACCCTGACGGACGAATCCGCCTATCCGGCCCGGGAACTGGCCGCCCTTTACGGCTGCCGATGGCGGGTCGAACTGAACATCCGCGACCTGAAGACCCAGATGGGGCTCCAACAGTTGGACTGTAAAACGAGGGACATGGCGGAAAAGGAATGGCTGGCCGGCCTGATGGCTTACAACCTCGTGCGCACCGTGATGGCCTCGGCCGCGGCTGCCGAAGGGCTCGCCCCCTCCAGGATGTCCTTCAGCGCCGCGAGGTGCCTCCTTGTGCGCTGGCTTCTGACCGCCACCACGGAAACCGACCTGCCGCGGCTCTGGAAGAGGCTCTTGAAGTGCGTCGCGCGGACCCGGCTCCCGTCCCGCAGAAAGCCGCGCCCGCCCGAGCCAAGGGCCAAACGCCACAAGCGAGAATCATTCCCCCCGTTGCGAGGTTCCCGCTCGGATGCACGCGAAAAACTACGAATTAAGAACATGAAAAGTTAGTGGCATTGGG
>CAYTBK010000366.1:0-1857 GCA_964436005.1 uncultured Acidobacteriota bacterium
TTCGTCGAGGGCCAGCCGCTTGCCGAGGCGTCGGCGGAACTCGGCGTCGCCCAGGTGGGACGAAGACGCCAGGAACCGGGCGACGAGCGCCGGACGGTCGATGGCGGCCAGGTCGGCCGGTCGGCAGTCGCTGCCTCCTTGGAGTGCCAGGGCCAGCCTGTCGGCGTCGGCGGGTTTCGGCAGGAACGGATAGCTGGCGCGCCCCAGGGCGCAGGCGACCACCGCATCGTCCCGTTGCTCGGCCAGGAAGATGACCCGCAGCGGCTCGGCCTCGGCCGGCAGGAAGGGCTCCCGGGCCCACTCCATGACCTTCGCCAGCACCTCGTCGCCTTCCAGCCCGGGGGTGTCCAGGTCCAGGACCAGCAGGCCGTACGGGCGGCTTTCCTCGACGGCGCGGACGAACCTTTCCACCGCCTGGTCGCCGCTTTCCGCCGCTTCGAACTCCCCGCCGGCGGTCTGCCCGCCGAGCGCCCGGAGCACCTCCTGTGAATCCCGGCCCACGATCAAGGTTCTCATGTCGTTTCCCTCCCGCGCCTGTTGGGCGGCCCGCCGACGACCGGCCCGGAACCGCCGGTCGGGCGGAAAAAGGCCCGGCGGCCGTGGATTTTCTGCGAAACCTTCTCGATTGTATTACATTTGCATGTTTTTTCAATGCGCCCGTGTGAAAACCGGCATGTTTCCTGCAGGGGATCCTGCTGCTTCGAGGGGAAACGGAATCAGACGTACCGCGGTTCGCGGAGGCTTTCCGCGTGGAAAGCTTCGACCCCGATCTCCTGCATGCGCCGGTTCATCCTGATCCACCGCTGCTTCAGGTTCTCGTCGAGGCCGGAACGGTCGCAGGGGAACTCCCCGCACTGGAAGCAGAAGTCGATGCCCTTTTCCGCGGTGCAGCCGTTCACGCGGCAGCCAGGGAAGCGGCACTGGCCGCTCCGGCACCCGGCACAGTCGCCCGTGGTGAAAAATTCAGGCAACTCTTTGAAATGCGGGTAGTTGCCAAAGGCCGGCTGGAACTTCGAAAACCGCTCCGCATAGGTGTCGAAGCGACCCAGCGCTTCCCGCAGGGCCAGACTGAGTTTCTTGATGTCGCCGTTCTCGTGGCAGAGGCAGCGGCGGCAGTTCAGCCCGCAGGGGGCCAGCACTTTCAGGATCTCTTCGCGTTCCATGCGGCAGTCTCCTTATTCTTGGAATTTTTCGACCGTTCCGTCCCTGGGGCGCCGGTCGGGAAGTCGTCTTCCGCCAGGGCTGGCCTGCGCGTCGGCCCGGGGCAGTGTCAAAGCTCAATCCTCGAAGACCTCGCGCAGCTTGACCAGCAGTTCCTGGGCCGAGAACGGCTTCTGGATGAAGTGGACCCCGTCGTCCAGCACGCCGTGGCGGGCGATGATGTCGGCGGTGTAGCCCGACATGTACAGGCATTTCAGGTCGGGGAAAAGGGCCAGCATGCTGTTGGTAAACTCGCGGACGTTCATGCCGGGCATGATGACGTCGGTGACCAGGCCGTGGATCCTTCCCGCGAAGCGCTGAACAAGGTCCAGGGCCTCCTGGGGGGAGGCGGCGGGGATGATGGTGTAGCCGTGCTTCTGCAGCATCCGGCAGGTGATCTGGAGGATGGAGACCTCGTCCTCCACCAGCAGGACGGTCCGTTGGGCCCGGGGCGGCTGTGGCGAACCGTTTTCGGCGCCCGCCTGTTCCGGTGCCCCCTGGTGGCGGGGGAAGAAGATCTGGAAACTCGTGCCCTGGCCCGGCTGGCTCTGCAGCTTGATGAAGCCGTTGTTCTGCCGGACGATCCCGTAGACCATGGACAAGCCCAGTCCCGTGCCGGTTCCCAGGCCCTTGGTGGTGAAGAAGGGCTCGAAAATC
>CAYTBK010000367.1:0-1841 GCA_964436005.1 uncultured Acidobacteriota bacterium
CCGCCGCCGGCGCGGGACACTTCCACCACCCCCCGGAGGGAGCGCAGCTTCTCCATGACCGTGCGGGCCTCCTCGGCGGAGTGCACCGGGACCACGTACTCCATGAGGAAGCCGTTCCCCACGGGCTGCACGTGCCCGGACTCGACGGTGATGTCCATCTTCTTCAGCAGGACCGAGGACTCCGCGTAGACGGCGTGCCGCTCGGCCATGAGCCGGATCTTCACCGGGAAGACCTCCCGCGAGGAACTCGCCCACTCCGCCGGGAGCAGGCGTCCGGGCTCCTCGCGGTCGAGGCGGGGGCAGTCGCGGCGGTGGATGGTGACCCCCCGCCCGCGGGTGACGAAGCCGACGATGGCGTCCCCCATGAGCGGCCGGCAGCAGTGGGCGTAGCGCACCAGCATGTCGTCCTGCCCGGCCACGACGATGGTGGAGGGGTGCCGCACCGGGCGGGGCGCGGCCGGGGCCTCCTCCTCCGGCACGGGGGCCGGGGGCGGCGCCGGCGGCGGGACGACCTCGGGGCACATGGCGTCCAGCACCTGCGCGGGCGTCAGTTCACCCCGCCCAACCAGCAGGTTCAGTTCGTCGGCGGAGCGGCAGTGGAACTTCTCGAAGGCCCGCAGCAGGCGCGCCTCGTCCTTCAGGCTCCGGTTCGGCACCCCCCGCTCCCGGGCGCAGCGTTCGATCTGCTCCCGGCCCCGGGCCCGCTCCTGGGCCCGTCGCTCCTCCGTCAGGGCGTAGCGGATCTTCTGGCGCGCCCGCGAGGTGCGCACGAACTCCAGCCAGTCGGCGGAGGGCCGCGTGCGCGGGTTGGTGATGATCTCCACGATGTCGCCGTTCTTCAGGCCGTCGGAGAGGGGGGCGATGCGGCCGTTGACCTTGGCCCCCACGCAGCAGTCTCCCACGCTGGTGTGCACGGCGTAGGCGAAGTCCACGGGGGTGGAACCCGCCGTCAGTTCCCGGACGTCGCCGGCCGGGGTGAAGACGAAGATCTGGTCGTCGAACAGGTCGGTGCGCAGGGATTCCAGCACCGAGTTGTCGAACACGCCGGCGCCGCTGGAGAGCATCTCGTGCAGCCAGCCGAACTGCCGCAGGCGCTCGGCGTCCAGGGAGGACCGGCTCGTCTCCTTGTACATCCAGTGGGCGGCCACGCCGTTCTCGGCGATCTCGTGCATGTGGCGCGTGCGGATCTGGATCTCCACCCGCTCGTTGCCCGGGCCGATGAGGGCCGTGTGGAGCGACTGGTAGCCGTTGGGCTTGGGCACGGCGATGTAGTCGTCGAAGGTGCCGGGAATCGGCCGCCACTTGTGGTGGACGAGCCCGAGCACCTGGTAGCACTGGGCGATGGTGTCGACGATGATGCGCAGGGCGGCCAGGTCGAACAACTCCTCGAAGGGCAGCCCCCGCTTGTCCATCTTCATCTGGATGGACCAGAAGTGCTTGCCGCGGCCGGAGACCTCCCCCTCGATGCCGTTGTCGTGCAGGATCGCCTTCACTTCGTCCATGGTCAGGCGGATGAGTTGTTGCCGCTCGGATTGCTTCTTCGCCACGAGGGCCTTGAGGGTTTGGTACTTCTCGGGCTGCAGGCAGCGGAAGGAGAGGTCCTCCAGTTCGCGCTTGATCTTGTACAGGCCCAAGCGGTTGGCCAGGGGGGCGTAGATGTCCATGGTCTCCTGGGCGATGGAGGCCTGCTCGGCCTGCTCCAGGGCCTGGATGGTCCGCATGGAGTCCAGCCGGTCGGCCAGCTTGATAAGAATGACCCGCAGATCCTTGGCCAGGGTCAGGATCAGCTTGCGGAAGCTCTCGGGGTTGGAGAGGACGCCCCGCCGGAAGCTGAAGCGGGA
>CAYTBK010000368.1:0-1813 GCA_964436005.1 uncultured Acidobacteriota bacterium
TCCTCTCCCCAATCCTTTTTTCGTGTCCTGGTATGTTGTAAGTATCGGAGGTTGAAAGAGCCGGAGATCGAGATATCCTGATTCTGCCGTGGGAGAGAACTGTTCGTGCCATGAGGCGAGACCTCTTCACGAAGATTGTTCCTCCCGGCGGGATCAGCCAATCCGGGGTTGGTATCAAGCGCCGCGAGCGCGAATCCACCAGGCTGGATGCGGATCTCCATGTCCGGGAGGCCCCGCGGTAAACCCGCAGGCAGGAGGCTTGGCCATGAGCAAGAAGAAACTGTTTGTCGGAGTGGACGTGAGCAAGGGCTATGCGGATTTCGAGGTGGTGAACGAATCGGGCAGCGTGCTCCCGAGTTGGGGGCGGTTCGACGACACGCGGAAGGGGCACGACGAGGTGACGGCCCGGTTCCGGGAAGCGGCGGATCGGCACCCCCAGGCCGAGATCGTGGTGGGGGTGGAATGCACCGGCGGGTATGAGCGGAACTGGATCGCTCTGTTCTGTGCCCTGCGCAGCGAAGAGGCGGTGGCGGCGATACACCGGCTCAACCCGTTGGCGGTAAAGAAGTACCACGAACGGGAGCTGCACCGGACGATCACGGACCGGATCAGCGCCAGAGGGATCGCCCAGTATTTGCGGAAAGGCTTGCGGAGCAAGGATCTGCAGTGGCAGGCGGACGAACTGGAGGAAGCGGTGACGCTGTACCGCACGGCCCGCCGGATGATCCAGCTGCAGGCGGACCTGCAGAACCAGCTGAAGGCGTTGCTGTCGCGGGCGCACCCGGAGCTGGTCTGCCATCTGCGCCAGGGGCTGTCGGGGTGGGTGATGGACCTGCTGCGGCAATACCCCACGGCGGCGGAGCTGGCGAAGGCCGACCCCGCGGAAGTGGCCAGGATTCCGTACGTCACGCCGGAGAAAGCGCGGAAGCTGGTGGAGCGGGGGAAGCACAGCGTAGCCTCCCAGACGGGGGAGTTCACCGGTCTGGCGGTCGTGGCCCTGGTGGAGGAGATCGCCCATCTTCGCACCAAAGCGGGGATGATCCGGAAAGGGCTGGAAGAGCGGCTGAAGGACGACGAGGGGGTCCGCATCATCGACAGCATCAAGGGGTTCGGGATATGGACGGCCATCTGCCTGCGGATGGAAATGGGCGACGTCCACCGCTTCCTGCTGCCGGAGCACCTGGTGGCGTTCATGGGGTTGGACCCGGTGAACCATCAGAGCGGGGACGGGTTGAAAAACAAAGGGATCAGCCACCGGGGGCGAAAAGGCGGGCGGGCCGTCCTGTATCCGGCGGCCCGGGCGGCCATCCGGTCCAACCCCGCCGTCGCGAACCAGTACGCCCGGCTGCGGGCGAAAGGAAAGCTGGACATCGTCTGTGTGGTGGCCTGCATGCGGAAACTGCTCCATCAGGTGTTCGCCTGCTGGATCAAGGGGGAACTGTACGACCCGCAGCGCTGGGAGCGGGACGCCGCGAAGGCGGGGGAAATGTCCGCCAGGGCGGGCGCGCTCCAAGTGCTGCCGAAGGCGGACAGGCCGGAAACTACCGACGCGCCCGTGTCCCGCCGGGAAGCGAAAAGAAGGAAGGCGGCCGACCCGGCCCAGTTTTGCGGGGTCGCGCCCCAATAGAAAAAGGACTCGGGAAGCCGCCTTCCGGGAAAATGATAGCAAGGCGGGAAGAAGGCCGCAACCGTCTTCATCGCGTGGTGGGGAGAATGTCGGTATGTTCGCCATGAGATATTCCGCCGGTTTCCGGGAAAACAATTTTTTCATCACGCTGAAAAATCGGTTGACTTCCTACGGGGTATCTTCGTG
>CAYTBK010000369.1:0-1800 GCA_964436005.1 uncultured Acidobacteriota bacterium
GGCTCGCTGGCGGGCCTGGTGGCGGCGGACCTGTTCCCCACGGGAACGACCCGGCGCGCCGACGTGGTCCTGCCCATGGCCGGTTTCACGGAAACGGAAGGCAGCTACGTTTCTCCGGCCGGGCGGGAGAATTGCCTGCAGGCGGCCGTGCCGCCCCCCGCCGGCATGTCCAACATCGACCTGCTGGGGGCTCTGGCGGCGGCGGTCGGGTCGACCACCGGTCTGTTCGACCGGGAGGCGGTTCGCCGGGAAATGGCGCTTCTCGTTGCGGAAGGGAAGGGCGGCGGCCATCCCCCGATCTTCCGGGTGCCGGCGGACCGGCCGACGACTTCGCTGGGGGGATTCGAAGATTCCCTGGCGGCGCAAATGGAACGACTGCCATGACCCTGGCCGCTGGCGGCCGGCCGGCCGGTGTGCGGGCCTGGCGGGTGGGCTGGCCGGTGGGCGTTCTCGCGTTGGGGCTGGCGGTGGCGTCGGCCCCGCTCCTGGCCATTGCGATTCCCGTCTCGGAAACGGAAAAACCGGGACCACCGGCGGGGATCTTCGGCCGGATCGCCCAGGTGGGCCGGGCGGCAGCCCGGCCGGCCGACCGGCCGGGCGGTTCCCCTTCCGAGCGGGGCGTCGATCCCTCGGCCGGCGCCCGGTGGACGGGCCTCTTCCCGGCCGGGGGAATGGTGGTGAAGGGAAGCCCGCCGTCGCTGCGGGTTTTCAGCCGGGGGCAGGCGCCGGGCCGTCTTCTCCGTCGCCCGTTCCGGCCGGACCCCCGGACGCTGGTCGTCCGTTTCCAGGGGAGCCTGTCCGTCGAAGCGGAGGGCTTCTGTTGGCCGGAATTCCCCTTGCCCGGCGTGCGGGCGGTGTTCCGGCTCGAGTCCCTGGACAGGCCCCTGCCGGGTGGTTTGCGGGGACGGTGGGTTTTGTCGGAAGTAGGACTGGATCCGGGGTCTTCCGTCTCTTCCCTCCTGGCCGGCCCGCTGGAAAAGCTCCTCCGCTCCCCACGGGTGCTGGGTGCCGCCGGACGGGTCGCCTGGGATACCGGCGGGTTGCTGAAAATGTTGAGCGTCTCCTTCCCCGGGCCGGGCGGAAAACCGGCCAGGGAAACGAATCTCTTCGACGGTGTCCTGGCGGGCTTCCCGCCGCTTTGGCCGTCCGTCCCCGTCGGGGTCGGCGCCTCCTGGGAGTCAGTGCAGGACCTGCGGGTCGACGCCCACCTCTTGCGGACGACTCTGGGCTACCGGGTGGAGGCCCTGCGGAACGATGACGTGCGCGTGGGTGTCGCTCTCCGCAGCGCTGCCGGCCGCCGCGGGAGGGCCGAAGGACCGGGGGCGGTAGCGGGGGCCGGCGTCGCTGTCGATGCGTCGGGCTCTCTCCTGTGGAATCTGCAGAGCCCGTTCCCTTCGGAGGGAAGCCTTCAGGGGCAGGCTTCCTTCCCGCTGGCCTGGGATTCAGGCGGAACGACGATTCGGGGAAAAGCGATACTGAAATTTTCTATCGGCTTGGGGTCGGGGTGAGCGTGGCCGGGCGGGCCGGGACCTTTCGCCGGAAAGGGGGAGCGCAGGGCGGGATCCTGGCGCTAATTCGGATCGCGTGCGAATTTCAGCTTGCATTGCGAGCATGACGTGAAGATAATGCAACTTTGAGTAGTGGGACGACATCAGTATTACGGGACCGGGAAGGCAGGCATGCCCGGCCTAAGTCGGTTGCGATGCTGAATAGACATTGTTGTCAATGAATTGCAGTTTACTCATTTTTTCTGGAGGTTGCACGATGAAACACTTCAAAGTACTGCTAACCGTCGCGTTA
>CAYTBK010000370.1:0-1798 GCA_964436005.1 uncultured Acidobacteriota bacterium
GATCACCGCCGCCAGGAGCTGGAAGGGGGTCCCGTGGTCGAGGGCGCAGGCGGGCGCGGAGTCGGTTTCCCGGAAGCGCCGGATGAGGGCCGCCAGGTGTTCCCGCCGGCCTTCCGCCGTACGGTCGCCCCGGTTCATGGCCGGTCCCCGGGGGCATTCTCCGGCCGCGCGGCGGGGGTGGCCCGCGCCAGGTCGAGCCAGCGGTCCAGCGGGATCTCCTCGGGGCGGACGGCGGCGGGCAGCCCGCATGACGCCAGGATGTCCGGCCACGGCATTTTGGGGCCGGCCCAGCCGGCCAGCGACCGGGCCAGCGTTTTCCGGCGCTGCCGGAAGGCGGCCTCGATGAGGCGGAAGAAGACGGCCTCCCGGTCGGGGGGGAGCCGCGGGGCCTCGCGGACGTCGATGCGCACCGTGCGCGAGTCCACCTTGGGCGGGGGGTAGAACGAACCGGGGTGCACCTTGAAGCCCTTGACCACGGCGCCGTGATAACTCACGGCCAGGCTGAGGAAGCCGAAGTCGTCGCTGCCGGGGACGGCGGCCATGCGCTGGGCCACCTCTTCCTGCAGCAGGGCGCAGACCGAGAGGACCAGGCCGCGCATTTCGATGCACCGGCGGACGATGGCCGACCCGACGTTGTAGGGGAAGTTGCCGATCACCCGCACCGGCGCCGGGAGGCCGAGTTCGGCCAGCAGGGCCGGCAGGTCGGCCTTCAGCGCGTCGGCTTCCCGCACCGCCAGGCGCGGTTCCCCGGCAAAGCGTTCCTGCAGCCCGGCGGCCAGGGCGCCGTCCAGTTCCAGGGCCAGCACGCGGCAGCCCTTTCCCAGCAGTTCCGCGGTCAGCGCACCCGGCCCGGGCCCCACCTCCGCCACGACGCCCCCGGGCTCGGCCAGGCCGAAGTCCACGATCTTGCGGAGGATGTTCCGGTCCGTCAGGAAGTGCTGGGCCAGCTCTTTCTTGGGCTTGGGGTGGCTCATGGTCGGGAACCGGGGGCCGCCACGGCTTACCCGCCTCCGATGAGGATGGAAAGTTCTACTTTGATTCCGTTTTCCAGGGGGGTGTTCGGTCGCACGACCTGCCCCCGGACGGAAGAGACGATGTGGGGGATGTGATGGTCGGCGAACCCCGCCTTCTGCAGCAGGTCCCGGACGGTGGCGCCCGCGGGCAGTTCGAGGTCGAAATTCCGCTGGCCGCAGGGCGCCTTCAGCATGCCGACGATGGTCGCGTGGACGATCATGATCCCTTCCTTCGGGGCCGATGATATCAGATGGCCGGTAGAAAGCGCAGTGAAAAATGGTGTTGCATTGCCGGGCGGAACGTGAAAACATCGGCCTTCCATCCGGTCGCCGGGTGGTCGGGGGCGGGGGGAAGCGCGAAGGAAGGAGGCGCCATGAGCGTGGAGATCGCCAGGGAAGTGTTGCAGGTGGAGGCGGAGGCCATCCTGTCGGTGCGTGCGCGCCTGGACGGGCGCTTCGTCACGGCCGTCGACGTCCTCGAGCGTTGCCGGGGACGCATCGTCGCCACGGGCATGGGCAAGTCGGGCCTCATCGCCCGGAAAGTGGCCGCCACCCTGGCCAGCACCGGCTCCCCCGCGCTCTTCCTCCACCCGGCCGAGGCCATCCACGGCGACCTGGGCATGCTGACCCGGGAGGATGTGGTCCTGGCCCTCTCCAATTCGGGGGAGACCGAGGAGATCCTGCGCCTGCTGGAGTACATCCGGCGGCTCGACATCCCCCTGGTGGTGCTCACCGGGAACCCGGACTCCACCCTGGGCCGGGCCGCCGACGCCTGCCTGGACGTC
>CAYTBK010000371.1:0-1798 GCA_964436005.1 uncultured Acidobacteriota bacterium
TTCAGCTCTCCGGGATCCCGTTGGAACCGGACCGCACGCTGCTGATGCCGCTGGGAACGGAGCCGCTCACCGGGCCGCGCCCCCCCCGCGCCGCCGAGCCCGTGTTCGTCGCCGGAGGCGTGCATTGGCCCTGGATCCGTTCCGAGCGTTTCCTGCATCTCCTGCTCGAGGAACTGGAGGCGGCGGGCCGGGGAAAGCTCCTCCTGTTCGGGGGGAAGTATCCCTTCGCCACGGACGCCGAACTGTACCGCCCCCCCGCCGAGAAGCTGATCCGGTCTCCCCGGCTCGTGGAGCAGGGCATGCTTCCCTACCCCCGGCTCCTGGAGGAATACCGGCGGGCGGACGTGGCGGTGAACCTCTTCGAGGAAAACGCCGAACGGCGGATGGCCTTTTCGTTCCGCGAGATGGACTACCTGCGGGCCGGCCTGCCCCTGGTCTGCACCGGATTCTCCGAAATCGCCCCGGCCGTGGCCGACAGCGGCGCCGGCTGGGTGCTGCACGATCTGTCCGACGAGGCCGTCCGCCGCGCGTTCCGGTCCATCCTGGCGGAGCTCCCTGGCGACGAGGCGCGCTCGGAAGCCGCCCGCCGGCTGGCGGCCGAACGATTCTCCGCGGAGAGGAGCGTCGACTCCCTCCTGGCCGTCCTCGAGGGCCCGAAAAAGGCCGCCCCGGAACCACCGCTGCTCCAGGCCTCCCTCCTGTGGGCCGAAACCGGGCGCAAATCGCTGGAAAACCTCGGGGAAAAGCTCCGCAACCAGGAGGCCGCCCTCGAAGCGGAAAGGAAGACGGCGGAAAATTGGCGCGCCCTCGCCGAAAGCAAGGAACTCCTCCTGGTCAAGGCGAGCGCCACCGAGGAAGAGCTGCGCCGCTATGCGGCCAAGGTCGAGCAGGACCTGGCCCAGGCGCTCAAGCTCATGGCGGAGAAGGACGAGGCCATCGGCTACGCCAAGCGGGAGGCCTGGCAGCTGCAGGAGGAAAGCAGGAACGCCCGGGAGACGGAGCGCCGGCTGGTGGAGGCAGGGGCCCTGGAAACGGAACTCCGCCGCTACATCGCCAAGATCGAGCAGGACCTGGCCCAGGCGCTCAAGCTCATGGCGGAAAAGGACGAGGCCATCGGCTACGCCCATCGGGAAACCTGGGAACAGAAGGAACTGGCCGACGGTCTGCGGAACCGTCTCGCCCAGGCCGAAGCGAGCATCGAACAGATCCGGAACCGGCTGCCGTACAGGCTGTACCGCTGGCTGTTCCGCAAGCCGTAGCGGCGGGGCAGCCGGGTTCCGGAAGCGGAACCCGGAACATCCGCGCGAGGAGCTTTCATGACCGCCTCCGACAACCGCAAGAACCTCCCGCCGGTGGACGCGCTGCTGGAAGATGCCCGCGTCTCCACCCTGCTGGCCAGCTGGCAGCGGCCGGTGGTGGTGCGGGCCCTGCAGCGGGCCCTGGGGGAAACGCGTGAATCCATGAAAAAAGGGAACGCGGCGGGGCATGACCGCGCCGCGCTCACCGATGCGATCGTGGCGCTCGCGGTCCGGCGGCTGGACGAACTGGCCGACAGCGGAATCCACCGCGTCATCAACGCCACGGGGGTGCTGATCCACACGAACCTTGGCCGGAGCCCCCTGTCCGGCCTCATGCTGAAGCGCCTGGCGGAGTGTCTCGACGGGTACGTCGACCTGGAATTCGACGAGGAGTCCGGCAAGCGGGGGCACCGGGACAGCGCTGTCTCCGCCCTGCTCGCCGAGATCGTCGGCGCCGAGGACGCCACGGCGGTGAACAACAACGCCGCGGCGGTCTACCT
>CAYTBK010000372.1:0-1797 GCA_964436005.1 uncultured Acidobacteriota bacterium
GGCCCGGATCAGTTCGTCCGGCAGGTTGCGGGGGATGTCGTTGAGGGCCCGGCAGTCCGAGTGGGAGGCGAAGATGGGCGCCGTGGAGATCTCCAGGATCCGGCGGACGGAAGCGTCGGACAGGTGCGACACGTCGATCATGATGCCCAGGGCGTTCATCTCCCGGACCAGGGTTTCGCCCCAGGGGCTCAGCCCGTTCCACCGCGGTTCGCCCGTGGAGGCGTCGCACAGGTCGTTGGCGCTCCAGTGGCACATCCCCACCGCCCGGACGCCCAGGGCGTAGAACTCGTGCAACAGCTCGATTTTCCCGGTGAGGAGGGGCGTGCCGTTCTCCATGGAGAGCACGGCGCATTCCTGCTTCCGCTTCCAGCAGGCCTTGATCGTCCGGGCATCGGTCACCACGGGCACGCCGGCCTGGGCCAGCCCCTTCCGCAGGGCGGCGTAGCCTTCCCGCGCGTCCGGAAGCGCCGTTTCGGGGCTCACGCCCGGCGAGGTGAAGACGGCGAAGACCTGCACGTCCACGCCGCCCTCACGCATGCGCGGCAGGTCCAGGTGGCCGGTTTCGTGCCTTTCCGCGAAGCGGAAGGTGGGGTTCTCGAACTGGAAGGCCGTGTCGCAGTGGGTGTCGGCCACCAGTGCCCGGGCGGTCAGGGCGCGCGCCCGTTGCAGCAGCGCCTCGTCCGCGGCACCCCCCTTCTTCTCCTGGCCGAAGGAAACCGTGGAAACACAGGCAACGCAGGCGCAATAAACCATGGTCAGCAGCATCACTTTCGCATTCATCTCCAGAACCTCTCCGCGTAGACAGAATGAGCGCCGCCCCGCCCGCAACCGGCGAATCGGCACGAAAAAACACTGTTACACGGGAAGGGGCCCCGGTTTGTTTCGAAAACCGGGTGGCGGCCGCCCCGTGGCGCCGCCGGGCGCCTCGGGCGGAGCGGAAGGCCCGCTCAGGCGAAGACGCCTCTTTTCGCCAGGGCCCCGAAGTCGACGTTCCCGCCGGAGAGAATCACGCCGATCTTCCTTCCCCGCGGGTTCGGCACGCCGCCTCCGAGCAGCGCCCCCAGCGGCACGGCCGAGGAGGGCTCGACGACGATCTTCATTCGCTCCAGGAGCAGCCGGAGGGCCCGGACGGTCAGGTCGTCGGGCACGGTGCAGATGCCTTCCAGCCGACGCGACAGCACGCCGAAGGTCCGCTCGCTGAGCGAGGTCAGCAGGCCGTCGGCGATGGTGTCCGGATCGACGGAAGGCACGACGCGCCCTTCCCGCAGCGAGCGGAAGGCGTCGGCGGCCCCTTCCGGCTCGGCGCCGAGCGCGCGGACGCCGGGTCCGCTTTCCCGGGCGACGATGGCGGTGCCGCTCATGAGCCCGCCCCCGCCCACGGGCGCCAGGACGACGTCGAGGTCGGGGACCTCCTCGAGGAGCTCGAGCGCCGCCGTGCCTTGCCCGGCGATGACGTCCCAATTGTCGTACGGGTGGACGAAGGCGGCGCCCGTGCGGGCCACCACGCCCGCCAGGCCCTCTTCGCGGGCGGCCAGGGTCGGCTCGCAGGTCACCACCTCCGCGCCGTACCCCTCCACGGCGGCCCGCTTCACGGCGGGCGCGGTGCGCGGCATCACGATGAAGGCCCGCACCCCCATCTCCCGGGCGGCCCGGGCCAGCGCCTGGGCGTGGTTGCCCGAGGAGTGGGTGGCCACGCCGCGGTCACGCTCGGCGGGCGGCAGCGAGAGCAGGGCGTTGCAGGCGCCGCGGTACTTGAAGGCGCCCACCTTCTGGAAGTTCTCGCACTTGAAGAAGACC
>CAYTBK010000373.1:0-1772 GCA_964436005.1 uncultured Acidobacteriota bacterium
CGAGGGATTTTAAGTCCCTTGTGTCTGCCAATTCCACCACATCGGCCCTGGCGGGGCGGCCATTCTACCGCAACTCCCGAGGCGGCGGGAAGGGAAAATCGCGCGGCGGGGAGCCGGCCGGCCGCCAGAGAACAAACCGGGCCGCGAAAGAACACAAGGAACGCTGGGAGAGGCAAGGCGCCGGAAAGACGGCGGCAAAATCCGGGCGAGTATGCCGCCGTCCACGCCGAGAAAAAGTCAACCACTGGTTCCGCTAAAGGATTGACAGCGCTTGAGGAAGGGTGTCTTCCCCAGGTCAGGGAGTGTAACGGACCTCGAAGATGCAGCGTTTGGCGCCGTTGAGTTTCGACTCCTTGAGGGTGACCTGCACCTTCTTGCCGAGGACGGTCTCGAAGGCCTCGTGCTGGTAGCCCACGGAGCAGCGGCACCAGAAGGCCGGGGTCTGGGCGGGGTCCACCAGCGGGCAGCCGCACTCGCCTTCCGGCACCGCCACGGTGACGATGCTCCGGGCCTTGTCCCAGGTGGCGTCCGTGCCCCAGGCCTTCCGGATGGCCGCCAGGTAGCCTTCGAGGTCTCCCTTGTGGCGGGTATGGAGCGGGCCGGCCTTGGCGCACTCCCGCCCGGTCTGCTCGATCATGGCCGCGCATGCTTCGGCGGCCTTGTCGGCGGCCATGAAGCCTACCAGCTTGGCCACCTGGCGCTGGGCGAAGGCCAGACGGGGGTCCTTGGCCGGGGGTTTGGCCGGGGCGGTCTCTTCCGCCCGCAGGCTCTCCGCCGGACGGAACAGGCCGAGCACGCAGCCGCACACGCCCAACCCGCAGACACCTTTCAGGAATTCCTTGCGATTCATGGTTCCTCCTTGACCGTCCGGGGCCGGGGACCGACGGGATACCGGCCGAACCGGTGCCAGCGGCATGCTAGCAGACAAAACGGCTTCCACAAGCAGAATGTTTTTGGCTCGTCTCGATTTTCATCCGGGGGTAAAGTGGCCGCGAAAGAACACAAGGAACGCAAAGGTCGCCGCCGGCCTTTTCCGGGGCGGGCGGACAAATTGCGTGACGCCCTCCTCTGCGCGCGACAATCGCACGGTTTTCATGTAGACTCTCGTTGCCGCGGACCGGCCGTACCCGAGTTGGAAAGCCCGTCCCGGACAAATCGGTCGGAGGAAACCGCACCCATGAGCAACGAACCCAACAAGATCATCTACTCCATGATCGGCGTCAGCAAATACCACGAGAAGAAGTGCGTCCTCAAGGACATCTACCTCTCCTACTTCTACGGGGCCAAGATCGGCGTGCTGGGCCTCAACGGCGCCGGCAAGAGCTCCCTCCTGCGGGTGCTGGCCGGGGTCGACACCTCCTTCAACGGCCAGACCGTGGTGGCGCCCGGCTACACCATCGGCTACCTCGAGCAGGAGCCGCACCTCGACCCGGCCAAGACGGTGCGGGAGATCGTGCAGGAGGGCGCGGCCGAGGCGGTGGCCCTCGTCAAGGAGTACGAGGCCATCTCGGAAAAATTCGCCGAGCCCCTCTCCGACGACGAGATGGAGAAACTGCTGGCCCGGCAGGGCGAGGTGCAGGAGAAGCTCGACGCCCTGGACGCCTGGGACATCGACAGCAAGCTGGAGATGGCCATGGACGCCCTCCGCTGCCCCCCCCCCGACACGCCGGTGAAGGTTCTCTCGGGCGGCGAGGCGCGCCGGGTGGCCCTGTGCCGCCTGCTGCTGCAGGCGCCGGACATCCTCCTCCTCGACGAGCCCACCAACCACCTGG
>CAYTBK010000374.1:0-1715 GCA_964436005.1 uncultured Acidobacteriota bacterium
ATGCCGGAAACCGCGAGGCTGGCAATGCCGATGGTGAGGGAAATCCGTCCGCCCTTCCTTTAGACAACTCTCAGGGGAATTTATTACAGGAATCCGGATTATTTTCCCCGCCGGAAGTTTCGTCGACGGGATGTCGCGCCAGGGCGCGGGCGGCCAGGTGGGCGAGGCGGGTGGGCTCGGGCAGGCGGAAACGCCGGCAACAGGCCAGGGTCCAGCAAACCGCGTCGTCGATGTCGACGAGGTGGCCGGGCGAGACGAAGAGCGGGGCGACCCCGTCGCGGGTGCGCACGACGCGGCCGACGGTACGTCCACCGTGCCGGAGCGCCACGGAGCTTCCCCGTTCCCGGGGCAGGAGCCCGTGCTCGCCCACCAGGCGGGACTTGGCGCAGCCGATGGTCGGCAGGCCCAGGATCAGCCCGAGGTGCGAGGCGAGGCCCATCCCGCGGGGGTGGGCGATGCCCTGCCCGTCGCACAACAGCAGGTCGGGGGCGTGCGACAGCTTCCGGAAGGCGGCCAGGAGGGGGGGGATTTCCCGGAAGGCGAGGAAGCCGGAGACGTAGGGGAAGAAGAGGGGGGCCTCGGCGGAGACGGTTTCCAGCGGCTCCAGGGTGTCCGCGGCCAGCACGGTCAGGACGGCGCAACCGGTCTCGCCCGCGAAATGCACGTCGGCGCCCAGGACGCGACGCACTTCGCCCGCCAGGGGCTGGAGGCGGATTTCCGCGGCCAGGCGGCGCTGGAGGGCCGCCGCCTCCGCGGTCGTCCGCACGGGCGGGAAAAACTCTTCGTGAAGGGGCATGGGGATTTCCCCCCCCCGGCGGCTACTTGCCGGCCAGGATGCTCTTCATGTACTTCTTGTAGTGCTCCACGCCGGGCTGGTCGAAGGCGTCGACGTCGAGCAGTTCTCCCTCGAAGGCCGTGGCCAGCTCGAAGAAGAGGAACAGCTCCCCGAGCGTGTACGGGTCCAGGGCCGGGATGGACACCGAGCAGCTCGGGCGCCCGTCCGCTGCCAGGGATTCCTCGTTGGCCTTGCGGGCGGCGTCGAGCAGGGTCGAGAAGGGCTTGCCGGCCACGAAGGACAGGGTCTGGCTCAGCGGGTGATCGGTGGGGAGGACGATTTCCCCGTCGCCGAAGCTGCGCACGGCGACGGTGGTCACCAGCTTGTTCCGCTTCCCTTCGCGGTGCTGCTGGGTCTGGGCGTGCATGTCCGACGTGCCCACGGCGGCGATGGGCGTGCGGCCCTCGTTCACCACGGCGCCTTCGCGGTTGCGCTCCTTGCCCAGGCTTTCGGCCAGGAGCTGCACATACCACTGGGAGAAGGATTTCAGCGCGTCGCAGTAGGGCATGAGCACCGCTTCGTCGATCCCGTGCTTCTTGTGGAGAAGGTGGCAGATGACCGCGTACAGGCCGGCCGGGTTGGCCAGGATGTCCCGCGTGGCGCAGGCCTGGTCCATGGCCCGGGCCCCCTGGAGGAGGCCGTGGAGGTCCAGCCCGGCGGCGGCGACGAGCAGCAGCCCGACGTCGGTGAGCACCGACCACCGTCCGCCCACCCCGCGCGGCACCTCGAACAGCGGCCAGGCGCCTTTTCTGGCGATGTCGAGCAGCAGCCCGGTCTCGGGGTCGGTGACCGCGGTGAAGTGCCCTTCCGGGTCGAGACCCTTCTGCCGGTAGAGGTCGTGGAAACGCAGGAAGGCGGCCATGGTTTCCGTCGTGGTGCC
>CAYTBK010000375.1:0-1715 GCA_964436005.1 uncultured Acidobacteriota bacterium
GCGTTCATGGGCGTGCGGATCTCGTGGCTCATGTTGGCCAGGAACTGGCTCTTGGCTTCGGTGGCCTGTTCGGCCCGCTCCTTGGCCTGTTCCAGCAGCTTCATGGTCCAGGCTTTCTGGAAGGCCGAGACGAAGTGATCCTGCAGCGACTGAAGCAGTTCGACGTCGAAGACGCCGAACGCCCGGGGATCGTGCATGTTCTCGAAGATGAGATACCCCTCGGTCGTGCCGGCGGTGTGGATGCGCACGACGAGCATGGCGGCGGGCAGGCCGAGGTGGATCAACCGGTCCTCCACGGGCCGCCCGGGAACGTCCTCGATCAGGAAGATGTCCCGGCGGATTTCCTTGGCGCCCTGGACATAGCGCGCCTCGCACTCAGCCAGGGTCAGGGAAATCCCGGCCAGTTGGGCCAGGTCCCAACCCAGGCTGGCGCGGTAGGAGAACCGGTCGGAGCCGGGGGTGCGAACCAGGGCCGAGGCCTTCTCCAGACCCCGAACGACCCTGGTCTCCTCCAGGATGGTCTGCAGGACCTCGTCGAAATCCATCCGCTCGTTGATGGAGCGGACGATGGCGTTCAGCGTTTCCAGCTGGCCGGTCTTCCGGCGGAGGTCGTCGGTCCGTTCGAGGACTTTCCGCTCCAGAAACCGCTTCTCCTTCTCCAGGGACCGCAGGCGCCAGCGAACGACCACCCAGGCCAGGCTCGCCCCGAGCAGCACGTAGGCGCCCCAGGCCCAACCCGTCCGGTACCAGGGGGCCTGGATTTGGAAGGAGAACGACACCCCCTGCCGGTTCCAGACGCCGTCGCAGTTGCAGGCCATGGCCCGGAAGGTGTAGCGGCCGGGCGGCAAATTCGTGTAGTAGGCCACCCGCCGGGTGCCCGCGTCGACCCAGTCTTCGTCGTACCCTGCCAGCTGGTACCGGAAGCGGACCAGGCCCGGGTTTCGGAAGCTCAGGGCGGTGTACTCGATCTCCAGGTTCCCCGGGCCCGGTTTCAGGGAAGGGTTTGCCCACTTCGTCCAATCCGTTCCATCGATGACGACTTTTTCAATGGCCAGGGGAGGCGGGCTGGTGTTCCGCACCATGTCCCTGGGGTCCAGGATGGCCACGCCGTCGCTGACGGGGAACCAGAGTTTCCCGTCCCGGCACCGCCAGCCGCAGGGTTGGGACATCCCGGCCGGGTGGGTTACCCCCTCTTCCTGCCCGTAGCACAGGTATGGGAGTTGGCGGCTCACGCCCCCCGCCGCGGCTTCCATGTCGCTCTTCCGCATCCTCACGATCCCCTTGTTGGTCAGCACCCACAAGTCGCCCGCCCCCCCCTCCAGAATCTGGTACCAGGTGCTGCCCGGGAGCCCCTGCGCGGGCTTCAGGTGCCGCACCAGGCCGTCCCGGACATGGAGCAGCCCGTGTTCGCTCATGGCCAGCCAGAGGCCCCCGTCCTTTTCCGGGTGAATCACGGCGATGATGTCGGAAGTGAGCCCCTGCTCCTTCCCCATGACGGCGACCCCATCGTCCGTGATCCGGTGCAGGAATCCGCCCTGGGAGCCGGCCCAGACGGCGCCCTGGCTGTCCACGGCCAGGGAGTAGATGAAATCGTCGGCCAATCCGTTACGGGTGGTGTAGTTGCGCAACACCCGCCCTTCCGCGAGCAGGTACACGCCTCCGCCGTCGGTGCCGGCCCACAGCCGCCCCCGGCGGTCCACCACCAGGGCGCGGAC
>CAYTBK010000376.1:0-1712 GCA_964436005.1 uncultured Acidobacteriota bacterium
TTCCTGAACCCGGAACGGATCTCCATGCCTGATATCGACGTGGACTTCTGCCAGGATCAGCGGGAAAAGGTGATCGAGTACGTGGTGCAGAAGTACGGCCGTGAGCGGGTCTGCCAGATCATCACCTTTGGCACCATGAAGGCCAAGGCGGTGGTGCGGGATGTGGGGCGGGCCATTGACATGGCCTACGGTGATGTGGACAAGATCGCCAAGCTGATCCCCGATGATCTGAAGATGACCATTGAAAAGGCGATCAAGCAGGAACCGCAACTAAAAGAAATGGCTGCTGCCGACCCCAAGGTGGCCCAACTGCTTGAAACCGCCAACTGCCTGGAGGGGTTGGCCCGCCATGCCGGTACCCATGCCGCCGGGGTGGTGGTTGCCCCGGATCAATTGGAAGAGTATCTGCCGGTTTACAAGGATCAGAAGACCGGCGGCATCAACACCCAGTATTCCATGAAGTATGTCGAGATGGTGGGACTGGTCAAGTTTGACTTCCTGGGCTTAAAGAACCTGACCGTGATCCAGAACGCGGTGCGGATGATCCGGGAAGGGCAGAACCCGGAATTTGATATCACCCGGTTGCGGGATGATGACCAGGCCAGCTACGATCTGATCACCGCCGGCAACACCACCGGCATCTTCCAGCTTGAATCCAGCGGCATGAAGGAGATGCTGGTCAAGCTGAAGCCCTCCTGTTTTGAGGATGTAATCGCTGCCTGCGCCCTCTACCGTCCCGGTCCGTTGGGCTGCGGCATGGTGGATGAATTCATCGAGCGCAAGCATGGCCGCCAGAAGGTGGTCTACGACCTGCCCCAGTTGGAGCCGATCCTGAAGGACACCTACGGGGTCATTGTTTACCAAGAACAGGTCATGCAGATCTCCCGCTCCCTGGCCGGTTACTCCCTGGGACGGGCCGACCTGCTGCGCCGCGCCATGGGTAAAAAAGACCCGGCGGTTATGGCCAAGGAAAAGGAACCGTTCCTGGAAGGGGCCAAGGCCCAGGGGCTGGACGTCAAAAAGGCCGAGGCGATCTTTGACCAGATGGCCAAATTTGCCGAGTACGGCTTCAACAAATCCCACTCCGCCGCCTATGCCCTGATCGCCTATCAGACCGCCTATCTGAAGGCCCACTACCCGGTTGAATTCATGGCCGCCCTGCTCTCCTGCGACATGGACAGCACCGACAAGGTGCTGAAGAGCATCAGTGACTGCCGTGAACAGGGGATTGAGGTACTGCCTCCGGATATCAACGCCTCGGGCCAGTCCTTTACCGTGTCGGGCAAGTCGATGCGTTTTGGCCTTGGTGCGGTCAAGGGGGTTGGCGGCGGTGCGGTGGAATCAATTATCGAGGCCCGCGCAGATGGCCCCTTTAGCGACATCTATGATTTCTGCGAACGGGTGGACCTGCGCCGGGTCAACAAACGGGTGGTGGAGGCGCTGGTCAAATGCGGTGCCTTTGACTCGTTGCACAAGCATCGCGCCCCGCTGATGGCGGCCCTGGATGATGCCACCACCGCAGGCCAGCGTTTTCAGGAGGAACGGGACAGCGCCCAGGTTTCGCTGTTTGGTGATATGCCCACTGCCACCGCTACCCGTTCCGGCCGCAAGCTGCCGGATATTGAAGAGTGGCATGACAAGGAAAAGCTGGGCTATGAAAAGGAGGCGCTGGGCTTCCTGATCACCGGACATCCGCTGGACCGCTATGCCTC
>CAYTBK010000377.1:0-1708 GCA_964436005.1 uncultured Acidobacteriota bacterium
GAGGCTTCGCCGACGGGTGGGTATTCGAAACGAAGTGGGTTTTAATCGGCCGTTCCCAAGACAGTCCCCACAGGTCCGAGCGGAACGAGGAGATGATCTGCAGGATGGAACAGCGCTGGGGCTGGGCGGGAGGGGTTCGCCACTTGGGGCAAGGCGGTGCCACCAGGCCGCAGCGATGGGCGGCGAGCAGGAGCAGGGCGTAAACGAAAGCCTGGAACTGGACGACGCTTTCAGCGGCCAGGGGCGTGCGGCACTGGGGTTGGCCCAGGCCGAGATGGGTTTTCTGATCGCGGAAGCCGACCTCGATTTCCCACCGCCAGACGTAGGCCTGGATGATCTGTCCGACGTCGATGGAAGGGTCGCTGCAGACGAGGTATCCGGGGTGGGCGAAGAAGAGGCGCCGCCCGCGCTCATGGGGTGTGCGGGAGAGGGGGCGGACGACGACGAGGCGGAGGTCGCGCCCGCCGGCGCCCTTGGCCCAGCGACAGCAGTCGAAGGTTTTGTATTGGAACTCGCGGAGTTGCCCGGCGGCGAAAGCGGAAACCGTTTGCCACTTGACCGAGGGGTCCAGCAGGAGTTGCTCGGGCGTTGGGAGCGGTTGGCCGTAGAGTTTCGGGCGGCCGCGCTGGGCGTCCGCCGGCGGCGGCGGGGCAAAGAGTTTCGCGTCCTTTCGGATGCGGCCGATCAAGGCGGTGCGGGAAGGCAGGTTGGCCAGCAGGGTTTTGTTGGTGTAGCCACCGTCCACGGCCAGCAGGATCTGGCGCTGGAGTTGCCCGGAGCGGTCCAGGGAATCGCGAAGGGCCTGCACGCGTTTGACCGCCAGGTTGGGGATGGCGGTTTCCCGGCGGAACTGGGCGTACAGCTGTTTCTGCTGTTGCGTGGCCTTGGCGGCAGGTTTGGGCTGGGCAGGCTGCAGGACCAGGTCGACGGGGACGGCGCGGGCGGAACAAGCGCCCGCGGGGTTGGCGGGGAGCATGGCGCACAATTCGACGGCCCGTTGCGACCAGGTGATTTGATGGGCGAAGAAAGGGCCTTGCGGATTGTGGCGCCAGGCCGCGCCGCTCACCCGACGGCCTTTCCTGGGGAAGAGAGTGTCGTCCATGACGGCGACGAGGGGCGCCTCCGGAGCGAGGTGCTCCGTGACGGCCTGCAGGGGGACGGCGAAGAGCCGGTCGGGCCGGAAGCGTCGCCGCTCGAAGAGCCGGTAGCTGGCGGACCAGTCCTCGAACTGGCGGCCGCAAGCCGTCAGCAGGCCGGAGACGGTGCGCCTCCCGAGACAGACGGAATTGGCCCGGGCCAGGACGTGGGCCCGCCGCTGGACCCGTCGGTCCCGGAAAGCGCCGGAAGTTTTCTCGAACAGTTCGTCGAAAGCCTGGCTCAGGCTTGCGGTTTTTTTTTCACAGGTTTCGGGGGAGGCGTGAGCCGGCGCAGGACGAGTTCGGACAAGTCGGAGATGGACCATTCGACGACCTCTCCTTTTTTGAATTCCATGGCGTGGGCGACAGCGGCGGGGAAGTTGACGTACCACTGTTCCGTCTTGGCGCGTTTGATCAGCTGGACTTTGGTTGGGTAACCCATGGCGACCTCCTTGAAATCTACGATATATACTAGACCTCGAGAAGGAAAAATGCAAGATATTTTTGCGAGTTGCCTCACTTTTTTTCAGCTTTTTTCTGTGCTTTTTGTCTAGTTAAAGGCCAAAGGCGAG
>CAYTBK010000378.1:0-1677 GCA_964436005.1 uncultured Acidobacteriota bacterium
ACCGCCCCGGTGTTCTCGAAGGCGCTGTAGAAGAACGGAACGTCGAAGGCGGAGTGCGGATACATGCCTCCCCCGAACACAAGCAGGCAGCTTGCCGGAACGTAGACCGTGGTGTTCTCCCCCAGTATCCTCATGATGTTCTTGACCGCTATGGCCACGCCGCAACCGGCGCAGGCGCCCTGTCCGCAGAGCAGATGGTCTTCGCTCGGCATGTTCCTAATGTTCATCTTGCGGTCCATCACATTTCCCCCCGTAGGCCGTGCCAGGTGCAGTCCCTAACCTTCTGGCCGGAAGCGCTCTTCTCCAGCACCTCGAACATCTCCTTGAAGGTGGCGACCTTCAGGTCGCGGCCGCCGATGCCGGCGATATGGTCGGTTATCGGTATCCCGCTCCCGTACAACGAGTTGCGGACCTCGGTGAACACCGGGCCGAACCGGTTCGCGGAGATGGAACGGTCGAATACGCCCAGGGCCTTGATGTTCTTGACCGCGCTCTTGATCTCTTGGTGCGGGAACGGCCGCATGAAGCGCAGTTTGATGAGACCGACCTTCCTGCCTTCGGCGCGCAGCTCGTCCACGGCCACCCGGGCGGTGGATGTTGCCGTGCCGAGCGTAATGAGCGCCGTCTCCGCGTCCTCCATGCGATAGGTGTCTATGAGACCGCCGTATCGCCTTCCGAACTGCTTGGCGAAAAGATCGTCCACCTCGGCGACGACCGTTCGGGCGCCGTCCATCTGCCTATCGAGCTGATAGCGCATCTCCATGGAGTGGGCGGGCGAAACGGCGATGTTGATGCTCATCGGATCTTTGGGGTCCAGACGGTTGAGGGGCTTGAACTTCGGCAGGAAGGAATCCACCTCTTCCTGTCCCGGGACCTCCACCCTCTCCACGGTGTGCGATAATATGAATCCGTCCAGGCAGAGCATGAACGGGAGCACCACTCGCGGATCCTCGGCGATGCGGTAGGCCTGGATGACCATGTCCAGTACCTCCTGGCTGTCCTCCGCGTAGGCCTGCATCCATCCCGAGTCGCGCTCGGCCATGGAGTCGTTGTACTCCACCCAGATACCGCTGCCGGCGCCCAGCGAACGGTTCACGTTCACCAGCAGTATCGGCAGGCGCACCTGCGGCGGCACGTAGAGCATCTCATGCATAAGCGCCAGGCCGTGCGAGGCGGTGGCGGTGAACGTCCTCACGCCGGTGGCCGCCGCGCCGATGGCCATGCTCATGGCCGAGTGCTCGCTGTCGGCGGGGATGAAATCGGCGTCCAGCTCCCCGTCGTTGATGAAGTCGGCCAGCTGCTCGATGATGATGGTCTGCGGGGTGATCGGATAATTGGGAATGACCTCCGGCCGGCATAGTTTCACGCCGTACGCCGCCGCCGCGTTTCCCGTTAAAGCTCTCACCGACCTCATGCTTTCATCCCCTTCCTCTTCATGTGTATGGCATCCTTCGGGCAGACCTTGACGCACAGCCCGCAGCCCTTGCAGTAGCGGATGTCGAACTGCAGCGCTCCGTCATCGGTGCGGCGTATGCACCCCTCGGGACAGATGAACCAGCACCTCTGGCACCTGATACATTTGGAATCGTCGTATACGGGGTTGGAGACGCCCCAGCTCCCGGTGAGGTTTTGGGTCATGCTTCCAGGACCGACGGCCATGCCGGCCTTGGTGGTCTT
>CAYTBK010000379.1:0-1673 GCA_964436005.1 uncultured Acidobacteriota bacterium
CCCGCCGCGGCTTCTGGGCCGTCTTCCTGCCCTGCATCACGCCCCCGCCCATGCCGTTCAAGCTGTTCGTCCTCACCGCCGGTGTCATGCGGCTGTCGTGGTCGACCTTCACCGCCGCCACGGTCTGCGGCCGCATCGTCCGCTACGGGTTGTGGGGAGTTCTGACGGTGCTCTACCGCGACGAGATCATGAACTTCATGGAGCACCGGATGCTGCAAGTCGGCCTGGCCATCTGCGGCGCGCTCGCCCTCCTCATCCTAGCCAGCTGGATGTATTCACGCTACCTGAAACGGGACACCGGCGCCGCGATGCAACCGCCGTCCGAAGGGAACCCCGGGTAGATTTCCCGGAACGGCCGCCCGTTGGCCGCGGCCGAGGAGCCAGAATGCCACACAGCCCCCTGATCGCCATACCGTTGCGCCGGAACCCGGGCGTTTCCGAGGAATACCTCAAGCACTTCTACGCCGAAGCCGTGCACCGGGCGGGGGGAATTCCCTTCCTCGTCCCGCTCATCCCGGAAGAAGGCCACATCCGCGGGCTTCTCGCCCACGCCGGCGGGGTATGCCTGTCGGGCAGCAACAGCGACGTCGACCCCGCCCTCTACGGCGCCCCGGCGCAGCCACGGCTCGGCCCCGTGCAACCCCTCCGCGACCGGACCGACGCCCTCCTCATCGAAGAGGCGCTCCGCCGGAAACTCCCCATCCTGGCCATCTGCTACGGCACGCAGCGCCTCAACGTCCACCAGGGCGGGACGCTGATCCAGGACCTGCCGTCTGAGGGGTTCGGCGACATCGACCACTCCGACAGCGAGGGCGACGGCCACTCGCTGCGCTTGGACGCCGACGCCCTGCCGGCCACGCTGGGGAGCTTGCGGGACTTCGTCGCCGGCTGGCCGGAGCGGGCGGAGGGCGGGGGCCGGCACTTTCACGTGAACACCTCCCATCACCAGGCGGTGCGCACGCCCGGCCAGGGGCTGACGCCCTTCGCCTGGGCTCCGGACGGCGTGGTGGAGGGCCTGGTCATGCCAGGGGCCGGGCAGTTCGTCCTGGCGGTCCAGTGGCATCCCGAGGCCATTCCCGGCACGCCGCTTTCCCGGGCGATTTTCCGCGCCTTCGTGGAAGCCTGCCGGCGGGCCACGGCGTAGGGGCGACCGACACGCGGCGAAAGCGGGAAATCCCCGGCCGGCCGCACCGATCTCTGGACAGCGGGGCCGGCCTTCGCTTATCATGGCCTGCCAAGTCATCCGCCAAGGAGTGCCCCTTGCGTTCGCCCAGAGTCCGCCCTGTCCAATCACGGACCGACCTGCGCACCTTCACGCGCTTCCCCTACGAAAAATACCGCGCCCACCCCCTCTGGGTCCCTCCGCCGCTTTTCGACCGGAAAGCCATTCTGAACCGCCGGCGGCACCCGTTCTATCGGGAGGCCGAAGCCGAGTTCTTCCTCGCCGAGCAGGACGGCGCCGTCGTCGGCACCGTCGCGGCCATCCGGAACCGCGCCTACGAGTCTTTCCACGGGGAGAAGACCGGCCACTTCGGTTTCTTCGAGACCGACGAGCGGCCGGAAACGGCCCGGGCGCTCCTGGAGGCCGCGTCCGACTGGTGCGCCGGACGCGGGCTGACCCGCCTGGAGGGCCCCTTCAGCCCCTCCACCAACTACGAGTGCGGCCTGCTCGT
>CAYTBK010000380.1:0-1671 GCA_964436005.1 uncultured Acidobacteriota bacterium
GCATGACCATGCTGGTGGTGCTGGTTTTCGTGGCGGTGGCCAACTTCCTGGTGGTGGCGCTGCCGGGCGGCGGCGGGAGCCGGCGTCTCTACTCCGCCTATGCGGGGGGCCTGGTGGGCGTTTTCCTGCTGCTGGCGCTGGCGTCGCCGGCGGTCGCCCCCTTCGGCTTCCTGCGGCAATTCTACGAGATCCGGAACCTGCCGGTGGCGGACTGGCTCTGGGCCCTGGTGTCCGGGGCCGCCGGCGCGCTGGCTCTGGTCGGGCTGGACCGGCTGCGACGACGGTTTATTCCCCGTTGAAAATCTTTGCGCCGGCATTCTCCCTGCTTCCGCGGGCGTGGTATACTGCGCCGGATGCGCCGGCAGAACGATCGGCCGTGGCCGAAACCGCCCGGGAGGCAGGACGGCATGAGGCCGGGTTGGCCGGCAGGGGAGGGATTCCGTTTCATGAGGCTCTTCGCCGCATTGCCGCTGCCCCGGGAGGTCGCGGGCGCCATCGAGGCCCTGCAGGCCGAGCTTCGCCCTTTCGCCCCGCGGGCCGTGCGCTTCACCCGGCCGACGGATATCCACTGCACGCTGGCTTTTCTCGGGGAAGTGCCCGCCGACGGAGTGCCGCCGGTGATCCGGGCCCTGGAGACGGCGGCGGTTGGCCCGGCCTTTGAGCTGAAGGCCGAAGGGACCGGCGTTTTCCCGAATCGCCGCGAGCCTCGCGTCGCCTGGCTGGGCCTGGGGCCGGTTCCGCCGCACCTCGCCGCGCTGCACCGGCGGGTGGAAAGTGCCCTCGAGCCCTTGGGTTTCCCGCCGGAAACAAGGGAGTACAAGCCGCACCTGACCCTGGCGCGCATCAAGGATCCCCACGGCCTGCACACTTTCGTGGAAAAGCTGGAACAGGCGGGCCGCAGGTCCTGCGGATCCTGGCGGGCCGACTCCCTGGTCCTGTACCGCAGCGACCTGCAGCCGCAGGGCGCGGTGTACACCGCCTTGCACCGTTTTCCCCTCACAGGAGGTGTCGGGTGAACTCTCCCGCACTGTTCGTCGTCATTGCGTACCTTCTTGGTTCCATCCCCTTCGGGTTGATCATTTTCCGTCTGGCCGAGGGCAAGGACATCCGCGAGTCGGGCAGCGGGAACATCGGGGCCACCAACGTCCTGCGCTCCGGGAAGAAATGGCAGGGCGTCCTGACCCTGCTGCTGGACGCCGGCAAGGGAGCCCTGGCGGTCCTCCTGCCCAAGTGGTTCCTCGATCCTTCTGCCGATGTCTGGCTGTGGGCGTCGCTGTCCGCCTTCGCCGCCATTTTCGGGCACGTATTCAACATATTCCTCCATTTCAAGGGGGGGAAGGGCGTCGCCGCCGGCCTGGGGGCCTACCTCGCCCTCATGCCCCTGGCCGCCCTGAGCACGCTGGCGCCGTTCGTGGTGTTCGTTCTCCTCACGCGCTATGTGTCTCTCGGTTCCATCGTGGCCACGGCCGCCTTCCCCGTCCTGGGCTGGCTGTACGGCTACGGCGGAGGGCAGGCGGCGGCGCTCTGGGTCGCGGCCGCCAGTTCGGCCCTCATCGTGGGCATGCACCACACCAACATCGTCCGGCTGTGCCGGGGGACGGAAAACAGGATCGGGCAGAAAAAACGGAATCCCTGAAGTCCTGGCGGCGGGAATCGCCAGGCGAAAGGAGA
>CAYTBK010000381.1:0-1644 GCA_964436005.1 uncultured Acidobacteriota bacterium
GTACTGGAACAACATCTGCGAATTGATGAACTGGAGGTTGCCGCTCATGATCATGGTTGCACCATAGCGGAAAACGACGGCCGCGACAAGAGGCTGTGTCGCGAACGGCACAGGAAAACCCGGTTCACGCCCCTGGCCATGGGCACCGCTCAGGAGGCCGCCTCGGCGACCGGGCAGGCCACCACGGCGTCGGCCCCTTCGCAGACGACGAGAAGGAAGCGCCCGTCGGGCGTGAAGGCGAGATCGACGGGATTCTTCAGCCCCTGGATGGTCCGGGGGGAACCCGGGCCGCTGTCGGCCGGGAGCAGGACGACCTGTCCGGCCTGGCTGCAGGCCACGGCGACCGTCCGCTCATCCGGCGAAAGGGCGACCCGGAAGGGTCCGGCCGGCAGGGGGCGCTTCTCCAGAACCTGCTTCCGCCGCACGTCCCAGACCCAGAGGTCGTTCGACCGCGAATGCGCGATGTACAGCTTGCGACCGTTCCGGTTCAGGGCCAGTCCGTCCGGTCCGTCCCCCACCTTCAGCGTCTCGGCCACCTTCATGGTCTCCAGATTCAGCACCGAAACCGTGCTTTCGGCGCTGTTCGCGACGAAAGCGACGTCGCCGGCCGGGTGGGCGACGATGGCGATGGGCTTGACGCCCACCGGGGCAGAGGCGCCGATGCGACCCGTTTCCAGGTCGACGGCGTCGACGCGGCCGAATTTGCCCTTGCCGTAGTTGGCCACCAGGAGCCGGTACCCGTCGGGCGACAGGGCCAGGTCCGTCGGGATATGGCCCACCTTGAGGGCTTCCATTAATTCCAGCGCGGGGTACCGGATGACCTTGACCAGTCCTCCACCCATGTTGGAAACATAAAGCAATTTTCCATCGGAAGAAAATACCACGCCCAACGGGCCGTAACCGACCTTGACCCGGGCCGTCTGCCGGAGAGGCGACAGGCCGATCACGGAGATCTCGTCGGAAGCGTAATCGGTGACCACGGCGGATTTCCCGTCCGGAGCGATCCGGATGAAGTTGGGCCCTTTGCCCACCGCCACCTTCTCCATCACCCCGGCGCGGGCCGGTGCAAAGGGAATGGCCGGGAGAATGGCCCCGCCCAGGAGGAGGAGCAGGGCCGCGGGTGTCCAGCGGATGCCCATCTCAGACTCCCCGGGTGGCTTTCCGGCAGGCGTCCAGCGTATTGCGCAGGAGTTGGGCGATGGTGAGGTGGCCCACGCCTCCCGGCACCGGCGTGATGTACCCGGCCTTCTCGATGGCGGTGCGCCACTCGACGTCCCCCACCAAAGCGCGGCCCCGTTTCTGGAACGTCCGGTACTGCGGGGAGTCGGGGCCGGCGATCCGCAGGATCTCCGCTTCGTCGGACACGCTGTTGATGCCCACGTCGATGACCACGGCGCCTTCCCGGATGAAATCCCCGGTGATCAGGCCGGGCTTGCCCACCGCCGCCACCAGGATGTCGGCCTGGCGGCAGACGGCGGGCAGGTCGCGCGTCCGGGAATGGGCGCAAACGACGGTGGCGTTGCGGGCCATGAGCAGCTGGGCCTGGGGCTTGCCGACGAGCAGGCTGCGACCGACGATCACGGCGGTCTTCCCTTCCAGCTCGAGGCCGTAGGCGTCGAGCATGGTCATGACGCCGGTGGGCGT
>CAYTBK010000382.1:0-1639 GCA_964436005.1 uncultured Acidobacteriota bacterium
GGTATGAATTCACCCCCTGTTTCCCAAGCCAAGCCTCCAGCCATGCGCCGAGATGGACTGGCGCAGTTTCCTCCGAGATGACTGGATGATGTCGAGGGCCCGGTCAGCCAGTTTCCAAGGCAGGGAGCGGCATTCCCTGATGGGCGGCGTGCATGGCGCGAAGGAGCCAATCGAAGTAGGGAACACCACGGACCCGTGCGGTTGCGCCGATGCTGAGCAGGCGTTCGAAGAACTGCTTGCCGCCGATGCTGGGCAGGCGCTGGAAGATCCGTTTCAGGATGACCAGCGGGCGAAGGGCTCTTTCCGCCGAATTGTTGGTCGGTTCCACGCCTTCAACGCGCAGGAACGTCCAGAGCTTGTCCCAATGGTCGAGCAGGGATTTTCCGAGGGTTCGCGCCGCCTTGGGCTCCGTCTGGGTGGCCCGTGCCAGGTTGCGCTTCATCCTGGCGAGGATGACGGCGGTCTGCAGGCGCAGAGCCGGACGGTCGATCTCCTGATTTCGGAACAGGTGCCACAGGTCGAAGATCCGCTCCTGATCTTCCAGCATATGGGTCCCCAGGCGAGACGCGACGGGGTCCTTCGCCTCGCTGAGGGCGATGAATTCGCGTCGGAGGTGAGCCCAGCAGTATTGGCGGACGGCGTCTTTGAGCTTTCGGTAGGTCGTGAAGCGATCGGTGCACAACACGCCACCAAAGTCTTCGGGAAGGATGGCCTTCAGAGCCTCGAAGCCCCGGGTGGTGCTGAAGTGGAAGAACACCGTGCGCGCCGTCAGCGCCACCCAAATCCAGTCCCGGTCCTTTCGTCCGAATCCCGTTTCGTCCATGTTGACGACGTCGGAGCCTCGGATCTCCTCGGCCAAAGCCTCCCAGACGGGGGCAACGGCGTCGCTGATGCGAATACCACTCTCGTGGAGCCAGCCTCGCGAGATATCAATATGCAGGACTTCCCGACAGAAGAATTGAAGCGGGCCAAGGCTCATGCGCCCCTGCGTGCGCAGGTAGGCCACGAGCGCCCGGAGTTGGGGGCCGAGTTCGCCAACCCCCGCCTCCGGGGGCAGTTCCGCCCGGATGGACTTGTGGCACTTCGGGCAGAGGCCCACATCAAGCCGGAAGGCCACGACCTCCGTGAGTTCGCGCACCAAGTCAAGGACTCGGTGGGTCACCGTGCCGGTGATGGCCTCCGGCGGCAGGACGCAGGTGCAGTGAGGGCAGGTCGTGAGCTTGACCTCCACCGTTCGTTTCTCGGAACCCTCCGGCAGCAACTCCCGCGCCTTGCCTGTTCGACCCGGTTGCCCGCCACGTTTCCGTCCCGAGGGTGGATTGGAAGGCCGCTTGGTGGCTTGCGGCCCATCCGACCCCGGCGGCTTGTGGGAGTTGTGACTGTCCTTGGAAAGTTGTCCCTGGATCGTTTCCAGCAGCTTCTCCAGCCGCTCCATCGCCTCCCGCAAACCTGCCATCTCGGCGCGCAGCGCGGCGTTCTCGGCAGCCAGCGCCACGTATCTCGGATCGGTCAGGACAGGATCAAGTACCATCCTCCAGAATCTGCCCGGAATGTGAGCGTTGTACCAGTACTTTTTTGCCTAGTCGCAAAAATAATTCACGATCTGGGTTGTCGAGGGGGACGGGGGGTGAATCGATAC
>CAYTBK010000383.1:0-1623 GCA_964436005.1 uncultured Acidobacteriota bacterium
GAGCGTTGAGCGTATCCCCAACGCTCAAACAAAAAAAGCCCGGCACCGCCGGGCTCAGGCTGCTGACAAACCCCGTCTTTTCAGGCCGGGTTTGTTGTTTATGGAGTCGCGAGCGCGAATCTGCTCGCTGAGCCTGTGATGCGCGTTTGGGGCGCGGCCTGCTCGATCTGCGCCAAGATGATGGCTGTGATCGTCTTGCTGAGCGCTTGCAGGGGCCATAAAAGCTGCGCCAGCAGCCTGGCGATCTTCTTGATGTTCTGCGCGGCCGCAGCCATCAGGCATTGCGCGCGCACTTTCTCCAGACCGCGGAATCGGGCATATCGGTGGCCATGCAACTCCTTGGCGTCTGCAAAGCTGCGCTCGACGGTCTCTTTTCTGCGCTCGTAGATCTTCTTGCCTTGTGGTGTCAGCCGATGGCCGTTGACTCGCTCTTTGGCGTCATCCCACACGTGGCGAACCAGCACCTTGGTGAAGTTGGCGCTCTTGGTGCATTGCCCCCTCAACGGACAGTCTCGACACTGATGGGGGTCTGATCGGTACTCCCTGTAACCCACTCGGTTGGTGGTGCGGTACGGCAGGAACTGCCCTTGCGGGCAGACATAGCCATCGCGCTGGGCGTCGTAGTGATACTCACGCTTGTAGAGGTAGCCATCTTGGTGATTGGGGCGGCGGTAACCGATGACCCCGTAAACACCCCGTTGCTCGAGTCCGTTGCAGATCATCGGCGTGAAGTAACCTGCATCAAGCCCCACTGCCAAGGGTGTGAGCCCAAAGCGCTCGCATTGACGATCCAGTCGCCCCAGATAGGGTTGGCTGTCGTGCACGTTGCCCGGTGTCACATGGGTATCGGTGATGAGCGCGTGGCGGCTGTCAACGGTACGGTGATCCAGGTAGAAGAAGCCTTGCGGTTTGCCCTCTCGGGTCATGTAACCCGCATCCTTGTCGCTCGTGCTGACCTTGATCTCTTTTGTCTGCACCACCTCGTCACGGGGCTTGAGTGGGGGCTTGCCATGCTGGGCTCGATCAACGTCAATGGCCGCATCGAGCTCTGCCAGGTAAGCCACGGGCTTTTGCTCGACCTCGTGCACCACGAAGCGGTTCTTGTTGGCGTTGGCCTTGAGGTGCGTGCTGTCGCTGTAGAGCACTTGCCCGCCGATCAGGCCATGCTCGATCGCCTGCGCGACGATCGCATCAAAGATGTCCTGCTCAATGCCGGTGCCCGCAAAACGGCGGCGCCGGTTTTGCGAGAAGGTCGATGCATCGGGTACGCGCTCGGTCAGGTTCAAGCCGACAAACCAGCGGTAAGCCACATTGACCTGGATCTCTTGCATGAGCCTGCGCTCAGAGCGCACCCCGAACAGGTAGCCGATCAGCAGCATTTTGAACAAGGCCACCGGATCGAGGGCAGGTCGGCCGTTGTCGCTGCAGTACAGGTGTTCGGTCCTGGCTCGAATGAAGCTGAAGTCAATGTGGCGGTCAATCAATCGCAGCAAGTGGTCCTTGGGAACCAACTCCTCGATCGTGACCATCTCCAGTTCACTCTGCTTGGGATGCGATGGCTTGAGCATCCCGAAATTCAAACACAAAGTCCCCGACCAGCGGGGACTTTGTCAGCAGTCTGAG
>CAYTBK010000384.1:0-1613 GCA_964436005.1 uncultured Acidobacteriota bacterium
AGTCCTTCTTGCTGATGTTTATTCTTCATGTGTGCCTCCAATAGTCTTTGGGTTTCCGGGCGCCGCTGCCTGGTGGTGCTCCACGAACGAGCGGATGCGTCCGGTCAATTCCTTGCGGCCCTCTCCGGTGACGGACGAGAAGGGGACGATCTCTATCTCCGGAAACAGTTTCCGGATGGCGGCCAGGTTGGCGGAACGCTCGGTTCGGGTGAGTTTGTCCACCTTGGTCGCGACGACGAGGAAAGAAACGTCTCTCTCCTCCACGAACGATTTCATGACCAGGTCCAGCGGGGACGGTTGGCGCCTGGAGTCCAGCAGCAGACACAGCAGCTTGGGCCGCCGGCGCTCGTCCAGATACGACGTCACCATGCGCCCCCAGCGGGTTTTCTCCTCCGCGCTCACCTTGGCGAACCCGTAACCCGGCAGGTCCACCAGGTAGAAGGAGGAATCGGCCAGGAAATAGTTCACCAGTCTCGTTTTGCCCGGTGCCGCGCCCACCTTGGCCAGCCCCTTCCGCCGGGCCACCGCATTGATCAGGGAAGATTTCCCGACGTTGGAGCGGCCGGCGAAGCAGACTTCCGGGAGGATTTGGGCCGGAAAACCGGAAGACTCCACGGCGCTGGTCACGAAGGTGCAGACCGGCGCCTTCACGGGTGCACCATTTCCCGCGTTTCAGTCGGCATTGCCGGAAGCTGCGGCGAAGAGAGGGACGGACGGGTCAATTGGCGATCTCCCCTTTTTCGGAATCACCTGTCTGCAGCGGCAGGGGCAAGGGCGCGGGCGGCGCGACGGCGGTGACGGGTGATCGCTCCAGGGCGATCTCCAGCACGCTGTCCATGGTCTCGGCGAAGTGAACGGTCAGCGTGTCGAGCACTTCGGACGGGATGTCCTCCAGGTCTTTCCGGTTGTCCTCCGGCAGGACGATCTCGAAAATGCCGGAACGGTGGGCGGCGAGCAGCTTTTCCTTGACGCCGCCGATGGGCAGGACTTTTCCGCGCAGGGTGATCTCTCCGGTCATGGCCACGTCGCCTCGCACCGGGATGCCCGTCAGGCAGGACAGGATGGAGACGGCCATGGTGATCCCGGCGCTGGGGCCGTCCTTGGGGATGGCGCCTTCCGGGACGTGGATGTGCAGGTCGGTCTTGAGCAGGGGCTCCGGGTCGATGCCGTAGCGGGCGAGCCGCGAACGCACGAAGCTGAAGGCGGCCTTGGCGGACTCCTGCATGACTTCGCCGAGCTGCCCGGTCAGGGTGATCTTCCCGGTGCCGGGCATCTTGCCGGTCTCGGTGAACAGGATCTCGCCTCCCACCTCCGTCCAGGCCATGCCCACGGACATGCCCACTTCGTTCTGCTTCTCCCGCTTGACCAGGCGGAATTTGTGGCCTCCCAGGAAGCGGGTCACGTCGGCCGGGGTCACGGGCTTTTCGCTGTTTCCCTCCGTCAGGATCTTGCGGACAGTTTTCCGGCCGATGCGGCCGATCTCCCGCTCCAGGTTGCGGACGCCGGATTCGCGCGTGTAGTGCCGGATCAGCTCGAGGAGGGCCTCCTCCTCCCAGGAGAACTGCGCCTCGGACAACCCGCAGGCCTTCCTCTGCTTGGGCACGAGGTAGCGC
>CAYTBK010000385.1:0-1604 GCA_964436005.1 uncultured Acidobacteriota bacterium
TTTCTGTGCTTTTTGTCTAGTTAAAGGCCAAAGGCGAGATGCCCTACGGGCAAAAGGCTCGGTCTCCCGTTCGTCCCCTTTGTGAAGATGAACACGAAGAAAGAAGCGGCGCCGACGGCGCCAGATCCATGAGCCCAGGCCGCAGGCCTGGGACAGGGAATCCCAGAATCGACCGGGCGGCCTATCGGGCCGCGACCGGCCAAACAACGTGCGATCGCGTTTCCCTGATCTCGAGCCCCGCATCGCGGGCTCCCGATGGGACCAATGGCGATTCGGCCAGGACGGCGCCCCAGGCCAGGGATCCCGTCACGCCGGCTTCCGCCGGCGCTTAGGGTCACCCCACCACGGAACCGATCTCCTCGCCCTTCACGGCCTTCAGGATGTTGCCTTTCTCGAAGATGTTGAAGACCAGGATGGGCATGCCGTTGTCGCGGCAGAGGGAGAAGGCGGCGGCGTCCATCACCTTCAGGTCCCGGGACAGCGCCTCGTCGAAGCTGACGCGGCGGAGGAAGCGGGCGTCCGGGTACCGGACCGGGTCCTTGTCGTAGACGCCGTCGACCTTTGTGGCCTTGAGCAGCGCGTCGCAGCCCGTTTCAAGGGCCCGCAGGGCGGAAGCCGAGTCGGTGCTGAAGAAGGGGTTGCCCGTGCCGCCGGCGAAGAGAACCACGATGCCGTCGTCCAGGGCGGCCCGGGCCGCGTTGGCCGACATGGCCAGGGCGCCCGGGAAAGGGAAGGCGGAGAAGACCACCGAGGGACATTCCGCCCGCTCCAGGGCGTCGGAGAGCGCCAGGCAGTTGATGGCCGTGGCCAGCATGCCCATGGTGTCGCCGGTGACGCGCTCCACCCCTCTCTGCTCGCCGCCCAGGCCGCGGAAGATGTTCCCGCCGCCCACCACCACGCCGACCTCGAACCCTTCGTCCACCACGGAGCGGATCTCGCCGGCCAGGTATTCCAGGAAGGCCGGGTCGAAGGGGTCGGCCGACTTCCCTTTCAGGGCCTCCCCGCTCACCTTCAGCAGAACGCGCCGGAAAGCCTTCGTCTCCTCGTTTTTCGCATTCATGGGCATCTCCTTGCTGTTTTTTTCACGAAAGGCGAGTGTACCCTGCCGGCGGCCGATTGTCCACCGCGGCGCCGCCGGAGCGACCCCGGACCGCCGGCATCCTGCCGGCAAACCCATTGAACCTTCCTGCGGGCCGGCTGGAAGCCGGCGATCCGCCGATGCGCAGACCCGCCGCCCCCGTGCGCCCCCCCTGCAATCAGCAACAATCTTCCTGCCTCCCGTGATTCCCCTATCCATCCATTTTATTGTTTTCTTCGCTTTTTCTGTGTCTTCGTGTTCATCCTCAACACGAAGATCAAGACGGCCAAGAAGCGGAGGCCGGGCCTTTTGCCCGGAGGGCATGGATGTCCATAGCCTGAACGTTTTCCCCGCCGCATCCTTGCCCATAGGGCATCAAGTCCTATAGCAACAGGATGTTTCCCGAGATTCCTTGCCTGCAAATCATCCATGGCCATCGGGATCGTACCGGTCGGTCGGTTGATTCCCTACGGGAATCTCGCCTTTGGCCTTTAACTAGACAAAAAGCACAGAAAAAAGCTGAAAA
>CAYTBK010000386.1:0-1603 GCA_964436005.1 uncultured Acidobacteriota bacterium
TGCCTGCTGAACACCACCGGCATCGAGCCGCTGTGCGGGGAGCTTTCGGAGATCCAATCACGCAGTTTTGTGATCAACTTCGATGTCGCCAACCAGGGCAATGACTGTTTCATCGAATCCGAGGTCGTCGCAGGCATCCAGCAGCATCGCGACCTCATCATTTCGGCCATCATTAAGCGGACCCGGGTGGTGCTGGCGATGATGCGAGACGGCATGAGACGCCATGCCATGAAGCTTTTGCACGAGGCACTGGGGAGCCACGACAAGCGCCGCTGCAACGAATATCTCAGCTTGATGTACCTGATGATGCTGGCCGGATCGAGCCGTGAAGAGATGGAACAGGGGTTGGGAGAGCTGGCACCGGCATTCGCCCGGCAGATCGAGTCGCTCAACCGGACCAGCCGGGATACGGCCCGGGATTCAAATCATACGGCGACGGCGCTGGCGACCTTGTTCAACGCGTGGCGCACCGCGACCGAAACCAATGCGCATGATGTTTACGGAGACCGCCGGACGGACCCTCTTCAGGAGTTCGTCCAACGGTATCAGATCCGCTTTGAAGACGATGGAAGTTTGCGGGAGGTTCTTTCCCGGGACCTGTTCGTGGCCCTCAAGCGAGTTGCTCGGGATTTCGGTCTGCGTTTCGAGATGGACTCATCCCGGCAATTCGCACAGCGGCTGGTGAATGATCTGGAGACCATCCGGGGGGCAGGGTTCGAGATTGAAATAGGGCAGAACCATCGCGGAACCAAACTCTATACGATTCAATCAGCAAAATAGATCGCATCACCCATATCATCACCCAAGCCCGGCCCGTGGATTCATTTCTGCGGGCTTTTCTTGTTTATATCCACGCGGTCCTTTGGCAAAACAGTTATCCGGCTTGAAAAACGATTACAAAACGGCCTTTGGCTGGAAAAATCGTTACGAAATCGGAGATACCGAAAGGGGTTTCGGCATTGCCGAAAGTCCCAAGGGTACCTTTCGGCAGTGCAACTATATGTTTTTGTTGGATTTGTGATGCAAGCGCCGAAAGTGCCGAAAGGTTTCAGAGATTACTCCCCCTCCTTTGTATTTTTTTCAATACTCCTCTCGGAACAGGGTATAGAAAATTTTGGCCCATGCGAGAGTAATATTCTCATATCTTTCTACTCTTTCGGAAAAATATATATAACTAACTGATACTTCTATTGTTTAGTGATGCCGAAAGGGGATGCCGAAAGGTCGTCGAGCGCCGAAACCCCTTTCGGCGCTTTCGGCTATCCGACACCCATGGTCAGGCTCCGGTAAGTAACGGGAAACGATGACTACCAACGTTTCCGGAGATTTACCATGAGCCTGTTGACCACCATGATCCGTCACCTCTGCACGGATGCCGCCCAATCCGCAAATCGAACAAGCCCAGACATCCTTTCGTCACCAGAATCCTGCCATGTGGTCTTCGTCGCCACAGATCTTGAAATCAAAGAACTCGCCTGGGTTCGAACCAAAGAGACTGACTTCGAGCGCGACGGCAAAGTGTTCCGCCGTCTGTCGCCTGAATACTTCGCCTGGCTACGTTCCCGCATGGTCACCGCCCAAGCCGCGCACAAGGCCGGAAAGC
>CAYTBK010000387.1:0-1596 GCA_964436005.1 uncultured Acidobacteriota bacterium
CGGCTACCGGGGCGAGGGGCACCCCGACATCGCCATCTACCAGGACGGCAAGGAATTGCTGCAGACCGGGGTCTTCCCCTTCACCATCGAGGGGGTGGGCTGGGTCGAGGGGAAATTCCTCTGCGCCACCGACTGCCCCATCGACAAGGGGCTTTCCGTAGCCGAGCGGGAAAAGGTGTTGGGTTCGGGCGACCCGCTGGAGACGGGGACGAAGGAGTACGAGTTCTACGCCATCGACACGGGCGCCGCCAGGGCGGCCAGGGCGACGGCCTGGACGGCGGAGACGGCGAAGGCCTGGCTGGCCCGCTCCGCCAGCGGCGCGTACACCTACTCCATCGAGGAGAAGGACGGCTCTTTCCAGGTCCGGGTGGCCAAAATCGCGCCCTGAAAGTGGCTGCCGCCGTACCCTCTCCGACCGTACCCCGCCTCTCGCCGAGAGGCGGGAATCCTGCAGCCCCACCACGCAATTCCCGGGTCCTCCTCCGGGAGCCGCCCCTCGCCGAGGGGCGGCGTACGCTCAGCGCCCGTGCCCCTCGCCGTAGGTCTTTTCGCCGGCCTTCACCGCGAAGGGCAATACGTTCTCCTCGGGGGGCCGGGGGCAGTTGTAGGCGTCGGAGTAGTTGCAGAGGGGGTTGTAGGCCGCGTTGAAGTCCACCGCGATCTCGTCGCCCGCGGGTACCGGCAGGTCCAGGAATCGGCCGGCCGAGTAGGTCTCCGCGCCGGTGGTGGCGTCCCGGAAGGGGACGAAAAGCTCCCCCGCCCCGGCCAGGTCCTGCGAGGGGGCGAAGGCGGCCAGGGCGGCCGGCTTCCCTGCCCACTCGAAGCGGATGACGCCCACCCGGAAGAAGGTCTTCTTGAGGTTCCGGCTGGTGACCAGCTGGATCTCTGCGGGATTTTTGCAGCGTTCGAATTTTCCTTTCACGCAGTAGCGCTCGTCGTAGGGGAAGTAGGAGAGCCCCCGGAACGACCGGATCTCCTCGCGGTCGGGGTCGAAGCGGATCAGCACGAGGCTCCCGCCCGACAGCTGGGCCATGACGGTCTGCCGACCGACGGGGAACTCCAGTCCCGGGGTGACCGGCCCCTGCGCCGGGCCCGCCGGAACGTTCCGCGGGCGTTCGGCCACGCCGGGCAGGGCGGACCAGGCCCATCCGCCGCCCTCGCCGGCGATCCGGAACGAGGCGGCCCCCGCGGGTTTCTCGCCGAGGGAGATGATGTTCGGGCCGCCCAGCCAGGCCACGGTCCCCGGGCTGCAGGTGCGCCGCTCCGCCCCGGCCAGCGGGGAGGTGGGGGACGACCCGAACTCCCGGTCCTTTTCCTGCCGCGCCTTCAGCGCGGCCGACCGGCCATCCTCCCCGGCGAGGCAGACGGCGGACAGGACGACGAGAAATGCGACGGCCAGCGACCCCTTCTTCATGCAGCACCTCCAGGCACGTTGTTCCGAACGGCGATGGTACCACGCCGACGGACCGGCGCCAAGGCCGGCGTACGCGCCTTACGCCGGGGGCGCGTACCTCGCCTCCAGGAGTGCGGCGCGAAGGTTGCCGCGGCGCCCGGGAGTCCGTCGCGCAGACTGAAGTCTGCGCCACAACAGGACCG
>CAYTBK010000388.1:0-1579 GCA_964436005.1 uncultured Acidobacteriota bacterium
GTATGTGCCTATTATGGCATCGCCACAGACGAGAACAGCTTTGGCTACATCGCTGCCTGGAGCAAGGACAAGGATCTGCCTGAATTGAAGGCTTCTCTTGAAACCATCAGCAAGACCTCAGCCGAGCTCATCGATGACATCGACCGCCATTTTGCAGAAATCACCAAGGAGCGCGGGATCACTGCAGTAGACATTAGACAGCAAGACGAAAAGACGGGGACTGATGATAATCCTTCTCCTCGCCAGCAGGAGGTGGAATTCCTCACAGGTCCCGATGACACCTACGCCATCTACCAACTGAAAAACGACGATAATCTGCGCAACCATCAATTCGAGAGCCTGCATCACCTGCAGAAGCTTGGTCTGACTGTGGACTATAAGAATTATGATCTGACCTATACCGGTCATTTTGAGGCGGCTTCGGACACAAACGGGACGCTGAACGACATCTATGAAAAGTTCAATGAAGACCGACCCAAGGACTTCACAGGGCATAGCCTATCCATGAGCGATGTCATCGTCTTGAAGCAACACGGTGACTACACGGCTCATTATGTGGATGCCATCGGCTTCAAGGAAGTGCCGGAGTTCATCAAACCCATCAATCCCTTGCGGAGCATTGAGGATACGGTGGAGCAAAATGACAATCAATTCGATGGACTTATCAATAACGTTCCTACCAAAGATGTGGATAAAACCAGAGAGGCTGCCGAAGGCCATGAAGAGAAAAAGCCCCAGAAGGAATCCGTAAAGCAGCGGCTGAAAAAGTCTTCTGAGAAATCGGAGATCAGCAAAACGCTGCCTCACAAACCTGCAGAAATGGAGAGATGAAGATGGATAGATTCAGTATTGAAGAGCTTAACCTCATGTGTATTTACGATACCGGCACCAGGTCCGGACTGATGGCAGGACTTGAAAAAATCGCCCTGGAGCTTGCTCCTGAGGAAGCAGAGCTTGCTGAGCTTATCCAAAGTGCTTTGAAGAAGCTGACGACCATGAGTGATCAAGAATATAGAGAGTTGATCCTGGTTCCCGACTACAAAGAAGAAGACGACTAAAACAGAGCGTCTACAGCTGAAAGGTGGTGTGCTGGGTCTTGAGGAGGTGATGACTTGGCAAACAGGAAGCGTCAGATCCCCATTATTATCATGGTCAATGAGCGGGAAAAGGCGCTGGTCGAAGAAAAGATGCGCCAGTTAGGGACAAAAAACATGGGAGCCTACATCAGAAAAATGGCCATTGACGGCTATGTGGTCCGACTGGACCTCTCCGATATTTCTGAATTGGTATCGCTCCTTCGAAGAAGCAGCAACAATCTGAATCAATATGCCAAGCGGGCGCATGAGACCGGACGCATCTATGAAGCCGATATTGAGGATATTCAGAGCAGCCTAAAGGGTGTATGGGAAAAGGCGGATCAGATCATGACCCGCCTTTTCACCATAGACTAAAATTTTTTATCAACAACATGGACGACATTTGGATTCCTTGCTACGATTAGGGTAGAAGAAAATTATCGGATGGATGGAGGTGTGCAGCATGAGATTTCTCATCAAGCTGTTCTTATTCCCAATCACAC
>CAYTBK010000389.1:0-1571 GCA_964436005.1 uncultured Acidobacteriota bacterium
CGGGCCGTGGAGCGGATCGAGGCCCTGGGGTTCCGCTCCCGCCCCGGCTCCGCGGCCGACATGCACGTCGCCCCGCTGGTGGGGCCGGGCGGGGTTTCGGTGGAGGTGCACCGGCGGCTGTCGGAAAAGGACGGTCCCGCAAAGGTGCCGGTCCGGGAGGTCCTCTCCCGCGCCCGGCCTTTCCGGGTCGGCCGGGCCGAGGCCCTCGGCATGGCCGACGAGGACCTGCTGGTCTACCTGAGCGTGCACGCCGTCTGCCACCACGTCCTGGCGATGGGCCTGCCGCAGATCCTCGACATCGCCATGCTGGTGCAGGCCAGGAGGGAGCTGGACTGGGAGGCTGTGGCCGCCCGGGCCAGGGACTGGCGATGCGCCCGGGGGGTGTACCTGGCCCTCGCCCTGGCCGGCGGGTGGTTCGGCGCCCCGGTGCCCCCGGCCGTCCTGCGGGAGCTGGTCCCGGCCGAAGGGGAAGCCGCCCGGGCGGAAGAGATGGCCCGCCAGGTCTGCGGCAGCCGTTCCCCGGGCCCGGGGCTTTCGTCCAACGTCAGGCGATGCCTGGGGGAAAGGGGCCTGGCCGGCAAGGCCGCTTTCGCCTGGCGGCGGATCTTCCTACCGCCGGAGGACCTGGCCGACGTCTACGCCATCTCCTCCCGCTCGCCGAAGCGGTTCTTCTACTATGCCGCCCGGGCTTGCCGCCTGTTCAGAGTCCACGGCCGCGGCATGCGGAGGCTGTTCCGGGGGTCGCAGGAGGTTCGCGAGGACGCCGCGCGGCGCGGTGAACTGGAACGATGGGTCCGGGAGGCGTGAACGCCGTAGCCGCGCGCAGCCGCTGGCGCCGGCTGGGCTGGTGCATCGCCGGTTTCGCCGCCCTGGGGCTGGGGCTGGCCGGTGCGGCGCTGCCCCTGCTACCCACCACGCCTTTTTTGCTGCTGGCGCTGGCTTGCTTCCTGCGCGGTTCACCGGCCATGCACCGCTGGATGCTGGAAAACCGGCTCTTCGGCGGCCAGTTGCGGGCCTACCGGGAAGGGCGCCGGATTTCGGCCGGCGCCCGCGCTTTCGTCCTCGCCGTACTGTGGGCGGGGTTGGCCGTTTCCGCCGCGCTGGTCCGCTCCTGGGCGGCCTGGGCGCTGCTCCTGGCCGTGGGGGCGGGCGTGACCTGGCACGTGGTCCTCGTCGGCCGGCCGCGGCGGCCGCTGCCGGAAGGCGAAACACTCCCAGCGGATCCCGTACGGGAGCCCGTCCGGGGAGAATGCCTGGAGGAATGAGATGAAAACCGTCCGCATGCTGCAGGAATACCACAAGCGACTGCAACGGGGCCACCTGTGGGCCTGGCGGAACGACTTCGAACCGGGGACCTTCGACGGCGTCGGGCGGGGCGAGTGCGTCCGGGTGGAGAGCCGGGATGGCGACTTCATCGGCGTCGGCTTCGCCAACGGCGACTCCCACATCGCCGTGCGCATCGTGCGGTGGGACGACGCCCCCGTGGACGAGGCCTTCATCCGGGAGCGGTTGGCCAGGGCCGTGGCCCTGCGCGACGTCGTCCGCCGCGGCGACGAAACCTTCCGCGTCGT
>CAYTBK010000390.1:0-1550 GCA_964436005.1 uncultured Acidobacteriota bacterium
AGACTGGGCGTCCTTCCGCCGGCCTCGTTATAATGGGCCGGGAATTCAGGTTATAAGGGCGACGGCGGGGGGACGGCCCTCATTTTCGCCGCCCAGCTGAATCGCATCGATGCAGTGAAAGCCCTGTTGAACGGCCACGCCGAGACGGAGCAGGAAAACGATTACCGTCAGACGGCCCTGCACGTCGCCGCGGAAAATGGGAATGGTGAGGTAGTGGAATGTCTTGTCGAGCAAGGAGCGGACGTGAACCACCTCAACGGACGCGGATACACCACCTTGATTTCGGCGGCAAACAGCGGCAACGTGGATATTGTTCAGTATCTTCTCGATAGGGGAGTCGATGTCAACGCACAGTCCAACCTGGGTTGGACGGCGATATTCTACGCGGTCGAAAAGGAAGATCTCCCTATGGTGAAATTTTTGCTCCAAAAGGGCGCCGTGCTGAACCTCAGGGACGAAAACGAGAAAACAGTTTTAGATCTGGCTAGAAGTAGTGGAAATGCCGCAATGGCCGACATCCTTGTCAAAGCCGGCGCCAGGGAATAGCCGGTGCACCCCACCCACACCAAGTGGCGCCGGCGGATACCTGCCGGCATCTGATGTCGTCGCTTTCCCGATCCAATCCGGCGGCATGAATGGGAAAATGAAATTGCCTCCAGAAGTAACTGCATTCAGCAAACAACCCGGCCAATCCCTCGAGGCCTCCACGCGGACCGGCATTCTTCGCTGGCTTCGAGAGGTTTTCCGGGCTTGGCCGGTCTCCCGGAAAATCCTTTTCGCTACGGCGGCTGTCATTTTTCCTACCCTGTTGTTGCTCTGCTTCGGGATCATCAACCTGGACCGGGTTTTCCATTCCCTCCGCTATGGGTTGGGCAGCCAGGCCGTGCCGTACCGTGAGCTTCGGCTGCGGATCGTGGACGAGCGGGGGAAGCCGGTGCCGCGGGCCGAGCTGCGGGGCTACACGAAGGACGTGTCGCTGCTGAAGGCGGAGGAGTCCACCAGCTACTTCACCGAACACGCCGACGACAACGGGGAGTACGTGCGCTACGTCCACGCGGGGATCACCTTCGAGCGCATCTCGCAGATCGGCTACTACCCTGCCGAATACGTTTCCTGGCGGGCGGAGGAGGTGCCGGAAGGCTGGCAGACCGTCCGCCTGGAACGGGAGGACCCCCGTGTGCTGATCCACGAAAACCAGGTGTTCCTGCAGTGGAAAGACGAGACGCGGATGTCCTTCGGGATCCGGCTGGTGGACGCGGGCAACGTGGCGGAGGCCCAGAAGCAGCGGAAAAGCGTCACCACTGAAGCGCAGCGGGCCGACCTGTGGGTCGAGCTCGCCCCGGAGGGGAACAGCGCCGCCCATCCAACGGGAGAACCCGTGGCCTGGCAGGTGAAGCTGACAGCTGGGCGGGGGTGGGAGGTGGCGCCCGGCCCGCCGGCCGACTCGTCGGCGGACGGGCGGCCGGCGGCCATGCGGGTCGCCCCGGCCACGGGGTACGCCCCGCGGTGGGAGGGCCCCGCGGCCCGCTGCCCGTACGGGTATTACCTCC
>CAYTBK010000391.1:0-1519 GCA_964436005.1 uncultured Acidobacteriota bacterium
GATGGCCGGGGGCGGCATTTTTCCGGGGGATCGAGCGCCGGAAAAGTCCACGGCGGCGTGCGAGCCGCCTCCGGCGGGAAAAATACCCGATTTCAATCTGTAAGTCAATATATTTGTTGACACACAAACTCTTTTCAATTATTATGGTGTCCATGGAGGCGACTATGGACACAAAAGAATGGGCCGTTTTGCAACGGGACCTTTTGCGGGCCCAGTTGCGGGTTGTTCGCGAGTATTTGCGCGCGGTCGGCGCGGAGGGCGAGGGGGACCGGCGGGTCGGCCCCAGGAGTATGTCCCAGATGAGTATGATACGGGACGTACTGCAGGAGGCCGGCGCGGCGCTCCACCTTTCCGAGATCCTCCTCCGGGTGGAAACGCGTTTCGGGGCGAAGCTGGACCGCGAATCGGTGGTCTCCGCCATGACCAAGAAAGTGCGCAAGGGCGTGCTGTTCGCCCGCGTGGGGCCCAACACGTTCGGCTTGAAACAGTAGGGGTGGCGCCGTGGGAACGAGCCGCATGGTCGGCCACCTGCCGGTGGCCAGGGCGTACCTCGACCGCCTCGGGCTGGTGGAAACGGTGAACCGGCTGGCGCCGGGGCGGATGAAAGTGGACCCCGGGACGCTGTTGGCGGGGGCGGTCCTGAACGTGCTGGAAACGCGCTTCCCCCTGTACCGGATGAGCGAGTTCTACCGCGGGCGGGACTGCGAAGGGCTGCTGGGCGTTTGCGCCGACGCGCTGAACGACGACAACCTGGGGCGGGCGCTGGACCTGGTCTACCGGGCGGGCACGTGGAGCATCTTCTCGGAAGTGGGGCTGAACGCTTTTCGGGCTTTCGGCCTGGACGGGAGCGAGGTGCACCACGACACCACGTCCGTGTCGGTGTGGGGGGAGTACCGGGGAAGCGGCGCCGGCGCCGTGCGCTTGACGTACGGCCACAGCAAGGACCGCCAGCCCGACCTGAAGCAGTTCATCGTGTCGCTGCTGTGCGTGGAAAGGGACATTCCCGTCCAGGCGTCCCTGCACGACGGCAACGCGTCGGACAAGAAGATCAACGGGCGCGTGCTGGAGAAACTGGGCGGCGCCATGGCGAAGTACGGACTGCAGGGCAAGGAGTTCGTCTACGTGAGCGACTCGGCGCTGGTGACGGAGGAGAACCTGTCCCGGCTGGAGGGGACGGACTTCCTCACGCGCCTTCCGGCGACGTACGGCGAGTGCGGCCGCCTGGTCGCGGAAGCGGTGGCCGCCGGGGAGTGGGAGCCGGCGGGGGCGCTGGCCGAAAAGCCGGCCGGGAACAGGGACGCGAGGGCCCGCTACCGCACGCGGGAGGGGGAAGCGGTCCTGTACGGCCGAACGTACCGGGCGCTGGTGGTCCACTCCGACGCCCACGACCGCCGGCGGCGGAAGAAGATCGAAAGGCAGGTCCGGCGGGACGGGGCGGCGGTCCGGGCCGCCCTGGCGGACCTTTCCCGGAAGGTCTTCGCCTGCGAGCCCGACGCCCGCCGCGCCGCCGAGTCGGTGA
>CAYTBK010000392.1:0-1502 GCA_964436005.1 uncultured Acidobacteriota bacterium
GGATAATGTTCGCTTGCCCACTGAATTCTTCTTGAGAAATGAGTCGCTTCCATCCCGTTGACCGCCAGACCGGCTACCTGCTTCCTCCCTCAGTCGATGAATGGCTGCCGGAAGACCACCTTGCGCGGTTTATTGTTGAGGTGGTTGATGGGCTCGATGTCAGTGCGTTGGAGAAAGCCTACGCGGGTCGGGGCAGTGCGGCGTATCACCCCTCCGTGTTGTTGGCGTTGCTGGTTTATGGCTACGCCAACGGGGTGTTCTCAAGCCGGAAGATTGAGCGGGCGACCTATGATTCGGTGGCCTTTCGCTTCATTGCGGCCGGTACGCACCCTGACCATGACACGCTGGCGACCTTTCGCCGACGCTTTCTCGACGAGTTAGCCGGCCTATTCGTGCAAGTGCTTGAGATGGCGCGGGAAATGAAGCTCCTGAAGCTGGGCACCATCAGCCTGGACGGCACCAAGGTCAAGGCGAATGCCTCCCGCCACAGCGCCCTGTCACACGGCCACATTGAACAGCTGGAAATCCAGCTCAAGGCAGAAGTCGAATCCTTGCTGGCGCAGGCAGAACAGGCTGACCAATCGGCGGTGCCGGACGGCATGAATCTACCGGCGGAAATTGCCCGCCGCCAGGCACGACTGGAGGCCATGGCGGCCGCCAAGGCCAAGATCGAGGAACGTGCCCAAGTCCGTTTCGAGAAAGAGCAAGCCGAGTACGAGCGCAAGTTGGCGCGTCGCGAAGCCAAGGCGAAGGAAAGCGGCAAGAGACCCGGCGGCAAGCCGCCGAAACCACCGACAGCCGGACCGAAGGCGCAAGACCAACTGAATCTGACGGATGAGCAATCGCGGATCATGCCGGTCGCCGGCGGTGGCTTTGAGCAAGCCTATAACGCACAGGCCGCGGTCGATACGGGCAGCATGCTGGTTGTTGTACCCGGCGTGACACAAGCCTGCAACGACAAGGAACAGGTATTGCCGATGCTCAAGCAGTTGGCGGCGCTGCCTGCCTCATTAGGGCAGCCGAAGGCGCTCGTGGCGGACACGGGCTTTTATAGCGCCAGGAATGTCGACGCCTGTGAGGCGCAGGGGATTGACCCGTTCATTGCGGTGAAGCGGGACGAGCATCATCCTGGGCCGGAGAAACGCTTTACCGAGCCGGCGGCGTTGCCAGCGGATGCAACGCCCGCCCAGGCCATGACGCACAAGCTGAAAACCAAAGCTGGGCGGGCGCTCTACGCCCTGCGCAAGCAAACCGTCGAACCCGTGTTCGGCATCATCAAGTCTGTGCTGGGCTTTCGCCAGTTCTCCCTACGCGGCCTGAAGAAAGTCACGGGGGAGTGGATACTGGTTTGCCTCGCATGGAATTTGAAGCGCATGGCCGTATTGCGTCCGCAGTAGCGAAAGCAAGGGGGAATCGTGCGTCTTCAAGTAAAAATAAGCGAATTTCGGCCTCGCAAACTCAATTCTTTTGATCCGGTCGGCTCAAGTCCGACAGGCTGCTAG
>CAYTBK010000393.1:0-1495 GCA_964436005.1 uncultured Acidobacteriota bacterium
CGCGTATTGTGCACCGCAGCGATTTCTGGTTGTGTTGTTATTTTGTTGGTCTAGTACCCGCAGTTCTGCGGCGCCATTCCCCCACTGTCACCTCGCCCCCTTGATCTCGCCCCAACCAGGGGCCTTGCGCCCCGTTAATTTTCGGAGATTCAAGATATGGCAACAGGTAGCGTCAAGTGGTTTAACGATTCCAAGGGTTTTGGCTTCATTACTCCCGAAGGCGGCGGCGAAGATCTCTTCGCCCACTTTTCGGCAATTCAATCCCAAGGTTTCAAGACCCTGGCAGAAGGCCAGCGGGTGAGCTTCGACATCACCACCGGCCCCAAGGGCAAACAAGCAAGCAATATCCAGATCGCCTGATTCCTCGGGCGATCTCTCTGGCAGCCGCATTGGCGCGACTGCCAGCTTCCTCGCGCCGGCACACATCGCCGGCTCGGGGTACCCGGATCGGAGACTGCCGGTTTCCGGGCAAACCTAGAAAAGATCAAATGAATATAGAAGAACAACGAGCCCGGGCCGAGCGGCTGTGCGCTGAGTCGGGCATTTCTGTCCTGCACTACGGAAATGCCTGGTGGCTTCTGGGCCGGGGCATCAACCGGGTGGTTGGCGAATTGGCTGGACTTTCCCACTCCGACTTACATCGCTATCAATTCACCCAGCGATAAGACTGATGCGGCGGACAGGCCGGCAGCATTCGGACCAAGCCGTTTAAAACCACACGGAGAACAGCATGACCCAAGCCATTCAGCGCACCGAACTCAAAACTTTCTACTACACCCCGGTCCATTGCCCGTTCTGTGGCACCCGGGTCATGGGGGCCGACGCGGTTGACGAGACTCTCATTACTGCCTGCCCCCATACGCTGTTCATTGCTCATGACATGTCATTTGAATACCGCTCGGAGCGGTTCGACCAGAACCTCAGCCTCAACGGCCTGACCGAGATGGAAGTCGAGAAGCGATGGCAGCAAGAGGCCGGCGGAATCGATGGCTTCACAAACCAGGTTACCTTGGCCGATGCGATCAAGGTTGCCGCCTACGCGCCTGAGCCGTCGGCCTATGGCTCCTACTATGGCTTCGCCCCGACCGAGTGACCGGTTACGGAAGAAGCCCTGCGACGGCCCTGTGTGAGCCGCCCCGGCACGTCTGAAATGTATTAATTCGAGCCCTGTTCCCCGCGGACTCGCCCAACGACCCACCTCTGGAGAAACAAGCGTGGCTAAAGAAGATCTCATTGAAATGCAAGGCGTTGTGATGGAAGTGCTGCCGGATACGCGTTTCCGCGTAACCCTGGACAACGGACACATGCTCGTGGCCTACAGCGGCGGCAAGATGCGCAAGAACCATATCCGCGTCTTGGCCGGCGACAAGGTCTCCCTCGAACTGTCCCCATACGACCTGACCAAGGGGCGGATTACCTTCCGCCACATCGAGGGCCGCACGCCGTCGGCCTCACGGCCGCGTCACCGCTGAGCAGTCGTATCAGCCAGCTTCCA
>CAYTBK010000394.1:0-1487 GCA_964436005.1 uncultured Acidobacteriota bacterium
CCTGCGTATGATGGTCGTTCCGTTTCATGGAGGATTGCACCTTGCCAGTTTCCACCCGACGCGAAGACGAAGATGACGGCAACGGCGACATCGTGCCGTTCCAGGGCCTGCTGCGCTACGAGCGCCAGGTGCCCGTGCGGCAGGTGTCGTACTACATCTGTGGTGAGCTCAAAGAGCCGCAGTACTACACCGAGCTGTTCTACACGCTGCGCACGGCCAGCGAAACCGACCTGATCTACCTGCACCTGAACTCGCCGGGCGGCGACTTCAACACGGGCTTGCAGATCATCAACAACATCGCGGCGTCAAGCGCGCGGGTGGTCACGATCCTGGAAGCGCGCGCCTACTCGATGGCGGCGCTGATCTTCCTGAGCGGGGACGAGCTGTTCGTGCACGACAACTGCCAGCTCATGTTCCACACCTATTCCGGCATCTTCGCCGGCAAGGGCAATGAGCAGCAGGCCGAGATTGCGGCGGTGGGGCGCTGGTTCGAGAAGGTGATGCGGCGCATCTGCACGCCCTTCCTGACCGACGACGAGGTGGACCGCATCCTCAAGGGCGCGGACTACTGGATCGACTCCGACGACATCAGCCGCCGCCTGTCGCGCAAGAGTGCCGCAGCCAAGACGCGCAGCAAGCCGGTCGCCCGCAAGACCAAGGTGACGGTCAGCGCCAAGGGCTGAATCACATCAGCAGCAGCCAGTCTTCGAACAGGACGCCCTGGATCCGCTGGGGCAGGCCCTTTTGCGTCAGGTAATCGTTGAGCGTGTACTCGATGTAGCCCCCCATCTCGGTCATGCTGCCCGGGGCGGCGAGGTCCTGATAGCTCAACTCCGTGGTCAGGTTGGCGACCATGCTGCGAAAGGCCGGGGCGTAGGGCCCCAGTACCTGCTGGTCCTTGGGGTCCTTGAGTTGCAGGCCGAACTTGAAGGCCAGCACGCTGCCGTCGGACATCTTGGACTCGATCTTGTCGATGCTGAGGTAGATGGGGACGGGCCGCGCCACAGCATCCGGGGGGGAGGCGTACTTTTGCCAGCCCCATGTGCCCAACGCCAGCGTGGCGATCACGGCGGCGCCGGCCAGGATCAGGGTCCACACGCTGCGGTTGTTGTCGGATCGGGCGGTCGCCGCACTCATCCAGAAATCTCCTGTTGGCTCAAGCTGTCACCTTACACCCGGCTGGCTGCCGCGCGCGATGGGAGGACCGCGCGCCGCGGGACTATGTCACGGGCGCTGCCGGGGCGGTGGGATCAGGACAGCCAGGCCGCTTGGTCGGTGGGGGCCTGCAGCAGCTCGATTTGCTGGTGCAGCAGGTCGGTTTGCTGCTGCCAGTAGTTGCCGCTGCCAAACCAGGGGAAGGCGGCGGGGAAGGCCGGGTCGGCCCAGCGGCGCGCCAGCCAGGCGCTGTGGTGCAGGATGCGCAAGGTGCGCAGGGGCTCGATCAGGCGCAGCTCGCGCCAGTCGAACTCGGCCACGGTCTCGTAGCC
>CAYTBK010000395.1:0-1484 GCA_964436005.1 uncultured Acidobacteriota bacterium
GTGCTGAAGACCTATGACAACTCGAGCGGTTCGAACATTCCCTGGACCTCTGAGACCATCGACATCACTTCGCAGACCCACAACCCCGCCTTCAAGATCCGGTTCCACGCCTTTGGCGCCAACTCGACCTACATCGACGGCTGGTATATTGACAATGTGAAGGTTCTGAGCACCGATGGCACCACCGGTCCGAACCCGTGCGTAATCGGGTACAACTTCTACCTGAACAACGTGCTGAGCGCGTTCACCCCGGATACGACCTACAACATTCCGCCCAACCAGGTGGTTTACGGCCAGACTTACCAGGCCTGTGTGAAGGCCGTTTATGGCAGCGGTTACAGCCCCTCCATCTGCGTGAACTTCACCTCGCACTTCCTCTATCCCGCCCGTGACCTGGAAGCCACCGACATCGAGTGCACCGCCTACCTGACCTGGAAGAAGCCGGTCACCATGGGCGATGCTCCGGAAATTGTCAGCGTGACCCCGCGGACGATCGATCCGAATTCCGCCGTGGACATCTCCCCGGTGGAGATCATCACCAGGGCTCCGGCCAGCCAGGATAATACCGACGCTTTGTGGGATGTCCTGTTCGGCTGGAATGTAACTCCCGCTTCGGGTGCCGGCGGCGGCCAGGTCGGTGTCGAGACCAAGAACGGCTTCCTCTATACCTCGGTATGGGGCGGAACCAATGGCGGACCTCCCTGGTTTGCCAAGTACCAGATGACCACGGGCGTGCTGGTTGAGTCGTTTGACATCCCCGGCGCGACCGCGATCCGCGACCTGGCCTTCGACGGTCAGTATTTCTACGGCGGTGCCGCAAGCACGACGATCTACAAGATGGACTTCGATACGAAGACCCTGGTCGGGACGATCCCGGTGGGGGTGAGCGTGCGTCACATTGCGTACGATCCGGCAAACGCCGGTTTCTGGTGCGGTGACTGGTCGACGATGGCCCTGGTTGACAAGACCACGGGAGCCACGATCGCCACGGGTCCTGCCCAGTCGAATGCTTACGGTAGCGCATACGATCCGGATGCAGCCGGTCCGTACCTGTGGGTGCATGCCCAGACAGGATCGCCGGCCGACCAGCTGGAGCAGAACAAGATCACGGGCACGAGCCTGACCCCGACCGGAGTTATCCATAACATCGGAACGGTTCCGGGCTTCCCGAGCGGCGGTATTGCCGGCGGTCTGTGCGGCGCGGATGTGGGCACCAAGTGGGCCCTGATCTGCAACGTGCAGGGTACCCCCAACTTCATCTGCGCGCTTGAAATTCACGCGGCAGTCGGCGGCGGCGGCGGTGGAAACACTCCGGCCGGTCTGGTAGGTTACAACATCTACCGCGGCGGCAACTTCATCCACCTCAACCCGCACCCCGATTCCATCACCTATTATGACTACAACCTCGACCCGGGTACTTACAAGTACGATGTGAAGGCCAAGTATGACCTGACCAGCTACGGCTTCCCGGGCCAGTTTGGCGA
>CAYTBK010000396.1:0-1461 GCA_964436005.1 uncultured Acidobacteriota bacterium
TTTGAAACCTTCAAGCTGCTTGCACCGAACACGAATGTGAGGGTGATATGATGAAAACTAAAAAAGAATGCGGAGGTGCTGGCGAATGAAACTACAATTCCGGCATCAGCCTTTTCAGGCAGACGCAGCAAAAGCGGTCTGCGATGTGTTCGCAGGTCAGCCGTTTCGCACCCCAACATATATGATAGATTCCGGCTTGGGACAGCTTTCCCTATCCCAAGCACAGGATTTTACGGGCTTTAGCAATGCACCTATTGTTGTTTCTGATGACAAAATACTGGAGCACATCCGCACCACTCAGCGGCAAGGTGGTATAAAACCCTCCGATTCACTTGTAGGCCGTTTTAACCTGACCATTGAGATGGAAACAGGTGTCGGAAAAACCTATACATATATTAAGACCATGTACGAGCTTAACAAACGGTATGGCTGGAGCAAATTTATCATCGTTGTGCCAAGCGTAGCTATTCGTGAGGGTGTTTATAAATCCTTCCAAATGACGGAGGAGCATTTTGCCGAGGATTACGGTAAGAAAATCCGCTATTTCATTTATAATTCCTCGCAGCTCACTGAGATTGACCGGTTTGCTTCTGATAGTGCAATTAATGTGATGATCATCAACAGCCAAGCATTTAACGCAAGGGGCAAGGATGCCCGGCGTATCTATATGAAGCTGGACGAGTTTCGCTCACGCCGTCCGATTGATATCATTGCAAAAACAAACCCGATATTGATTATAGATGAGCCACAGTCGGTCGAGGGTGCGGCAACCAAAGAGCGATTGAAAGAGTTCGCACCCCTTGTCACCCTTCGATATTCTGCGACCCACAAAGCTGACAGCCTGTACAATATGATTTACCGCTTGGATGCAATCGAAGCCTACAACAAACGGCTCGTAAAAAAGATAGCTGTCAAGGGTATTTCGGTTTCCGGTAGCACCGCTACTGAAGGCTATGTTTATGTGCAGAGCATAAACCTTTCAAAGGGAAACCCCACAGCGACAATCGAATTTGACATAAAGAATAAGACCGGGTTCAGCCCAAAAACACGGGTAGTAACCGAAGGTTATAGCCTGTTCGATAACTCCGGAGAGCTTGCCGAATATAAGGACGGTTATACCGTTTTGCGAATTGACGGCAGAGATTCTTCCGTTGAATTCACAAACGGTAAGAAGCTGTTTGCCGGGGATGTTATTGGCGCGGTTAGTGAGGATCAGTTGCGCCGTATTCAGATTCGGGAAACCATCCTGTCTCATATCGAACGGGAGCGGCAGTTATTTGCCAAAGGCGTAAAGGTTTTATCGCTTTTCTTTATTGACGAAGTGGCGAAGTACAAGCAGTATGATGCCTCCGGCAACGCCCAAGGCGGCACCTACGCTGAGATTTTTGAGGAAGAGTACAAAGCCATCGTCGGCAGTATGCAGCTTGCCTTGTCCGACACGCCGGAATACCTTGCGTACCT
>CAYTBK010000397.1:0-1459 GCA_964436005.1 uncultured Acidobacteriota bacterium
GCTGCGCTCCCCGTGGTTGCCAGGGCAGCAGTCCACAGGGCAGAGGTGCTGCGAAGCAGCAGGTCTCGGCGGCGCATCAAAGGCATCAGGAACCCGTCGGGGCCTTGGTCAGGAGAGCGTAGAAGAAGCCATCCCCCCGGTCTTGGCCGGTGGGGTCCAGGTATTCGACCACAGGCAGCAGGTGACCGGGCGCCGGGCGCGCCTGGGCGTCCGGGGTGCGTTGCAAAAACGCGTCGATGCGATCCTGACCTTCCATCTTGAAGACCGAGCAGGTGCAGTACAGCAGGTGGCCGCCCGGTTTGAGCAGGGGCCACAGGGCCTGGAGGATGGCGTCCTGGGTGCGGGCGAGGGCGGCGATGTCGGTGTCGCGGCGCAGCCAGCGCACATCGGGGTGGCGGCGCACGATGCCCGAGGCGCTGCAGGGCGCGTCCAGCAAGATGGCGTCAAAGGGCTGGCCGTCCCACCAGCGCGCGGGCTGGCTGGCGTCGGCCGCCACGGTGCGCGCTTGCAGGCCCAGGCGCTGCAAGGTCTCGGTGACGCGCGTCAGGCGCTCGGGGTCGGCGTCCAGCGCGGTCACATCGAGGTCGGCCAGCTCCAGCAGGTGGGCGGTCTTGCCACCGGGGGCGGCGCAGGCGTCGAGCACGCGGGCGCCGGCAGGCAGCTTGTGGCCACCGGCGTACACGAGCAGGGGCGCGGCGATCTGCGCGGCGGCATCCTGCACCGACACGTCGCCCTGGTCGAAACCGGGCAGGCGCTGCACCGGCACGCCATGGGGCAGCACGATGGCTTGGGGCTGATCGGGTGCGTCGGCCGGCACCGGGGCATCGTCAGGCAGCAAACCGGCCTCGGTCAGCCGCGCGCGGTAGGCGGCGGTGCTGCCGTGGCGCAGGTTGGCGCGCAGCGTCATGGGTGGCTGTTCCTGGTTGGCCATCAGGATGGCTTGCCAGTGCTCGGGCCAGTCTTTTTGCAGCCGTTTGATCCACCAGGCGGGGTGGTTGAAGTGCGCGACCGGGTCGTCGTCCAGTTCGGCCAGCAGCTCGGCCTGTTCACGCAGGAAGCGGCGCAGCACGGCGTTGACCAGCCCGCTGGCGGGTTTGGCGCGCCGCTTGGCGGCTTCCACGGCCTGGTCAACCAGGGTGTGGGCGTTGTACTCGCTGCCGCAGGCCAGGGCCAGCGCCGACAACAGCAGGGCATCGACCCAGGGCTGGGGGGCTTTGGGGACCAGACGGGTGCGCAGGGCCTGGGCGGTGCCCAGGCGGCGCATCACCGCGAAGGACAGCGCCTGCACACCGGGGCGCTCGGCCGCCTTGCGCTCGGCCAGGGCGTCGGTCAGGGACTGACCCTGACGGACGGCGGCCACCACATCGGCGCAGCCGCTCAGCAGCTGCCACAGCGGCAGGGAAGGGGGGGAAGAGGTCGAAACCGTTTTGCTCATGCCGCGCAGTCTATGCGCTGCCCG
>CAYTBK010000398.1:0-1457 GCA_964436005.1 uncultured Acidobacteriota bacterium
CCGGAGGTGAGTATCATCACCAATATCAGTTTTGACCATATGGCGCTGTTGGGCCGCACCCTTCCGGAGATCGCCGCCGAGAAGGCAGGGATCATCAAAGCCGGCATCCCCGTGGTCATCAGCCAGTACCAATCTGAAGTCTCGGAGGTGTTTGAGACCCAAGCGGCTTCCGCCGGCGCCCCTCTTTTCTGGGCCGACAAGGAGTACTCCGCAGCTTACATCCTGCGCGATACCGGCGGAAAACAGGTTTTCAGCTTCCACCATTCCGGCGGGGCGGAGAGGGATTATCGCGACCTGAGGAGCGACCTGGCCGGCATCTATCAACGCCATAACATCCCGGCGGTCCTTACGGCCATCGACCGGCTGCGCGAAAAAGGGTGGTCTATTTCCCGGGAAGCCGTCTTCCAGGGAGTGGCCAATGTGACGGGATTGACCGGACTGCAGGGGCGATGGCAGATCATCGGACATAATCCTCAGGTAATTTGTGATACCGGCCACAATGAGGATGGCATCAGGCAAGTGGTCGCCCAGTTACAGCAAACCCCCTATCAGCGGCTCCATATGGTGATCGGGGTGGTGGCCGACAAGGATGCCCGGGCAATCCTGGCCCTCCTGCCCAAAGAGGCGGTTTATTACTTCACGCGGGCCAACATCCCACGGGCCCTCGACGCTGCCGCGTTACAGCAGCAAGCCGGTGAATTCGGACTGCAGGGAGAGGCGTGGCCCGCCGTAACCGATGCCTTCAAAGCCGCACGCAGTGCCGCCGGGAAAAATGACCTGGTATTTGTCGGCGGAAGTAACTTCGTCGTGGCCGAAGTACTCCCGGTCACGGGGAAATGAACCCCCGGATCATCCTGATGCAAAATATTAAGACTATTTTTATCATAACTAATCAAAACAATAACTAATTAAATCATTCCTCATGAAGCGGTACACCATGTTTGTTCTGGCAATAATGGGGGCCTTGACCGTCACGCCCCTGGCAATAATGGCCCAGGAAGGCCCATCCAAAACAGGAGGTTTTCCTCCGTTAACGCTCTGGACGGCCCAACAGGATCAGGAAAATATGATGAAGCAACTGGGCATCACGGTACTGCGACCCGGGCCCAGTGGTAACGAATCGGATCCCAACCATGCCAACTACGATGAGGCGCTGGCCAATCCCTGTCCCCAACTTCCCGACCTGCTGACCACCAAAAAGGGGAAAAAGGTAACCACCCCGGAAATCTGGTGGAAGGAACGGCGCCCTGAGATCGTGGAGGATTTTGAACGGGAAGTATATGGCCGGCTTCCGGCACAGATTCCGGAAGTCTCCTGGAGCGTGAAGATCACCGACCGGGAATTTGTAGGGTGGACGCCCGTTGTGGCCAAACAGATCGTAGGCCACGTCGACAACAGCGCCTATCCGCTGATCGACGTAAAGATCGACATGATGCTGGTGGTGCCCGCCAATGCCA
>CAYTBK010000399.1:0-1428 GCA_964436005.1 uncultured Acidobacteriota bacterium
CCGTTCTGGAAAGTGCGCGTGCACAAAAAGGACGAGATCGTGGCCCTGGGCGTGCCCGGCGTCACCGGGGTCGCGCCCAACCCCGACCGCAGCCGCCACCTCAGCCCCCAGGCCTGGCGCGACCTGATGGCGCAGGACAACGTCGTCGTCATCGACAACCGCAACAGCTTCGAATACCGCCTGGGCCGCTTTCGCGATGCCATCGACCCGCAGGTCGACAACTTCCGCGACTTTCCCAGCTACGTGCAGGCCCACGCCGACCAGTGGAAAGCGGAAGGCAAGAAGGTCGCCATGTACTGCACCGGCGGCATCCGCTGCGAGAAAACCGGCATGTGGATGGAGAACCTGGGCCTGGACGTGTACCAGCTGGAAGGCGGCATCCTCAACTTCTTCCAGTCCCTGCCCGACGCCGACCGCGACTGGCAAGGCGAGTGCTTCGTGTTCGACAACCGCATCGCCATCGACACGAAACTGCAGGAAACGTCCACCACCGCCGACGAGGTCTACAACGACAGCCCGGACGAAGCCTGGCGGCTGGAGCGGGCGCACCGCCTGGATTCGGTCAACCCGAAGTCCAACAGAAAGCCCTCATAACTTAGCCAGAGCTAACAGCAAGTGATTGATTTGAAATAGAGAGATGCCATAGAATCTTCTCACAAATCATTTCAAAACTTGCCTGACACTCTCCGCCATGCGCCCCCCTCTGCAAGCGGCACGCGACCAACTGCCCAGCGTGCTGGGCCGCCACCCTGGCATCAGTGCGCCCGATCTGGCCGCGCAACTGGGCGTGAGCGTGCCCACCTTGCACCGGCTCTTGCAGGAGCAGGCCGCGCACATCGTGAGCGCCGGCAAGGCCCGCCGTACCCGCTACGCGCTGCGCCGCCCGCTGCGTGGCGACCTGCACGACCTGCCGCTGTACGAGGTCAGCCGCGAGGGGCGCATCGAGCCCATCGGCACGCTGGCAGCCCTTCACCCCCAAGGCAGTTGCCTGCACCTGAGCCTGCCCCCTGACCACGCACCCTGGCCCCTGCCTGACGAGGCCCGTGACGGCTGGTGGGACGGCCTGCCCTACCCGCTCTACGACATGCGCCCTCAAGGGTACATGGGCCGCCAGTTCGCCCGCGCCGAGCACCGCCAACTGGGTGTGCCCGCCGCGCCCAACGAATGGTCGGACGACGACATCCTCCACGTGCTGCGGCAACGCGGCCACGACCTCAGCGGCAACCTGATCCTGGGCGAGACCGCCTGTGCGCTGTGGCAGCAGGCGCACCAAGACCTCCCCGCTCCGCTGGACGACGCCGCCATCGGCCCCACCTATGCGCGCTTGGCCGAAGACGCCCTGGCCAGCGGCGTGGCCGGCTCCAGCGCCGCCGGCGAGTTCCCGAAGTTCGCCGCACGCCGCGCCCTGCCCGGCAGCCTCACCCCGCA
>CAYTBK010000400.1:0-1419 GCA_964436005.1 uncultured Acidobacteriota bacterium
CAGCGCGCCGGGAATGGCGAGGTCGGCCCCCAACGCCAGACCGGTGAGCACGCAGATGGCTTCGAACGCCAGGGTGTCGCCCGAACCCAGCCAGGGCACGGCGCAGAAGGCGAGCACGCTCAGGGCCATGCCCAGCAGCCACGCCGGGGCCAGGCCCAGGCGCTTGACCAGCCTGACCCACAGCGGCAGCCCGATGGCCGCGGCCAGGAAGTAGCTGCCCAGGAAGAGCGGCTCCCAGGTGGGGGCTTGCAAGGTGTCGCGCACGAAGAAGGGCAGCAGCGTGGCCGGGATGGCACTGGCTGTGCCGTTGAGCAGGAACACGATCAGCAGGGCGACGAAGGCTGGGGTGCGCCAGGGAGACGTGTCCACGGCCGGAGTGACGTGCGCGGTGTTCGCCTGACCAGCCGCAGCGGTCGCTTCGGCGGTCGGCGTGGTGCTGGTGGTTGCGTCTGAGGTGATAGGTGTCTGTCCCAGCTGGGCAGACCTTGGGTTCGATGAGGGGGCTGCCTCTTGCTGGCTGTGCCCGTGCAGCGTTTGGTGCAGGGTCCACAGGCCCAGGCCCAGCGCCACGGCCAGCACCACACTGGTGGCTTGCAATCCCAACCAGGCGGGCAGCAGGCTGGCGAGCAGCACCCCCGCCAAGGCCGTGCCTTCACGCCAGGCGACCAGGCGGGCGCGTTGCTCAGGCTGGCCACCCCAGCGGGCGCCCCAGGCCTGGTGCACCATCGAAACCAGGCTGTAGGCCAGATAGGTCAGCACCAGTGCGCCGGCCAGCCAGGCCAGCAGCTGTGTGGAGGAGCCGGCCACGTTCGGCGGTGGCATCCACAGCGCGGCAAAACCCACGGCCATCAGCGCAGACGCCACCACCGCGGCGCGCCAGCTGAGGCTGGCATGACGGGCAAACAGCTGGTCCACCCAATGCCCAATGCGCGGGTCGAGCACCGCGTCCAACAGGCGGGTGAGCAGCAGCAAGGCGCCCAGCGTGCCCAGCGGCACAGCGTATTGCTCGGCGTAATGGCGGGGCAGGGTCACGTACAGCGGCAGCGACACGAAAGCCAGCGGCAGACCCAGGAGGCCATAGCGCCATCCTGTGCCGTGCGTGTGGATGCCGGTACTGCCCATGGTGCATCGCTCAGGCTTTGCCGATCAGGGCATTGCGCAGCCCTGGGGCGGAGGTCTTGGGCGACAGCCAGATGCCGAAGAACAGGCGGGCGTAGGCTTTGTCCTGCGTGGCGGCAGTCTGCTTGCCGTTGAAGTAGAAGCGCACACCACCGGCACCGTCGTGCACGCCGGTCAGGCGGTCTTGCGCGCCCACGTTCGGGAAGGCCTGGTTCATGAAGGCCAGCCAGGCTTTGGACTGGGCCTCGGTGAACTCACCCACGCGACGCATCTCGGCAATCGAGCGCTCGGCAATGGCCG
>CAYTBK010000401.1:0-1412 GCA_964436005.1 uncultured Acidobacteriota bacterium
GCGCACGACGAAACGGCCGTTCACGATGAGGTGATCGACGCCGTGGTTATAGCCCGAGAAGAGAAGAGCGGCGATAGGATCCGACAGGGCGCCTGAGTATTCGAGCTTCATGACGTCGAAGAGGGCAAGGTCAGAGAGGGCGCCCTCGCCGATGCCCCCTGCCTCGTCGTAGCCGAGGAGGTTGGCGCCGCCCTTCGTGGCGATGTTCAGCACTTCCCGGGCCGTTATGCCGGCCGAGCCGTAGCGGACGCGCTGGAGAAGGAGTGCTTGGCGCGCTTCGCCCAGCATGTCGGAGGAGTCGTTCGAGGCCGAGCCGTCCACCGCGAGGCCGACAGGTATGCCGCGGTCTATCATTTCGCGAACCCGGCAGATGCCCGAGCCCAGTCTCATGTTCGAGGAGGGGCAGTGGGCGATGCCCGTTTTCGTTTTCGCGAGGAGGTCGAGTTCCTCGTCGTTGAAGAAGATGCCGTGGGCGAACCAGACGTCGGGGCCGACAAAGCCGCAGTCTTCCATGAGGTGCAGGGGCCGTCTGCCGTACATCTGCACGCAGTAGGCTTCCTCGTCGCTCGTCTCGGCGAGATGGGTATGAATTCTGACGCCATGGCGCCTGGCCAGCTCGGCCGAGCGGCGCATCAGGTCTTCGGATACCGAAAAAGGCGAGCAGGGGGCGAGGGCGACTTTTCGCATCGAATCGGGGGCCGGGTCGTGGAAGCGCTTAATCGTCGCCTCGCAGTGGGCGAGGATTTCATCCTCGTCCTGGACCGTGGAATCGGGGGGGAGTCCGCCATCCTTCTTCGAGCGGCTCATCGAGCCCCTCGTGGGCGCGAAGCGCAGGCCCAGGTCGGAAGCCGCCTTGAACTGCAGCGCCGGTATGTCGTCGCCGAAACCTTCGGGGTAGAGGTAATGGTGGTCGGTTGAGAGGCTGCAGCCCGTCTTGGCGAGCTCGGCCATCGCGAGCATCGAGGACCAGTACACGGCCTCCGGATCGAGATGCTTCCAGATTTCGTAGAGATAGAGGAGCCAGTCGAAGAGCTTCGCGTTCTGCACGGCGGGCAGGTTGCGCGTCAGCGTCTGGTAGAAATGATGATGCGTGTTGACAAGGCCCGGAAGGACGACATGGCGCGACGCGTCGACGATGTCGGCTCCCGCGGGGGCGACGAGGTTCGCCCCGATCCGCGTTATGCGATTCTTGTCGACGAGGATATCGACGCCCGACAGTTCGGCGTCGGCGGCGAGCACCCTGAAGCAGTTCCGGAGGAGTATCACCGCATAACCTCCGCGTTGAACTCGTCGATGAGATCGTCCAACGCTCCAACCTGGGCATGGAGGCCGCCCCAATACTCGCGATGGTCGTCCCACTGCGCCCTGAGTTCGGCCAGATCCTTGCCCTGCTGCTCGATCCAGGTGAAGTA
>CAYTBK010000402.1:0-1407 GCA_964436005.1 uncultured Acidobacteriota bacterium
GATCAAGTCCTTTTTTCTGTGTAAAAACTCATCAGGCGACCTTTTCGTAAGATAAATTTATTAAGTTACTATCATCTTTGCATTTAAGATTTCTAATATTTTTTAATGCAGTCAATTCAAGTTGCGTCATCTTAATTCTTTTCCATTTCTCCGATGCCCTGATTAATACAGCGAAAGCTAAACCAATGGCGCCCTGCTCGCTCTGATGCTGTGGCATTACCTTAGTTCTACGCTTCTGCTCCTCAAAGGCTCGCTCAATCAAGTTCGTTGTTCTTATGTATTTATGATGACTTGCCGGATATTTTAAATGCATAATACATGCCTCTAAATCCTCCATAAAGCACTTGACTGCTTTCGGAAATTGCTTCGCGTATCTATCAATGAAATCTGCTGCTAACATCTCTGCCGTTGAATATTCAGGCGCATAATAAACTGCCGTTACTGCTTGCTTTATAAGCTCTTGGTACTCTTTCGGCACTTTCGCCAATATATTTCTCATTTTATGTGCTATGCAACGTTGCCTGTCAGAAAGCGGAAACTTGCGCTCAATGGCATTTATAAGGCTTTGCGCTCCATCGCTGATGAGCAGAACTGGTTGTCGAAGTCCGCGTTTAATCATGTCTTCAAAGAAATCCGACCATGCTTCTGTTGTCTCACCCGTTGCGACCGAAAGACTTAGCATTACTTTCTCACCTGACGATGTGATTGCCCATGCGCAAAATATTGCTTGATTATTTGTAAGTTTTTTGACTGATTCGAAAACCGCATCTACAAATAAATACACCGGGTCAATTGACGATAAATCACGTGATTGAAATTTTTCGTATTCTTCGTTAAGTCTTGGCGTTAATTTACTTACAGCTGATTTCGACAGTAAAGGCTTGCCGTCTTTGTCTTGAAAAGTTTCTTCTATATCACGAGTAGATAGTCCGCGAACATATGATTCCAATATGAGCTTTTTCAGATTCTCTTCGAGTTCGGTAATTCGCTCAAATATACTACGGACAAAGGGTTCAGAGTTTTGTCTTATCCTTGGTCGCTTCAGGCGAAGCCTGCCCGAATGTGTGAGTATTGTCGATTCTTGGTAGCCATTGCGATAACCGCGAAATTCGTTTTTTGAATAATTTTTGCGGCTATATCGCCGGCGCTCAAGAAAATCGCATATTTCTTCTTCGAGCGCTTCCTCAAGAAAATATTTTCCTGCTGTAATCAAGAATTCATCAAGATTTTTTTGTGTTTCTTTCTTCAAAGAACTTCTAATTTCTTTGGAAATTTCAGCTTTTAAACGTATTTTGTTGTTCATGGCGTTCTCTTTAGTTTGTTAAAAATGTTATTTTGTTCTTTACAAATTTAACTTATTTTTAGAGGACGCCTTCTTTGTTTTTACACAAATATAGGGACATTATC
>CAYTBK010000403.1:0-1401 GCA_964436005.1 uncultured Acidobacteriota bacterium
GGTGCAGTCAGGACATAGGTAACAAACCAGGCTCAAGACATGGGTGACACTTTCGGATCACTCTCCTCGCCAGGCTGGGGGTTCCCGGGCCCGAGCCCGTCCCTCCGGGCCGCCGGCCGCCCGGAGGATGGGCGCCGACGCTTCCTTGGCTTCGTCACGGGTACGAATCTCATCACATTCAGGTCCAGATGTCCAATCCTCAGATAGTCGAACCAGACATCGAGCCTGTCGGCGACGGGCTGCAGTCCGAGCACGAACCCGTCCAGCGCCGTTGAGACGAACAGGTGGTTCGAGCAAAGCGTGATCGTCCCGTTGCTGGTGACGCGGCGCTCAAGCCAGCCCGGCGGGTAGGCGATGTCCGCCGGCCCCGGCTCGTAGCGCCGTGCGGACGGCGCGTAAATCTCGCCCGGCATCCGCATCCCGAGCGCCTCGTGCGGGCGTTCCCAGTTGAACTCGCGCCGCCAGCCGTCGAACACGCACTGGGACAGCTCGAAGTCGTCCGCCGGAAACGCCTGCAGTTCGGCCCGGATGTCCCTGTGCATCCGCTCGTGGGCGCCGTTCTGGTCAGGACGCCCCGGATCTGTCCGGTCGAGGCGTATGCCGAGCGAGACCCACCAGCTGGACAGGCGGCTCAGCCCCAGCGGCGCGGACGCGCTCGCGAACGGGCTCCCGTTGTCCGAGCGGATCGCGCCCGGCAGCCCGTATTGCTCGAAGACCCTCTCGAACGCCGCGCGCGCCTCGCCCTCACCCGTGCCGCGCAAGGCCCGCACGTCCAGGAGAAAGCGGCTGAAGCTGTCCCTGATCGTCAGCGGTTCGCAGCGCTCCCGCTCGCGCGTCTTCCACCAGCCCTTGTAGTCGACGGTCCACAGCTCGTTCGGCGCCGCGGCGGCCAGCCGCTCCTGAACCCGCGCGGGCTCCGCCGAACGCGGGCGGACGCGGCGGCTCACAAATCCGGCCCTGTCCAGAACGCGCTTCACGCTGCTCAGCGACGGCGCCCCTTGCGCGCCGTGCCGCCGCTCGTAGAGCCCGAGAACCTTCTTGGGGCCCCACGTCCGGCTCACCGAACACTTGATGCGGACCAGCTCGCAGACCACGTCCTCTCCCAGGGCCCCGGACGACGCCAGCGGGCGGCGCGACTCGTCGCGCAGCCCCCCGAGCCCTCCCTCGCGGAAGCGCCCGAGCCACTTGTAGCCCGTCTTGCGGCTGATCCCGTACTCTTCGCAAAGCCCCGCGAACGACTGACTCTGCCCCATCGCCCTCATCACAAACTCTTCCCTCAACGTCACGACTTCGGCCTTTCTCCACGGCATGGTCAATATCCTCCCTTGACCACATGTTATACCCGCAGAGTGTCACCTATGTCTTGAACCTCTTTTGTTACCTATGTCTTGAACCCATACC
>CAYTBK010000404.1:0-1392 GCA_964436005.1 uncultured Acidobacteriota bacterium
AGGTCAACGCCAGCATCCAGGGCGAAGAAGTGCGCGTGCAAGGCGCCAAGCGCGACGACCTGCAGGCGGCCATGGCCCTGGTCAAGAAAGACATCGCCGACGCCCCGCTGTCCTTCGACAACTTCCGCGACTGAGTCCACACCATGCGACACGCCCATTCGATTCCTCAGATCCTGTTGGGCGTGAGCCTGAGCTTGTGTGCCTGTGCCGCGATGGCGCAAAGTGTGGCCATGACCGGCGGCATGGGCAGCAAGGCCCTGCTGGTCATCAATGGCGGTCAACCCAAGGCGCTGGCGGCGGGTGAGGCGCACCAGGGTGTCAAGGTCATCAGTGTCACGACCGATCAGACGGTGGTCGAGATCGGCGGCCAGCGCCAGACGGTGACCCTCGGCGGCGCCCCGGTCAGCGTCGGCGGACGAGGGGGCGCGAGCGGCGGCACCCAGATCGTGCTGACAGCGGGCTCAGGTGGCCATTTCGTCACCCAGGGCAGCATCAACGGCCGCAGCACGCAGTTTGTGGTCGACACCGGGGCCACCATGGTCTCCATGGGGGCAGCCGAAGCCAAGCGCCTGGGCATCAATTTTGAGGCCGGTCAGCGCATGCAGGCCCACACGGCCAATGGGGTGACCACCGGCTATCGCATCAGCCTGGGCACCGTGCGCATCCAGGATGTGGAGGTGCACAACGTCGACGCGGCCGTGATGCCCATGGGCATGCCCTACATCCTGCTGGGCAACAGTTTCCTGTCACGCTTTCAGATGAAGCAGGAAAACGGCACCATGACCCTGCAGCGCCGTTTCTGACGGCGCGCAATGACCGGCCGCGCACCGACTGGTTGCACAATGGCGGCCTGACCCAGCCTGGGTCGCCACTTCCTGACTTGTTGCACCATGGCCAAACGACCACGCCTGCCCGCCGGGCACAACACCCTCGATCAGATCCTGTTTGGTCAGGGGTTCGGCGAGCGCCGGGTGTGCGAAGGGCTGATCCTCAATGGCTTGGTGCAGGTCAACGGCGAGGTGGTAGACGACCCCGATGCCGCTTTCCTGGAAGATCGCCTGAACCTGGTGGTCGATGGCATGCCCTGGGTCACCCACGTCAAGGCGTTGATCATGCTGCACAAGCCGGCGGGCTATGAGTGCTCGCTCAAGCCAGGCGCTTGGCCGGGCGTGCACAACCTGCTGCCGGTGCCGCTGCGTCGCCGGGGCCTGCAGCCTGTCGGGCGGCTCGATCAGGACACCACCGGCCTGCTGCTGCTGACCGACGACGGCCCTTTGCTGCACAAACTCACCTCGCCCAAGCACCATGTGCCCAAGGTCTACGAGGTCACCTGCAAGCACCCGGTCACGCCCGCCATGTGCGAGAAGCTGCGCAAAGGCGTGGTGCTGGACG
>CAYTBK010000405.1:0-1390 GCA_964436005.1 uncultured Acidobacteriota bacterium
GGGCAGCCCTTGAGAAAGACGGTGGTCCGGATGCCCGGGCCGTCGCGGGTGGAAAAACGTTGGACGTCGAAAACGACGCCTTCGGCGGAGGGCCGGGAATTGCCCGTGGACAAGGCTTGAACTCTCAGGTCAGGGAGGGGGCGGGGACACTCATTCCGACACTTTGCGGGGCTTCCAGATGTCGATCACCCGCGTCCCGGAGGTGGCGTTCAACTGCTTCCACTGCTCGATGTGCAGGATGAGGTGCACGACCGCGGCCGTGGGCAGTTTCTCGAAACGACCGGACAGGAATTCCAGGAATTCCTCCATGCCCGTGTTGTGGCCGACGACAAGCAGTTTGTCCACCGTGTCGGGCACGCCGTGGATGGCCTCCAGGTAGGCTTGCGGGGCGCCGAGGTACAGGGAGTCGAGATACTTGATGTCCCCCATGAACTGGCACTTGCGCAGCACGGCCTCCGCGGTCTGGCGCGTCCGCAGGGAGGAAGAGCACAGCACGTGCTGGGGGGAGAGCCCCATGTTCCGGATCAGCTTGCCCATGGCCGGAGCGTTCTGCAACCCGCGCTTGCTGAGCGGGCGTTCGGAATCCGTCAGTTGGGGGTTCTTCCAGCTGGATTTCGCGTGCCGCATCAACACCAGTGTTTTCATCGCTGCTCCGAAGTCTTGGTGATAGTTTCCCGATAACCGGGGCGAATCGTCGCGATTATAGCACAGCGCCCCCGCCCGCACCCAAAAAATGCAGAGAAGATCGCCTCCCGGAAGTCGGCCGGTTCGACGGGAATGGCCGGCGCGCCTTCCGCACGTTCGGCACATTCTCTCCTGCCGCACGCCATTTTGATTGTCTATCCGTCAAGGGTTGTGATACATTCGGGACGAAAATTGATGCCGAAATTCTAAAGGGGCTGGATTTTATCACAATGAGCGGCAACCCTTTCTCTCCCGCCAGACTGATCATCACCATGGCCAACGGTTCGGTGGTCGAACACGACCTCGGCCCCGCCGGCATGAAGGTCGGCCGCGGCCCGGCGAACGACCTCGTCCTGGAAGACTCCTTCGCCTCGACCAACCACGCGGTCTTCCGCACGGACGGGCCGGAATGGGTCATCCAGGACCTGGGCAGCGCCAACGGCACCCGCGTCAACAACGCCCGCGTGTCCGGCTTCCACGTCCTGAAGAACGGTGACGTGGTCCAGATCGGGCACACGAAATTCATCTTTTCCCCGAGCGCGGCGGCCGGAGGCCACCTGCCGCCGAAATACCCGGAACCGGCCGCGGCCGTCACCCCCGGCCTCCCCTTCCTGCGGGTGTTCACGGGGGTGGGAAAGGAATTCAACGTCAACCTCACCGGGACGCCCGTCAAGATCGGTCGGGCGCCCCAGAACGACATCGTCCT
>CAYTBK010000406.1:0-1371 GCA_964436005.1 uncultured Acidobacteriota bacterium
GTCGATGCGCCCGGCCTGGTCGAGCACGGCTTGCGTGGCGCGGGCCACGTCGGCGCGGTCGGTCACGTCCAGCGGCAAGGCGATGCTGCCAGGGTGGGCGGCTGCAAAGCGCGTCAGGGGCTCGGCGGAGCGGGCCGAGACGACCACGCGGGCGCCGGCCGCATGCAGGGCGCGGGCCGTGGCTTCACCGATGCCGCTGGAGGCACCAACGAGCCACACGACGCGGCCTTGCCAGTGGGTGATCCGGGGGTTGAGGGACATGAGGGGCTCAGGGCTTGGTGAAAGACAGGGTGACCTCGCCCAGGCGGATGCCGAACTTGCTCATCACGGCCTTGTTGAGCATGGTGCGCTGGTCCATGAGGTACATCCAGTCGTCGAACTGCACGTGCCAGACGCGGCCATCGACCGGCAGGGCCAGGGTGTAGGCCCAGCGGAAGGCGTTGCCGGCGGTCTGGCCCTCGGCCTCGCCCACCACATCGTCGGCGCGGCCGGTGTAGCGGCCATTGCCGTGGTCGGTGAGGTACCAGATGCGGGTCTGCTTGGTGCCGTCGCTGTAGGTGAAGCGCTCGTCGAGCGTGCCCTGATTGCCTTGCCAGCTGGCCTTCATGTCCACCACAAAGCGTTTCACGACACGGCCGCTGCGGTCGGTGAAGATGCCGTGGGCCTGCATGGGCCCGTTGAAGTACTGCTTGAGGTCGAGCGTGGGCTGTTCCTGGGCGTAGTCCTGCACCTGGGGACCAGCACAGCCGCTGAGCAGGGGGCCGAGCAGCAGGGCGGCTCCGAGGGCGGCCAGGAGCCGGTGGAAGCGTGTGAGCAAGGTGAGGTGGGTCATGCTTGTCCTCTCAGTACAGGGTGACGGCGCATGGCTTGCCACAGGGCAGCGGCAGCCAGCAGTTTGAAGACACACGGCAGCAGGCCGTAGGAGATGGCCATGGCGAACTGGTTGTCAGGCGTGTGGCGACCGGTTTCGTAGCCGATGAATGCCAGCAGCGGCAAGGCGAGGCCAGAGGCGAGTGCGAGGTTGAGCTTGGTGGCGGCCGTCCACCAGCCGAAGAAGCGGCCTTCGCTGCGCTGGCCCAGGCCAGCGTGGTGGATGACGCCGGTGAGCAGCGCGCCGGGGATGGCGAGGTCGGCGCCCAGGGCCAGACCCGTGAGCACGCAGATGGCTTCGAACGCCAGGGTGTCGCCGGAACTCAGCCAGGGTACGGCGCAGAAGGCCAGCACGCTCAGCGCCATGCCTAGCAGCCAGGCCGGGGCCAGGCCGATGCGCTGGACCAGCTTCACCCACAGCGGCAGACCGATGGCGGCGGCCAGGAAGTAGCTGCCCAGGAACAGCGGCTCCCAGCTGGGGGCTTGCAAGGTGTCGCGCAC
>CAYTBK010000407.1:0-1345 GCA_964436005.1 uncultured Acidobacteriota bacterium
TATGGATAAATCATTCCTTTGGCAAGGATCTTCCTGAGTCCGCCAACGCAGCGATCCTTGAGTCGCCCGACGACCCTAGACATTCGCCTCACACTGATGCAAAATAAGCGCCAATCGACGCCAAAAATGCATCATTCTCTCGCCTCTGTCCTGCTGCCTGAATACCGCCGCCGCGTGCTGGGGCTGCTGCTGCTTCGGCCCGACCTCGCCCTGCACGGCCGCGAGATCGCGCGCCGCACCGGCCTGCCGGCCGGCACCGTCACACGAGAATTGACCAAACTCGCCGAAGTCGGCCTGTTGCTGAGAGAAAAGCGTGGCAACCAGCAGGTTTACAGCGCAGACACCCATTGCCCGATCTTTGCGGAAATGGCCAGCATCCTGCGCAAAACCTCGGGCCTGGCCGACGTGCTGCGCCAGGCACTGGCCCCCATGGCTCATCAGATCCGACTGGCATTCGTGTTTGGCTCCGTCGCGCAAGGCCGAGAAACCGCCAGCAGCGACATCGACGTCATGATCGTGGGCACACCGGGCTTTGCCCAAGCCGTTGAACTGCTGTATCCCGTTCAAGCCGACTTGGGTCGTGAAGTGAACCCACAGGTGTTCTCTGCATCAGAATTCACACACAAGGCCAGCACCGACGCGTTCCTGCGTGACGTGCTGGCCAAACCAAAAATATTCTTGATCGGGGAAGAACGTGACCTTGCAGAACTTGCTGGGGATGAGCCTTGACGCCGCATCGCACATGAAGCACCCCAGCCCCTTCTACGACGAACACGTCGGCACCCAAAAGTTCACGCTGCTCTATCCAGGCAACTCTGAGCATTGGGGGCCGTACTGGAACGACGCCGGCGAGTTGACCCGCTTCGAAGGCGTCCATGAGGACGAAGAGGAAGAGATCGAGGCCGTGCCCCTTGGCGACAATCGCTACCGACTCACCGAGAAGTCCTTTGGACCCCTCTCATTCCTGAAGCTCGAATGGGGCGATGAATTCCTTGCCGAGCAGGTCGATACGCAATTGCTCAAGCTGACCCAGATCATCCTGCCCCGGCGCTTCGCCCACTTCCGATTCATAGGTTCGCCCGGATTCTCCAATGACCACGCCTTCGCCGTCATAGTCCACGAACTGGGTGGTGGCTGGGAGACCGTCATGGGCGGGTTCATCACACTGACAGTGCCCATCTCCAGATTGCAGGAGTTTCAACAACGCGCATCAGCTACAGGCCAACTGCCGGGCGTGCTGCAGTTGGAAGTTTGATCAAGACTGCCCCCTCGCCACCAAGTCCGGCACGGACGGATGGCGCACCCATAACCAGACCACAGAGATGACGAACAGCGAGCCCCTCCA
>CAYTBK010000408.1:0-1320 GCA_964436005.1 uncultured Acidobacteriota bacterium
ACGCCGTCACGGACAATAGTGCAGGACCTTGGCTGGTGTGGGCACACCGCCATCTGTGGAAGTCGTCCCGTTGCCGAGCTCGCCGTAGTAGTTGTCTCCCCAACACCACACCGCTTCGTGGGTTGATGCGCACGTTGCGCCGCCACAAGCGACGCTCTCAACCCCGCTCAGCCCAAGGACCTGGGTAGGACTGGTCGTGCCATAGGGCATGGTATTCAGGACTGTACCGTTTCCGAGCTGGCCCTGGGAGTTGTTGCCCCAACACGAAATGGTTCCGTCCTCCAGGAGCACACACGTGGTGCCTGCGCTGGCTGCAACATGGACCGGTTTCCCATAAGGGATGGTGACCTGTGCCGGAACCGGCACCCTGTCCGGCTTGGAAGGACTGCCAACGCCGCATTCCCCGCTGACGTTCTTCCCCCAGCACCACACTCTGGAACTGGCATCCAGCGCGCATCTGTGGCTGCCGCCGTTTGCCACCTCGACCACGTTATCGAGGCCTACCACTTCGACTGGAAGACGGACATCGGAGGTCGTCCCGTCACCGGCCTGCCCGTACACGTTATACCCCCAACACCAGACTTTTCCGTTGGCCTTCAGAGCACACGCGCTTAGCGCACTCACGCTGACCGCGATCACATCGGAGCCCAGCGCGTCAACACGCGTGGGCGATGGAACGGGACTGCCCTCGAGCTGTCCGTCTCCCAACTGGCCGCGTGAATTGGCCCCCCAGCACCACAGTGTGCCGTCAGCCTTGACCGCACACGCCAGACTGACCCTCGTCTCGGGCTCCTCGGAGTTATCCATCGGATCGTAGCCGCTCTCGATGTCAATACTGACAACCTGGCCGTCCAACCCCGTGATCTGGCTAGGCACTGGTTCAACACCCGTGATTGTGCCGATCCCGAGTTGGCCTGAGCTGTTGTCGCCCCAGCACCACACGCTCTCATCCGCGAGCACCGCGCAGGTGTTGGCGCCACCCACCGCCACGTACCTGGCCGGAGCTCTGAGCCCGGACACAGCGCGCGGGATAGGAACACTCTCGGCCAGATCGCTCCCGGTGAGTTGTCCGTGGCCGTTGCCTCCCCAGCACCAGATGCGTCCATCGAGAGAGCGGACACACGTGTGGAATCCGGCTGCTACCAACTGCGCGGCACACTCGTTGACTCCTGACGATGCATCCGCGGCCGCCGCGGCGTCGTCGGCGATCGCATCGCTTTGGCCTTCGTTCGGGCCATCGGACCCGCCATCCAGTCCGGTCCGCTGCTCTGCTGAGGTACTGCATGCCATGACCCAGACCATTGCCGAAATGATCAAGCC
>CAYTBK010000409.1:0-1319 GCA_964436005.1 uncultured Acidobacteriota bacterium
GTGGCGGCTCGATCATCAACATCGCCTCGGTCAATGGGGTGATTCCGGGCATGGCCCAGGGCATCTACTCCATCACCAAGGCCGCGGTGATCTCGATGACGCACGCCTTCGCCAAGGAGTGCGCCCCGATGAAGGTGCGCGTGAACGCCATCCTGCCAGGTGCAACGGACACCAAGTTCGCTTCGGCCTTGACCACCAACGATGCCATCTTGAAGATGGTCATGGCGCACACGCCGATGAACCGTGTGGCAGACCCGTCGGAGATGGCCGGCGCGGCGCTGTACCTTGCTTCGGACGCGGCCAGCTACACCACGGGCACTTGCCTGAACGTGGACGGCGGTTACCTGCTGGCCTGATCGGCGCAACGGAGCCATGGGCAAGCGAGAACTTGCCCGCACCTAACAAAACGGGGTCCATGCGGACCCCGTTGTCGTTGGGCAGTCTGCCTCAGCCGAGGCGCACCTTACACCAACTTGTTGAGCCCGTCTGCGTCAAAGCGCTCGGTCTTTTGCGCATCGTCGGGCATGCAATCGCGCCCAGCCTGGGTTTGGGCACAGTCGGCCAGCTTTTCGATGGCGCGCCACAGTTGGGTGATCTGATGCTCGTGACCAGCAGCGTGGTCGATCAGGCCTCGCAACGCTTGTGATAAGGGGTCGTCACCGCCAGTCATGCCGTAGGCAGAGAAGCCCATGCGGGCGGCAGCGGCCTCACGCTCGGCCTGCTTTTCATCAACCACCGCTTGCTTCACGATGATGCGTGCGGGGTTGCCCACGGCAGTGGCACCGGCGGGCACCTCCTTCGTCACCACTGCATTGGAGCCCACGCGGGCCCCATCGCCGACCGTGAAGCCCCCCAGGACCTGCGCATTGGCCCCCACGATCACGCCCTTTCCCAAGGTGGGGTGGCGCTTGGTGCCTTTGCTCAAGGAGGTGCCGCCCAGGGTCACGCCCTGGTAGATGGTGCAATCGTCCCCCACGATGGCGGTTTCACCCACGACGACGCCCATGCCGTGGTCGATGAACACGCGGCGGCCAATTTGTGCGCCGGGGTGAATCTCAATGCCTGTGAAAAAACGTGACCAGTGAGAAATCCAGCGGCCGAGCCACTTCAAACCGTGGGTCCAGCACCAGTGCGCGCCACGGTGGAAGGTGAGGGCGTGCAAGCCGGGATAGCAGGTCAGCACCTCCCAGGCGGTGCGCGCCGCAGGGTCACGTTCCAGGATACAGGTGACGTCTTCTCGCAATCTGGCGAAGAGCATGGGGTGGCTTATTTGTTTTTCGTATCAGGTCTGCCAGTGTAGCGGGCGGCAGAAAACCCGC
>CAYTBK010000410.1:0-1301 GCA_964436005.1 uncultured Acidobacteriota bacterium
GCCTGGATCGCCGACAGCCTGGGCATCCACGCCCGCGAGCAAGGCAGCGCCGACCGCCCCGAATGCCGCTCCAGCACCTGCCAGATGCTCGAAGCGCTGTGCAATGTGCGCGAGTTCGTGGCCACCGAGTTCGACGCCCTGCTCCATGACGGCCGCGACCCCAAGGCCAACGGCTGCAAAGGCTGCGGCGGCCCGCCGCTGCCCGTGGACAGCGAAGAGTTCCTCGCCAAGCTGCCAGAAGACATTGCCACGCACGTGCGCCAGTTCGCCATGCAAGGCAAGGTGGCCGTGCTGTCCGATGCCGCCAAGCTGCGCCTGGCCAAACTCATCGGCCGCGCCACCAAGGTCGCTCTGGAAGCGCCCGAAGGCCCGGACGGTGCCCCCTGCATGAACGCCGACACGGTGCGCCACTTTGTCGACTGGCTCACCCCCCTGTTGCGCCGCGACAGCTACCTGGCGCTGCTGGACGAACGCCCCGAGGTGCTCAACCGCCTGCTGCGCCTGCTGGGCCTGGCCAAGTGGCCCATGCAGTACCTGCTGCGCCACCCCGGCGTCATCGACGAACTGGCCGACCCGCGCCTGCTGGACAGCCGCTTTGACCCCGCCGCCTACCAGCGCGACCTCGAAGACCGCCACACCGCCTGGGCGCGCGCCGGCCAGGCCGACGAAGAGTCCCTGCTCGACACCCTGCGCCGCGCCCACCACGCCGAAGTCTTCCGCACCCTGGTGCGCGACGTGGAAGGCACGCTCACCGTCGAACAGGTGGCCGACGACCTCTCGGCCCTGGCCGACGCCACCCTGGCCGTGACCATCAAATGGGCGTGGAGCTACCTCCAGCAACGCCCCGGCAAGCAAGGCCGCTACGCCGTGGGCCGCCAGCCTCACTTTGCCGTCATCGCCTACGGCAAGCTCGGCGGCAAGGAGCTCGGCTACGGCAGCGACCTCGACGTCGTCTTCCTGTTCGACGAAACCCAGGATGCCCCCGACCCGCAAGCTGGCCCGGACACCCCCAGCGCCATCGACGCCTACCTGCTGTTCGCCCGCAAACTGGTCACCTGGCTGACCCTGCGCACCTCGGCGGGCGAACTGTTCGACATCGACACCGCACTGCGCCCCAACGGCAACTCCGGCCTGCTGGTCACCAGCTTCCACGCCTTCGACGACTACCAGCGCCAGCGCGGCAGCAACACCGCCTGGACCTGGGAACACCAGGCCCTGAGCCGCGCACGCTGGTGCGCCGGTGAAGTGGCCCTGGCCGAGCGTTTCGAGACCACGCGCCGCAGCGTGCTGTCTGCCCAACG
>CAYTBK010000411.1:0-1295 GCA_964436005.1 uncultured Acidobacteriota bacterium
GATTCGGCCAGGCGAAGGCCAAGCTCGCCGAGTTGTCAGCCGACAATCCCCATGCCCAGTGGGCGGACAAGGTGCGCTATGTATCGCCCGCCCTGCCCTTTGTGCCACCAAAAATTGATCCGGCGGTGCTGGATGCCGTCCATGAGGCACTGCTGACCGAGCATCAGATCGCGGTTGAGTACCAAAAGGCATCCGGAGAGCAGCAAACCTATCGGTTGCATCCGCTTGGTCTCGTTCAGCGGGGGCAAATCACCTACCTTGTCGCGACAGCCTACGAATACACCGATGTTCGACTGTATGCGGTTCATCGAATAAAAGCTGTTGCCTGTTTGGCGGATGGAGCCATTCGGCCGAAGCATTTTTCGCTAGAGGAATACGCTTCATCGGGTGCCATGGAGTTTGGCTCTCCTGGCTTGGTTGAGCTTGAGGCTTGGGTCAGTGAGGATTTGGCTGCGGTCCTGCAGGAGACACCGATCAGCGCCCAACAGGAATTAATTCCTGTGAAGGGGGGCTGTTTGCTGAGCGCGAAGGTTCAAAATAGTTGGCAATTGACTTGGTGGGTATTGAGCCAGGCCGAAAATATTCGCGTCATGCAGCCGGTGATACTGAAAACCGCCATTTCTGAACACCTTCGGAAAACAATCGAGCTATATCAATGACCCCATCGACAGCACATTTTTTGAGCACGATCTATGGCCAGGTATCAGGACTGCGACATGCCAGTGAGCAGTTTTCTGAGCAGCTTGCACCTGGCTTTAACGTGTTTCGTTTGTTATGGCCTTCAGAGCTGAGCTTGTCCAATGTGCTCGCCGACTTACTGTCGCCGCAAGGAAGCCATGGGCAAAAAGCCGCTTTCCTGGCCTTGTTTCTGAAGAATTTTGACCTTGCGGATTCGTGGGCAATTCCCGGCGAGGCCAGGGTGGCTACCGAAGTGGCAACCCATGGCGGCCGAAGAATCGATATCCGCATTGATTTTGCGGATGGCGTGATTGGGATCGAAAACAAGCCCTGGGCTGCCGATCAGAAACTGCAAGTTGCAGATTACATTGCTGAACTCGAAGCGAAGCATCCACAAAACAGGCTGCTGATTTATTTGTCTTCCAATGGCGATGGCCCCGGCGAGGAGAGCACCGGAAAAGCCAGGGACTTTGTCAAGGAGGGATCGCTGCGGGTCATCGGCTATGGGCAACTGCTTGCCTGGCTGGCATCTTGCAAGGGCGTCTGCCGGTCACTTCGGGTCATTGCCTTCCTGGATGAGTTTTCCGACTACATTGCAAAAGAGTTTGAGGGAGTAA
>CAYTBK010000412.1:0-1276 GCA_964436005.1 uncultured Acidobacteriota bacterium
GCACCGGGATGCGGATGGTGCGGGCCTGGTCCGCGATGGCGCGGGTGATGGCCTGGCGGATCCACCACGTGGCGTAGGTCGAGAACTTGTAGCCGCGCTGGTACTCGAACTTGTCCACGGCCTTCATGAGGCCGATGTTGCCTTCCTGGATGAGGTCCAGGAACTGCAGGCCGCGGTTGGTGTACTTCTTGGCGATGGACACCACGAGGCGGAGGTTGGCCTCCACGAGCTTGCTCTTGGCCTCGTTGGCCATGGCCTCCCCCTCCTGCATGGCCAGCAGGGTCTGCCGGATCTCGTCGCGCTTGGAGAAGTACTTGGTCTCCATGGACTGGACCTTGCCCTGCAGCTGTTTGACCCGGTGCCGGGCCTCCTCGCGCTCCTCGGCGTCCGGGCTGCTCTTCTGCACTTCCTTGAGGCGGACGATCTCCCGCTCCATCTCGTCGAAGGTGCGGGTGACGCGCCGGATGGCCTCCTTGAAGAGTTCCCGCTGGGCCGAGGTGAACTCCAGGTCGCGGATGATCCGGGCGATGGGGATCTTGTAGCGGGCCAGCTTGAGCGAGTACAACCGCCACTGGCGGCTGCCCCGCTCCACCTTGCGCATCTTGGACATGATCTCGTTGGCCTTCGCCTCCAGCTCGGCCACCTCGTCGATGTGGCGGATGGTGGTGGAGTACCGGTCGGCCAGGACGGCGTCCTCGGCGCACTCGTCGTCGTTGAGGGTGACGATCTCCTTGATCTTGCCGGGGGACTCGTTCAGCCGGTCCCGGATGCTGAGCATCTCGTACACCACGATGGAGGAACGGGAGAGGGCCTTGAGCACCATCCGCTGCCCCCGCTCGATCCGCTTGGCGATCTCGACCTCGCCCTCGCGCTTGAGCAGCGGCACCGTGCCCATCTCCCGCAGGTACATGCGAACCGGGTCGTTGGTCTTCTCCGCCGCCTCGGCCGCCGCCTCGGCTTCCTCGGAGGCCGTGTAGCGCTTGCGGGTGGGGAAGAAGTCGTCCGAGTCCATGCTCTTCTCGTTGTCCACCACTTCGATCCCGTTGGAACCGAACAGGTCGAAAAGGTCGTCCAGGTCTTCCGCCGAGCTGAACTTCTCGGGAAGCATGTCGTTGACTTCCTCGTAGCTGAGATACCCCTTCTCTTTGCCCAGCGAGATCAAGTCCTTGACTTCGTCGAATTTGTCCTCCAGCGACAAGGCGTCCTCCTCTTAATGTATAGGTTCTAGTATCTGGCGTTCAATCTCGCGCCGCTCGGCGATGAGGGCGCGGCATTT
>CAYTBK010000413.1:0-1262 GCA_964436005.1 uncultured Acidobacteriota bacterium
GTCACGGATGATCTGCCCGCCCACGCCACCTACAACCTCGGCGAAGACCCCTCGCGGGTGCGGTGGGAGCCCAAGGACTATGACGAGGAGGAGCTTGACCGGCTTCGGGACCACGGCATCCAGATCATCCAGGTGTTCGACGACTGGAACGACTCGCTGCGCCTGTTTGGCGGGGACAAATACAGCCCGGTCAACCCGGAGGGTTTCCGCAGGTTCGTGGACATGGTGCACCGGCGTGGCATGAAGCTGCTGCCCTACATCTCCACCGGATTTCTGCAGCGGACAGACCCTGATTTCCGGCAGGAATGGTCACGCGAGGGCGACTTCCTTGTGCTGGGCTACTGGAACATGGCGCGCTGCTCCCCGGCCAGCGCCGGATGGCGCGCCTACATGCTGCCGAAGGTGCTGTCGGTGCTGGACGAGTACGGCGCGGACGGCCTCTACAACGACGGCGGCTATCTTGCCAACCGGCACAACGGCCGGGGCGCGCCCACGGCGGACGAGGTGGCGGACGCCTTTGAGGAGACGCCGGAGCACGACGGGGCCTTCACGGACCTGCTGGGGTTGCTGTATTCGGAGGTGAAGCGGCGCGGGGGGATTGTGAAGCTCCATGTCAACGGCGCGGAGGAGCCGATGACGCGGGGGCTGCGGACCTATGACTACCTCTGGGTTGGGGAGGGTGTCGGCAGCCTGGACAAGATGCGGGAGACGGTGAAGGATTACCGGCCCTATGTGACGCCCTGCCCCGATGTGACCTTTGCCCAGTACACGGATCCGGACGAGCCTTACCTGCACGGCATCCCCTACATGCAGTTTCCCCTGCTCCAGGCGGGCCGTCCGTTCACGGGGGAGCGCGCGATGGTGCCGGGGGTGGCCTACAATCCCGATCCGAACGACTTCTGGATGCGCATCTGCCGGGACGCGTGGAAGTTTTACCAGGAGCACCCCGGGGGGCCCCACGCCTACGGCGCGTGGGACGCGATTCCGGGAAGAAGCGACACGCGGCCAACCCATCTGCGCCGGCTCCGGCAGTACCTGCCGCTGGTGGAGGAGGGGACGCGGGCCTGGCTGGAGGTGTCGGACAGCGACCTGTTCATGGAGGCGCCGCCGCAGGGCGTTGTCGCGTCGGTCTTCGCCAACCGGCGGGTGCACCTTGTGCTCGCCAACTACGGGGACAAGCCCGTGGAGGTGGCCACCCGCGCCAAGTATGCGTCCCTGTCCGGCCCGGAGGGCGCGCCGCGCGACAAATGGCCGCTGAAGGC
>CAYTBK010000414.1:0-1246 GCA_964436005.1 uncultured Acidobacteriota bacterium
ATGCCGTCGATCACGCCGATGATGTCGCTCATGCGCTTGCTGGACGTGTGGATGCCGCGCATGGTGTCGATCACGCGGGTCATGGAGCTGCGACCTTCCTGGGCCACTTCGCGGGCGGTCGAGGCCAGTTGGCTGGCCTGGTGGGTGCGCGAGAGGTTGTCGGAGATGTCGGCCTCGATCTGTTGCAAGGCCTGGCGCGACTGGGCCAGCTCGCTGGCGTGCTCTTGCGAGCTGCGCGACAGGTGGGTGGCGTCGGTGGCGACCTGGTGCGAGGTCACGGCGAGTTGCTCGGACTGGTCGCGCACTTCACCGGTGAGTTGCAGGAGGTTGGTGCGCATGCGACGCATGGAGTCGAGCATGCGGCCCAGTTCATCCTGGCCCGCCTCGACGTGGACCGAGTGAGACAGCCGCCCCTCGGCAATGGCTTCGCTGACCTGCATGGCGGCCAGGGCGGGGCGACTCACCGAGCGGGCGATGAACCAGGCCCAGGCCGTGCCCGCCAGCAAGGTGACCAGGGTCAAGGCACCGATGAGCCACTGTGCGGTGGCCGTGGTGTGGGCAAAGTTGGCCTGCGCTTCCTGGGTGTGCTGTTCGACTTGCTGGAGGAGCTTGTCGCTCTGACGGGTCACGGCCGCCGCGGCTGGCAGCAGCACCTGATTTTCTTGCTCGGTGGCCAGCAGGGTTTGGCCGGTTTCGACCAACTCCAGCACCTCGTTGCGGGTCTTCACATACTGCTGGTGTTGCGTGCGCAGGGTGTTGGCCTGGGTCTTGACGGCAACCACCGGGTTGCCGGCCAGCTTTTGCAGCACCTGGGCAATGGTCTGATCAGCGGCTTGCAGTTCGGGCTTGAAGCGCTCCACGACTTCGGGCATGCCGGCCGAGCGGATGATGGCCTGGGTCTTGACCAGGTCCTGTTGCAGCAGGGTGTTGACGTGGCTGCCTTGCTGGCGCACGGCCAGGGCTTCTTCGAAGACGTGGTGCATCGAACGGCTGCGCTCAATGCCCAACATGCCCAGCACGGCGACGATGCACAGCAGGGAGAGAATCAGGCCAAAGCCGAAGGCCAGGCGGGTGCCGACCTTCCAGTCACGGAGTCGAACGAAAAACTGCACGGGAATCCTGTTCGGGGGCGTCTGAACCCGTCAGCCGGGCGCACCCCATCCCATGCCTGACGACGGCCCACCTGCGTCCTGACGCAGCACGGCCGCCGCCATCTTCGTTGGCGATCACGAAAGGAATGTGTCAG
>CAYTBK010000415.1:0-1245 GCA_964436005.1 uncultured Acidobacteriota bacterium
CTGCGTGAAAAGCGGGATCCATTGTGAAATTAGGGCGCTCGGCAAGATAGAGGCCATCAGGGCACCAGGGGATTTGGGCTGGCCCGCCGCTCTCTGCCGGCCATCCCGCCGCAAGCGAGTGGCCGGCGGCGGCAAGCCGCGGCCACTTTGCCGGATTCTTGCGTATAGATGTTACAGGGGGAGTGGTGAGAATTGCCTCAGTAATTTTACCTGCAAGGTCGTGACCAACGGCCTCACGCAGCATTTCAGAAAATTCCTGAGGTAGTACCCTTTCCGCCATCAATTAATCTTCTATTTATCTGATTCTGTCACCTGCATAATAATTTGCACCCCAGAGATCATACCGGGCATACTGCTTCTGCAGCCTCTCCACAAAATTCTCAAGATTTCTCACAGAAGGCAAAGACCAGTATACCTCAGCAATAGCACTTAATCTTGGAAAGATTCCATACTCAAGCCTCTGTCTGTGAGGGAAATACTCGGTCCACATACAGCCCTGACCACCAAGAATATTTGAGGCGTTTTCAGAACTTAGCTCCTCAGGGACCGGCTCAAAATTATAGACATCTGCAAGGCCAACCTTCCAGTCACGATGGCTAAGTGAATCCTCTCTATCTCTCTGCTTGATATTAAAATAGCTCTGCCTCATAGGGGCAAGAATTGTCTTATGTCCCTGCTCTGCAGCTTTATAACCGTTAGTTGCGTTTCTCCAGCTCATTACAACAGAGCCCGGTACAAGACCGTCGTCAATCATCTCGTCCCAGCCCACTATCACCCTGCCTCTCTCGCTCATCACTGCGGAGAGCTTCTCAACAAAATGCTTCTGCAGCATATTGAAATCGGCAATCCCCCTCTCCCTCATGTACTGCTTTGTACTCTCAGACTCCTCCCACCAGCGCTTGGCACACTCATCGGCACCAATATGGATAAGTTTTGAAGGGAAGATATCCATTAGTTCATTGAAGATATCCCTGAGAAAAACGAATAACTCATCAGATGGAGCAAGCACATTGTTCTGTCTGTTATATATTCCCCAGGTTATTGCAGGTTGTTTCGGGATTTCAGGAGTTGTGCTGAACTGCGGATAACTTGATATTATGGCCATTGAGTGACCAGGAACATCAATCTCCGGAACCACTGTGATATATCTCTCAGATGCATAATTAACGATATCCCTAAGCTGCTCAGCAGTATAAAAACCGCCGTACCTTGTTGAATCCACGCCTGTTCCCGGAAAGACACCAA
>CAYTBK010000416.1:0-1222 GCA_964436005.1 uncultured Acidobacteriota bacterium
TTGAGGTTTCCGTTGAGGCGGACGATTTTCAGATGTTCGCTGAAATCATTGATAACAAGTTCATAATTTTTCTTGATCTGTTCAAGATACTCCTTTGTCTCGTAAAGCTCTTTCTCTTTTCTGAATATTGAAAGCCTCTCAAGTGCTTTTTCTATTGTGACATCAATGAAAACAAGTACATCGGGCATCGTTGCGAATCTGTTTATCCCTTTGACCCATTCATAGCTCACATTGACAGACTGATATGCAATGGAGCTGAAAAAATATCTGTCTGTGATCACTGTTTTTTTCTCGCGCAGTGCAGGCCATATCCTTTCACGGAGATGGTTAAGTCTGTCAGTTGCGAACATCAGTGCAAGCATTTCGTGGGTAAGAGGCGCATCGCCGTCCTTTTTTGCAAGCACTTCCCGGATCATCTTTCCTGTCGGCATGTCAGTAGGTTCAGCTGTAAGAAGAACTTTGTGACCTTTATTCTCAAGATATCTCTGAAGCTCTTTTATCGTCGTGCTTTTTCCGCTTCCGTCAATACCTTCAACTGCTATGAACATGCTATTCTCCAATAAATTCAGAAATTTTCAGATCATCAAAAAACACTTTCGATCTCCAGTTGCCGAAAGAGAGCCTGTTGTATCCTTCACTTGTCTGAAGCGGATCATTATCATCATATTTAAGAAAAAGCTCTCCGTCGACGAACCATTTGATCTTATTATCGAGCCTTTCGACTTTCACTCTGTATTTTTTCCCTTTTTCCAGCTTCGTTCTGTTCTCCACCCTTTTCTTCTCGTGCTCATGCAGTTTAGATATTACCGATATTCTGTTGTTCCATCCGCCGAGAATAAACGAATATCCGTCACCGTGATCGTGGATGAGCCCGTCGCCCCATGCGTTGAACTTCACATCGACACCTTCGCTTTCGCTCCACATCGTAAGCTCTATGACTCCGTTTTGCGGAAGTGCAGATCCTGTCAGCACAAGATTTCTGTTCTCTGCTTTCGTGCTTGTGACAGCACCGTCAGTTATTTTCCAGTCGCCACCCTGCACAGTGTAGTTGTCACCCAGTCCGTCTCTTTCGAAATTATCCTCAAAAACGGTCTTCAGTTTCTGTTCTTTTGTGCATGAAAAGAGCAGTAACGCCGACATTACCGCACAAATTACTGATATTTTCATAACTTCCTCCACTTAACGGGTGAATTTATCAAATATGGCAATGAATGTCAAAAGA
>CAYTBK010000417.1:0-1200 GCA_964436005.1 uncultured Acidobacteriota bacterium
AGCCGACCAGTTTCCGGCGCAGGCCCTTGTCCCGGCAGGCCGTCAGGGCGGCTTTGCCGGCAAAATCCTTGTGCCAGTCGACCAGCCAGGCATAAGGTATTTCCAGGGGACAGACGTCTTCGGTAATATCCTGACCGTTGAGCATCATGCCTGCTTCCAGCCGCAGCGTGTCCCGGGCGCCCAGTCCGGCCGCTTTCAAGCCGAAGGCTGCGCCTGCTTCCAGTAGTTGATCCCAGATCAAACCGATTTGGTCCGAGGCTGCATAAACTTCAAAGCCGTCTTCGCCCGTATAGCCGCTTCGGGAAATGATCGCGGGAATACCGGCCACCGTTGACTCGATAAAATGGTAGAAGCGGATGCTGCTTAAGTCCTTTCCGGCCAGAGGCTGGAGAATGTCCTGCGAGCGCGGTCCCTGCAAATCCAGTTTGCCGATCCGGCCGCTGATATCCTCTAAGCGACAATCGAATTTCGAATCACGCAGGATGGACGACACCCGTTCGAAATCCCGCTCCCGGGGTGTGGCGTTCGTGACCAGCCAGTATAAATCGTCCTTCATTTTATATACGGTGAGGTCGTCAATGACGCCGCCGTGGTCGTTAAGCAGTGCGGAGAGCTTGACCTGGCCGATTTTCTGATCCGCCAGATTCCGGGTCAGGGTTGACTGAAGCAGATCAAAAGCCTGGGGGCCTTGCACTTCGATTTCACCCATATGGCAGATATCGAAAACGGAGCATTGCTCGCGGGTCTGTTTGTGCTCTGCGAGGATGCCTTCCTGGTACTGAACCGGCATCTCCCATCCGGAAAAAGGGACCATCTTCGCGCCGAGCGCGATATGCCTCTCTCTTAGTGGCGTGCTTTTCAAAGACGCATCAGACATGTTAAACGCCTTCCCGTTAGTTTTGTTGTACGCCATCTTCAACGGCGCTTCAATTTTAAAAGGCCGCCGCATGGCTTCTCAACAATTAGAACGCTTCCGGCAGAAATCAAATCAAGATTGCTGGCAATGTCAGCAAAAGCTCTTATAATAAGCCGCGAACTCAGGGGTTCTATGACCTCCTGGCGCGACTATCTATTCGTAACCAGAGCTGGAGAAAAATAAAGAGATGAAAAAAACCTTCGTCCTCGACACGAACGTGCTTCTGTACAACGCTCAGGCCATCGAGGCCTTCGAAGACAACGAAGTAGTCCTCCCCATGGCAG
>CAYTBK010000418.1:0-1196 GCA_964436005.1 uncultured Acidobacteriota bacterium
CGCCTGCGCAAAAACCGCCGCGCCACCGCCAGTGCCAACGACGACGTGCTGCGCGCCGGCGTGCCCATGCGCCAGATCGCGCGCCAGCTGGAGCAAAACTACGACCTGGCCGTGGGCGTGCTCAACACCCTGGTGGTCAACATCGTCGGTGCGCAGGGCATAGGCGTGGAGCCGCAGCCGCGCCAGATGGACGGCAGCATCCACGCAGGTCTCGCGCGCCAGCTCATGGAGCTGCACCAGGAGTGGCGCAAGCGCCCCGAGGTCACCGGCCAGTACGACTGGCCCAGCGCCGAGCGCATCCTCGCGCGCACCTGGTTGCGCGACGGCGAGGCCCTGCTGCAACTCATCGCCGGCACCGTGCCCGGGCTCAACCACGGCACCCGCGTGCCGTTCAGCGTTGAAATGATCGAGGCCGACTACCTGCCCATGGATATGAACCAGGGCGCGGTAGTGCAGGGCGTGGAGCTCAGCGCCTGGGGCGCCCCCATCGCCTACCACCTCTACAAGACAGACCCCAGCGACAGCCTGGCCGCTTTCAGCGCCAGCGCCACCAAGCGCGTCACGGCCGACCGCATGCTGCACCTCAAGATTGCCAACCGCATCCGCCAGGTGCGCGGCGTGTCGGTCTTCGCCAGCGTCCTGAATCGCTTCGATGACCTCAAGGACTACGAGGAGTCCGAGCGCATCGCCGCCAAGATCGCCGCCAGCATGGCCGCCTACATCAAAAAAGGCGCGCCCGACCTGTATGACCCCCAGCAGGCCGAAGGCGGCGCCGCGCGCCAGATGCAGTTCCGGCCCGGCATGGTGTTTGACGATCTACGCCCCGGCGAAGACATCGGCATGATCGACACCAACCGGCCCAACCCCAACCTCGAGACCTACCGCAGCGGCCAGCTGCGCGCCATCGCCGCCGGCACCGGCCCCACGTTCAGCAGCGTCGCCCGCAAGTACGACGGCACCTACAGCGCCCAGCGCCAAGAGCTGATCGAGGGCTACGGCGTCTACAGCACCCTGGCCGCCGAATTCATCGCCCGCGTCTCGCGCCCGGTGTACGAGCGCTTTGTGCAGGCCGCGCTGGCCAGCGGCGCCATCACGCTGCCACCCGACGTGCGCGCCGAGACGCTGCTCGATGCCACCTACATGCCGCCCGCCATGCCCTGGATCGACCCCAAGAAAGAGGCCGAGGCCTGGTCGAT
>CAYTBK010000419.1:0-1194 GCA_964436005.1 uncultured Acidobacteriota bacterium
GATGTAGGTTGCGTAGTTGTAGCTAGCGTTTTGCCGGTCTGCCATTTTATCGTTTTGGTCTGGCGTGGAAGCAGGTAAAGGGAGCGGCAATATCTGGATGTAGTTGGGAATTCGCTCGCTGAACAGGCGTACATCGAGAGTGGCCCGGTAGTCCTTGAGTTCAGCCAGATAACCCACCTCGACTGTATCAATACGTTCCGGTTCGACGCCTTGTGCCAGATAGGCAATGTCCAGCAAGCCGGTAACGCTGTCGCGCCGTTCGGTGCGCCCCGATGTTTCATACAAGCTGGGATTCCGGTGCGCCCGAGATACTCCAAAGCGCAGGGTGTGGCCAGGCATGACGTGATAGCTCAGGCTCAGACGGGGGTCGAACATCCAGCCAACCACGCTGTCATGCTCCAAACTGGCGCCAGCATTAAGCAACAATGATTGGAAAGGGCGATATTCCAGGTTGCCAAATCCACGATAGGCAAAGCGCTCGCGCCAACCTGGCGTCGAAAATTGCCCATAAGAGCTCACTTCAGTGAACTTTGCCCCCAATCCCCAAACGGCACGGGTCGACGACGAAAGTGACAAACGATGTTCCAGTTCGGCCTCATGCAGCATCGAACGGCCGCCCGGGTCGTATGAGAATCGAACCGGTGCCGACGCCCCGGAAACCGTAGTGAGGTTCTGCTGCCGCCAGTAACGGCCATAGGCCCAGTCTTCCGTATAGTTGTAGCGCAGGCGAAGTTCATCGGTGGGCGAAAATACTCGACGCCACTGCACCCCCAATGCCGTCGATGACTGCTCCAGATTGCGGAGCGGATCCGACGTAGTTGGCACTGGCCGACCGTATTGCGACAAATCCCGGGCGAATGTGCCGGTAAGCTGCAAGTCATCCCGTTCGGAGAGTGGCAGGTCGACACGCAGGTCGAAGAGTTGCGACTGACGACTGTCCGGTGAGTAGGTCGTTGTTTTCCAATCGTTGTAAGAAGCCCTCTGGAAACCATCATCCTGCAGGGATCGATAGGTCAGCCGGACGTTGGTATCACCAAAACTTTCACCCCAGCGCACCATCTCATCGCGGATACCGTTGTTGCCATGATTGGCTGAAACCTGCCAGCCCTTGATCAGGGCAGGATCAATAGTGATGATATTGACCACGCCCATAAAGGCGTTGGAGCCATAGGAAACGGTATTCGAGCCACGAAT
>CAYTBK010000420.1:0-1184 GCA_964436005.1 uncultured Acidobacteriota bacterium
AAGAAAGCCCTTCCGGTTAATCAATGTCCTTCCCATACTCTGTCTTTCCCTTGTTCTTTGTCATCGAAACGTTTGAAGTCGATCTGCGCCGTACGGGGGCAGGGTGCCCGTCTGCAGGAAGAGAAGATAGGAATCGAATGGTTTGCACCTTTAAGAACGGGCAACTCAAAGCGCTTCTGTAGTCCCTGCAGATAGACTGCGGGACGATTCAGAGCCTTGGCCATATTTCCAAGAATCTTCATATCCATATCCCTGTATGCGAACCCAAACAGCTTGACGCTTCCATCCCGAAAGTGCGAGTGTGGGCAACTTTGAACGGCGGTGCGTTAACTTCGTTATTTCTGATTTACAGGGCCGACCCCGATACCTCCGCCCCCGCTCCCGCGTCGTACACATCCGACCCTCCGTAGTTCTCCGTGCAGGCGCACCCGCGCCCACACGTCCGACCGATTTTCCATTTCCGACCGTAAAACGGTGCCATCATACGGTTTTTGACATCCGCCGTCAACGCCGGGCCTCAAAAAACGCCCGAACCGACCTGACCCGAGCCCTTTCAACCCTCCAACGACTTGATAGAAGCGCCTTTATCCGACTTCGCCGTATCCCGCACCGGCTGGAAAACGCAGCTTGTGCGTCCTATCCGTCGCACAACACTGGTCGCCGGCTCCAGCACACGCATTGGCCGCTGTGCAGATATATTCGGTGCCGCCCATGCCATCGGGCACCTCTAGCAAAAATTCACCTTTTTCGCAATCGCATTCGGGTATGCACGGCGGATTTTCGCAACAGGGCGGATTTTCGCACTCGGGCACACACGGCGGCTTGGCGCACTCGGGCACACACGGCGGCTTGGCGCAATCGGGGTCGCAAGCTTCATTTGGGCAATTACCCGGATTCGGAACAAAGACAGGATGCGTGCCGAGAGGGCACTCAATACGGGGGGGTGGACAACACTTCAATACACTCGCATGCACGCTGAATACCCATCCGATGATTAAACCGATTATCCATAATTTCTTCATTCATTCCCCCCGCGTGTGTGAGAAAAATTAGCGCCCGATACCGCCGATCTTTGTGTTGCCATAACCATGCTCTGCGGCTCTTTGACCCGAGACAATTGAGATAGAACGAAATGCTTATGCACTTGGCTAAGGTTCTTTCAAGCCGGCCAATGTTTGCGGAGG
>CAYTBK010000421.1:0-1162 GCA_964436005.1 uncultured Acidobacteriota bacterium
CGCCACCTCGGGCAATGCGGCAATCTCGAAGGTGGCCGCCACCTCGGCCTTGTCGCAACCCGAACGGACCACGCCGGCGTCGGCCCGCTCGCCGAGAGCGAGGGCCAGGGCGTCGATCAGGATGGATTTGCCGGCGCCGGTTTCCCCGGTCAAGGCACCGAAACCGTTGGCGAACTCCAGCTCCAGCCGATCGACAATGACGAAATCCTTGATGGTCAGGTGGCGCAGCATCAGGGCCCTTTCGGCCGTTCGCTCCACTGCAGTTTCTGGCGCAGCATGGCGAAATAGCTGTAGCCCGGCGGATGCAGGAAGCAGATCTTGTGTTCGGAACGACGCAGGCGGACCGAATCGCCGGCCTGCAAGTCAAGCGTGACCTGGCCGTCGAAGTGTACGCGCGGATCGTCGGCATAGACGATGCGCAATTCGATGTCGGTATTGTCGTTGACGATGATCGGCCGGTTGCTCAACGCATGCGGGCACAGCGGCACCAAGGCGATGCCGGTCAGCGTCGGATTGAGGATCGGGCCGCCGGCCGACATGGAGTAAGCAGTGGAGCCGGTCGGGGTGGACACGATCAGCCCGTCGGAACGCAGGTTGTAGATGAATTCGCCGTCGATGAAAAGTTCGAACTCGATCATCCGGCCAATCGCCCCCTTGTCGACCACCACGTCGTTCAAGGCCATGTTGGCGGCGATTTCCTTGCCGTCGCGCGTCACCTCGGCAGCCAGCAGCATGCGGTTCTCCGGCGCGAAGCGGCCATCGAGCAGGTCATCCATGCAAGTCAGCATGTCGTCGCGGGCAATGTCGGTCATGAAACCGAGCCGCCCCTGGTTGACGCCAACCAGCGGCACGCAGTAGCGGGCCAGGCGGCGCGCCGCGTTGAGCATGGTGCCATCGCCACCGAGCACGATGGCCAGGTCGGCATGGGCGCCGATGTCGTTGAAGCCGCAGGTCACCCAGCGTGACAGATCGACCTTCTTGCCGATGTTCTCCGCCGTCTCGCGCTCGATGAAAACCGAGACGCCACGCTCGTACAAATACTCGGCCAGCCGACGCAGCGACTCGGCAATTTCCTGACTGTGGTATTTGCCGACCAGCGCGATGGTTCGCGGTGAGCGATAGGATGTGAAGCCTCGATTCATGGGGCCGAATTCTTGCATAA
>CAYTBK010000422.1:0-1152 GCA_964436005.1 uncultured Acidobacteriota bacterium
GCTTAAAAGATTGCTATAAAACAAAAGTGATAATTAAAAATAAAATATGAAAAAAGTATTTTTAGTAACAGTAGAAACATTGAACGAAGTTAAAGAATGGGACTACAAACCACTACGGAGATAATTATTCCAGTACTGACAAACTCTGCCTATAATGCAGTAAGGAAAATTGATACAAGATATTGGGGTTCGGAATATCCAATATACAGAATAAAATCAATAAAAGAATGCGATAATTTTCTGTTTAAACCGTTGCTTTAATTGGCACTAACTAATAAACATATACACCTTTAATAATTTAAAATTAAAAATATGTACAAAATTCAATCAGTAAACAGAATTAACAAGGAATTGCTTGTTAAACATCCAGACGCAAAAGAGCAAATTATTAGCAATATGTTAGTTGATTTTGCCCACGAAATGTTTAAAAACAAATGCTTTGAAATTACAGAGACAAATGTAAAAGACGAAGTAAATTGGATGCAGCCTGATGAACAGGAAGTAAAAATTGAAGCACTTGTAATGACACCAAAAGAATTTAAAGAAGCAGTGGAAACGTTTAAATTGATAAAATGCTACACTGATATTCCAGAATCATTAAGAGGTTATTTGATTCATTTGCATACACTACTTACGAAGCAGCCTCTTTAAGGTTGCCGATAACTATAAATATATACACCTTTTAACATAATATTTAAATTTAAAACTAAAAAACTATGATACACCCTTATATTTACGCTGGACTGCCAAAAGCAAAAATGACTTATTCAGAAGCATACAATTTTGAGAAACAACGGATAATAGATACATTCGGGATTTCCGATTTTGTTACAAATAAAACAAGAAAAAGAAATTATGTTTGGTTGCGTAATATATTATTTTATACACTCAATAAAAAACATGATATTTCATTCACTATGATAGAGGAACTTACAAGCTACGATAGAACAACAGCCTTGCATTCTGTTAATCTTACAGATACTCTCATAAAGATTAAAGACAAGGAATTTATGAAATATTACGACAGATTTAAAGCTACTAATTAAATGAAAGACGAAATAAAAGTAACCGAAATAAAGATTTATCGAATGATTGTACGTTGCGATTTTGAATTTGATACTGAAATGGTCTTCAAAAAAGAATTATCTAAAA
>CAYTBK010000423.1:0-1142 GCA_964436005.1 uncultured Acidobacteriota bacterium
CTAGTAGAACGTTACTGAATTCCATTGACTTTTGAGCGACCTGGTGTTATCCTGGTGAAAACGCCAGGAGGCACTATGTCTCGACCATGTCCGCGCGTGGATCTGACGACCGATGAGCGGTCGGAACTGGAGCGGGTCGTGCGCGCCGCCACCTCGGCGCAGCGGGATGTGATGCGTGCCCGCATCGTTCTGTTGGCTGATGAGGGGCTCTCGACAGCGCAGATCATGGGAGCGCTCCAGGTGAGCAAGCCCGCAGTGGTGAAGTGGCGTTCGCGCTTCGTCAAGGATCGGCTTGGCGGACTGAAGGATGCTCCCGGCAGGGGCCGTCCCCGTGTCCTTGGCCCTGATGTGCGCTTGCGCATCGCAACCGAGGCGTGTCGCCCACCGGAGGACGCCTCTCACTGGAGCACAAGGGAACTGGCCGCGCACGTCGGCGGCGTGTCGCACGTGACCGTTCATCGTGTTCTCGCCGCCGAGAGGATCAAGCCACACCTTCAGCAGATGTGGCTCAACAGCAAGGACCCGGACTTTGCCGCGAAGCAGGCCGACATCATCGGGTTGTACCTGGACCCGCCCGAGAACGCCCTGGTTCTGAGCATCGACGAGAAGACGGGGGTACAGGCGCTTGGGCGCAAACACGCGGACAAGCCGGTCCGTCCCGGTTCCCCCGCCAAGCGCGAGTTCGAGTACGTCAGGCATGGGACCAAGTCCCTTCTGGCTGCTCTGGCGGTGCACGAGGGCACGGTCACGGCTCAGGCATACGACAGGCATACTCACGAGGAGTTCCTAGCGTTTCTGGAACTGCTGGACAGGCAGCATCCCACGGGCGAACTGCACCTGATCGTCGACAACCTCAGCGTACACAAGCACACTAAGGTCCAGTCGTGGCTAGACGAACACCGAAGGATCAGATTCCACTTCACACCGACGCACGCCAGTTGGCTCAACCAGATTGAGCTGTGGTTCAGCATCCTCGGACGCCAGTTGCTCAACCGAGGCATCTTCAACTCAACCGACGAACTCGTTGCCAAGATCATGCAGTATATCGAGAGCTATAACAAGACCGCAACTCCATTCGCGTGGACGTATACCGGTGATCCGCTCACCATATAGGTCAACGCTAATAGGGAACGCACTACTAG
>CAYTBK010000424.1:0-1120 GCA_964436005.1 uncultured Acidobacteriota bacterium
AGGTATCCGGGCAAAAGACCAGGAACTCCTCGCCACCCCAGCGGGAGACCACGTCTGCGTCGCGCAGGTAGGTGTCGGCGAGCGTGGCAAACCGCTTCAGAACCTCGTCGCCCACCTGGTGCCCGAAGCTGTCGTTGACCCGCTTGAAGTGGTCCAGGTCCATCATCACCAGGGTGGTCGGACGCGCCTGGCGTTGCAGGCGGTGCCATTCCTTATCCAGCACCTCGTGCATGCGGTGACGGTTGATCAGGCCGGTGAGCTGGTCGTGGGCGGCCATGTGCTCGACCTTGGAGAGCGCGATGGCCAGGGCTTCGCTCTTGATCTGCATGTCATGGCGATTGTGGCTGACACGTTGCGCCACCCCGCACCCGACCACCAGGATGGCGCTGACGTAAGCGCAACGCAGGATGTCACCGAACACCTCTGGCTCGCCTGGGTTGACGTACCAGTTGACGACGGTGGTGCCGATCAACAGCAGGAACATGCCCAGGGTCAGCTGACGGATGCGCGGCGGCGACAAGGCAAACTGGGTGGGCAGCAAGATGGCGGGCATGAAGGTCAGCACGACGCCGCGAAAGTGCATGTGCACGGTCAGGTAGCCCATTGCCACGGCGAAAGCGCAGTAGAGGCCTTGTGCCATGACCAGATTGGGGTCGGACCAGCGCTGACTCAGCCCCGAGCGCAGCAGACCGTAAAACGTCACGCCACCCACCAACAGGCAGCCGAGCATGTAAGGCGTCAGCGTCGGAGAAGCGTAGCCCAGGTGCCGGGCGGCGAGGATCAGCCCGGCGTTGAACAGATAGAGCGCGCTCACCAACAGGGTCAGCCCAATGGCCGAATGCCGCTCGGGATTCGAACCCAGAAACAGGCGCAGCAGCGGTGGGGGCAAAACCATGAAACTCCAACAGTGACAGACCCGTCACGCCTGATCTTAGCGGCTGTGTTGCCTGCTTCCGAAAATCCGAGGCTTGTTCCCTGGGGGAACCGTGTATACGCCACGGACCCTCAGGCTTGAGTCAGGGCTTCAGGCTGACGCAGGGCGGGGCGCTTGACGCCAGGGGCGGGCGGCTTCCAGTTGCGCGGCCAGTTGCAGCAACTGTGCCTCGCCATTGAGCGGCGC
>CAYTBK010000425.1:0-1113 GCA_964436005.1 uncultured Acidobacteriota bacterium
CCCGGCTGGAACGGCGAGAACCTCCCCGGCCTGACCTATCTTCCGCAACAACCCGCACCCTAAAGGAGTCCGCCATGAAACAAACGCTGCTGTTCACCGCCCTCGTCCTCGCCGCCCTTGCCGGATCGGCCCGCATCGAGCTGTCCGACATCCTGAAATGGGGCCTCGCCCGTCGCGCCGAGCTGCCCGTTGAAGGCTACCGCATGATCTGCACCACGAACCACACGCCCTCCTACGCCTGGTTCCTGAACGGCTCCATGAGTTCGACCGACGAGGGCAACCCGACGGTCTTGAGCTGCACCGACGTGCTGATCCCGGGCATGCCGAAGGAACTCGTGATGGACGGCACGGCCGGCCTGTATCCGATTCCCGACCTCGGCTGTTTCGTCGGGCCGTTCACCATCGAGTGGGACATGACCTCCTATTCCGGCTTCGGCGTGCTCGCCAACACCACCGACCCGTGGAACGGCACGAGCTGCTGGACCGAGGGGTTCACGCCAGGCGCGGGCAGCTACATGTGCACCAGCGGCTTCGGCTTCTACTATTACGGCGGGGCCTTCACGCTGAGCCGCACCGACTACCCCGACATCGTGACCGTGACCACCAATTACGTCGCCGTGGGCGGCGGGGCCGTGCTCCGCGACACCGTCAACCCCGACAAGTTCGCGCGCCTCGAAAACGGCGTGTTCAAGGTCTACGAGGTGGTCAGGACCCCGGCCCACTGGGAGTTCCAGGGCGTCGCCTGCTTCCCGCTGACGAACCCGCTCACCGCGTTCAGCGGCCCGCTCGCGGGCTACACCTGGACGACGGACACCGTCGGCGATCCGCCTTACCAGTATTACTCGCTCTCGGACGAGTTCAACATGCGCAAGTTCGCCTCAGGACCGATCAGCGGCGCGGCGGGCTCGCTCAACTTCTATCGCGACGAGGAGCCCTTCGACATCGTCCCCATGATCTACGTCGGCGCGTCCGTGACCACCAACTCCCTGTAACGCAGGCAGCGCCCGACCTTCGGGCGGGCCTCCCCGAAAGGATCTCAAAACCATGAGTCCCCACGGCTGCATCCAGCAGAAACCCATCGACGACGTGACCGCCCAATGCGACCGCGTCGAA
>CAYTBK010000426.1:0-1109 GCA_964436005.1 uncultured Acidobacteriota bacterium
CCGCGTTCAGGCGCGGACCTCGCCATGTCCCAGTGCACGACCTCGTCTTCTGCAGCCCCGGCCGCCGACCCTTCGGCCAAGCCCATCAAGCTCGTGCCGCCGAAGTCGGTGCTCAACAGCCATGGCTGTGGCGGCGCCTGCACCGACCCGGATTTCGCCGACGGCCGCTGGCCGCGCGCCAAGGTGCTGGAGCTGTTCAACCTGCCCTTCAACGACCTGCTGTGGCAAGCCCAGCAGGTGCACCGCGCCCACTGGGACGCCAACGAGATCGAACACGCCACCTTGCTGTCGGTCAAAACCGGGGGTTGCCCGGAAGACTGTGGCTACTGCCCGCAATCGGCCTCGTATGACACGGGCGTGGAAGCCAGCAAGCTGATGTCGCCCGACGAGGTGCGCGAGGCCGTGATCGCCGCGCGCGATGCCGGCGCCAGCCGCTTCTGCATGGGCGCCGCCTGGCGTGCCCCCAAAGACCGCGACATCGAAAAGGTGGCCGAGCTGATCGGCGTGATCAAGCAAGAAGGCCTGGAAGCCTGCTGCACGCTGGGCATGCTGACCGACAGCCAGGCCCAGTCGCTCAAAGACGCGGGCCTGGACTATTACAACCACAACCTCGACACCGCCCCCGAGCTGTACGGCGACATCATCACCACGCGTGACCTGGAAGACCGCCTGGACACGCTGGCGCATGTGCGCAAGGCCAACCTGAAGGTGTGTAGCGGCGGCATCGTCGGCATGGGTGAGACGCGTGAAGGCCGTGCCGGCCTGATCGCCCAACTGGCCAACCTGCCCGTGTACCCCGAGTCGGTGCCCATCAACGACCTGGTGCGCGTGCCCGGCACCCCGCTGGCCGAGACCCCGCAGCTCGACCCGCTGGAGTTCGTGCGCACCATCGCCGTCGCCCGCATCACCATGCCCACGGCGCGCGTGCGCCTGTCGGCCGGTCGCCAGGCCATGAGCGAGGCCGTGCAGGCGATGTGCTTCCTGGCCGGCGCCAACTCCATCTTCTACGGCGACAAGCTGCTGACCACCGGCAACCCCGAGTTCGACAAGGATCAGGCGCTGATGGCCAAGCTGGGCCTCAAGAGCGGCAAGGCCGTGACGGCCAAGGC
>CAYTBK010000427.1:0-1101 GCA_964436005.1 uncultured Acidobacteriota bacterium
GGCGGACGGGCAAAAAAGTGGGGCGAAAGTTCGGAAAATTGCCGGCTCGTGCGTTGTTCCAGTAGACAACGCGAGGAGGTGGGCGATGGCGATACCGAGAGGGAAGGTCGTGAAGGAGTGGGCGGAGGGCGTCTACCACTGCATGGCGCGGTGCGTGCGGCGGGCGTACCTGTGCGGGGTGGACAAGCTCACGGGCCGCGACTACAGCCACCGGAAGGCGTGGGCGGTGATGTGGCTGCGCTTCCTGGCGGGTTTGTTCGCGGTGGACGTGTGCGCTTTCGCCGTGATGATGGACCACCTGCACGCGGTGCTGCGGACGCGGCCGGACGTGGCGGGGGGCTGGACGGACGAGGAGGTGGCCTGGCGGTGGCTGAAAGCGTGTTCGATCAAGGGGAAGGGCGGGGAGCCGTCGCCGGAGAAGGTGCAGGCGGTGGCGTCGCGGCCGGGCCTGGTGGGGCAGCTGCGGAAGCGGCTGGCGAGCGTGAGCTGGTTCATGGCCCTGCTGGACGAGGCCATGGCGCGGGCGGCGAACCGGGAGGACGGGGTGACGGGGCGGTTCTGGGAGGGGCGGTTCAAGTGCGTGGCGCTGCTGGACGTGGGGGCCGTCGCGGCGTGCATGGCGTACGTGGACCTGAACCCGGTGCGGGCGGGGGAGGCGGAGACGCCGGAGGAGAGCGACTTCACGAGCATCCGGGAGCGGATCCGGGACTGGCAGGCGGCGGGGGGGGAATCCCGCCGGAGCGTCCCGGAGGAGGGGGAAGGCCGGCCGGGGACGGCGGCCCCGGAGAGGCCGGAGGCCCCGCGCCCGCGGGAAGCGGCGTGGCTGTGCCCCATTCACTCGGCGAACGGGCGGCGGGGGATCCTGCCGCTGACGGAGCAGGAGTACTGGCGGCTGGTGGACGCCACGGGGCGGATCGTCCGCCCGGGCAAGGCGGGGAGCATCGACGGGGATCTGGCGCCCATCCTGGTGCGGCTGGGCATCTCCCCCGGGCCGTGGCCCGACACGGTGCGGAACTTCGGCCAGGTCCCCCTGGCGGCGGGGGCGCTCGACGGCCTGCGCCAGTTCGCCCGCGACGTCGGCCAGCGCTGGCTCCACGCCTT
>CAYTBK010000428.1:0-1101 GCA_964436005.1 uncultured Acidobacteriota bacterium
TTCCTGATGGACTGGCTCAAGACCCAGGCGCCGTTCTGGAAGAAAGAGTCGGCCGGGGGCGAGAGCCGCTGGGTGGACGCGCGCATCAGTGACGACCAGGCCGCCGCGCGCTGGGGCGGGCTGAGTGCGCCGCCCAACGTGGCCCAGGGCTGAGCCCCGCGAACCCCAGACGCCCCGCATGTTGGCCCTCGACGTCTTCACCTGCTATGGCGTGGCTGGCGCTGGTTCGCTGGTGGGCCTGGGCCTCATTTCGCAGATTCGCACCGATCAGAACCGCGTGCGCAGCGCACTGGACCTGTACCGCTGGGCCTTCTGTTGCCTGAGCGCGCTCTTGTGGGTCGTGCTGAGCCCGGATGACTGGCGCCCGCTGGTCACGCAGGTGGCCATCGGCTTGGCGGCAGCGGGCGTGACCTTGCTGGCCTGGGCGTTTCGGCAACTCAACGGACGGCGCACCCCGCCGCGCCTGGGCTGGGCCTGCACCGCAGCGGCAGCCTTGGTGTTGTGGGCGATGGCCGCGCTCGGCTCCCCCACCGCCTACGTGCAGGCCATTGCCTGGGTGTTTGCCGCGGTCAGCCTGGCCATGGCGGTCGACCAGGGCTGGCTGATTCTGCGCAGCCCGCGCATCCAGCGCAGCGAGCTGAGCCTGCTGATCGTGGCGGCCATCTTTGCACTGATCTGGGCCATCACGCTGGCGCATGTGCTCTCGGATGAAGCCGGACCGTACCCCGCCCACTGGCTGCTCGCGCCCGACTGGCTCCTGCCCATCACGGCGCTGGCCTTTGCCATCTTGCCGCTGTCGGTCGCCGCGGTCGTGTTCGCCATCATCAACCAGCGCCTCAACCAGCAGTTGCGCAACCGGGCCCTGTCCGATGACCTGACCGGGGCGCTGTCCCGGCGCGGCCTGCGGGAGCTGGGCGAGCGCATGCTGTCCATGCAGGCCCATCAGCCCACCTCGGTGGCCGTGCTGATGATGGATGTGGACCACTTCAAGGTTGTCAACGACCGCTACGGGCATCAGGTGGGTGACGACGTGCTGCGCCAGGTCACCCAGCTGACCCGCGAGCGCCTGCGGGATGACGCCTTGCTGGCCCGCTACGGGGG
>CAYTBK010000429.1:0-1093 GCA_964436005.1 uncultured Acidobacteriota bacterium
CTTACACCCAGGGCCTGATGGACCTGGGCGCGACCCTGTGCACCCCGCGCAAGCCCAGTTGCCTGGTGTGCCCCTGGTCGGACCTGTGCGTGGCACGCCAGGTGGGCGACCCGGAGCGCTACCCGGTGAAGAGCCGCAAGCTCAAGCGCAGCGAGCGCGAGAACTGGTGGCTGTGGCCGCAGTGGCGCGAGCAGGTGTGGCTGCAGCAGATGCCCGACAAGGGCGTGTGGGCCGGCCTGTGGACCTTGCCTTTGCTGGACAGCGATGAGGCCGTGGCGGCCATGTTGGGCCGCGCGGTGAACGCCCGGGTGGAACGCCAGCCGCGCATGAAGCATGTGCTGACGCACCTGGACTGGTGGCTGCACCCGCGCCACGTGGTGCTGGACGATGCCGAGGCGGCGGGCCTCGAGGCGGTCTTGCGTGCGCAAGCGCCGACCGGGCGCTGGGTGCCCCTGGCCGATCTGGCCAATTGGGGGCTGCCGGCCCCGCTGCGGCGCCTGCTGGTGGGCTGATCAGCCCAGGGTGACGACCACCGGGGCGTGGTCGCTGGGGCGCTCGTTCTTGCGCGGGGCCTTGTCGATGATGCAGGCGCTGACGCGCGGCTTGAGCGCGTCGCTCACCAGGATGTGGTCGATGCGCAGGCCCTGGTTCTTGCGGAAGGCCAGGTTGCGGTAGTCCCACCAGCTCCATGGCTTGGGCGGCTGATCGAACATGCGGAACGCGTCGGTCAAGCCCAGTTGCAGCAGCTTCTGGAAGTGCTCGCGCTCGGGCACGGTGCAGTGGATCTGGTCTTTCCAGGCCACCGGGTCGTACACGTCGGCGTCGGTGGGGGCGATGTTGTAGTCGCCCATGATGACGAGGTTGGGGTGGCGCGTGAGCTCGTCCTGCACCCAGGTTTCCAGCGCTGTCAGCCAGTTCATCTTGTAGACGAACTTGTCGCTGTCGGGCGCCTGACCGTTGGGGAAGTAGCAGCCGATGACGCGCACGCTGCCGACCACCGGGTCGTTGACCGTGCCGGCAATGACGCGGGCCTGCTCATCTTCAAAGCCGGGGATGTTCTTGACGATGTCGGTGCTGGCGCTGCGGGTCAGCA
>CAYTBK010000430.1:0-1085 GCA_964436005.1 uncultured Acidobacteriota bacterium
AACCCGTCTTTCACGAGAACCGCATGAACCGTTACTACTGGATACTGGGCGCCTTTGCGGCGCTCGTCGCCCTGCTCGCCGTCGGCCTCAACCTGAACCCGCGCGACGTACCCTCGCCGTTGGTCGGCAAGCCGGCCCCCGCCTTCACCCTCGCCCAACTGGCCGAGCCCGACAAGACCCTGTCGCCCAAGGACATGCAGGGCAAGGTCTGGCTGTTCAACGTCTGGGCTTCGTGGTGTGTATCCTGCCGCCAGGAGCACCCGGTTCTGGTCGAATTCTCGAAGAAGGTCGATATCCCGCTGATCGGCCTCAACTACAAGGAAGTGCGCGGCGATGGCGGCTTCGACATGGGCAAGATGCCGGCTGACGAGGAAAGGAAACTGGCGTGGCAACGCGCCAACACCTGGCTGGCGCAGCACGGCAACCCCTACAAGCTGACCGTGATGGACCTCGATGGTCGCGTCGGCATCGACTACGGCGTATATGGTGTGCCGGAAACCTACGTCATCGACAAGGCCGGCGTCATCCGCATGAAGCACACCGGCCCGGTAACGCCGGAAATCCTGGCCAAGAAGATCATGCCGTTGCTGGCGGAGCTGAACAAATGAAGCGACTGATCGCCACACTGGCCGTTGGCCTGGTGCTGAACGCATCGCCTGCTCTTGCTTCCAGTGCGACCGAAGCTGCGCTGGCCGCCGACCCGGTAGCCGAGAAACGGCTGCTCGGACTGTCCGAGGAACTGCGCTGCCTGGTCTGCCAGAACCAGAATATCGCCGATTCCAACGCTGAACTGGCCCAGGACTTGCGCCGCGAAATCCGCGGCATGATCAAGGACGGCAAGAGCGACAAGGAAATCATCGATTTCATGGTCACCCGCTACGGGGATTTCGTTCTCTATCGCCCGCCGGTGCAGGGCAATACGCTGCTGCTGTGGGGCGGGCCGATCGTCCTGCTCATTCTCGGCATTATCGCCCTGGTTCGTTACCAGCGCCGTCGTGCCGAGCGCGTCGCTGCCGAAGACAAGCCCCTCTCCGCCGATGAAGCCAGCCGCGCCGATGCGCTGCTCAAGGAACTCGACAACAAAT
>CAYTBK010000431.1:0-1067 GCA_964436005.1 uncultured Acidobacteriota bacterium
CCGCGTTGCACCAGCTCGCCCGGCTCATCGGCGTCACACAGGCTGCCGTCGTCTCTGAGCACCAGCACCTCGGCGTTGGGAATGGCCTTGCCGATGGCATCAGGACGCTGGCTCACCTCTTCGGGTGGCAAATAGGTGGCACGAAAGGCCTCGGTCAAACCGAACATCAGATAAGGCAAGGCCGAGGGGGCCCGCGCCTGCATGGCCGACAACACCGAGCGCGGCAGACGGCCCCCCGTATTGGCCCAATAGCGCAGGTGCTGTGTGGCCTCAGGCGGCCAGTCAAGGGTGGTCAGTTGGGCATACAAGGGCGGCACCGCCGTCAAGCCAGTCACACGGTGGCGCGCCATCGCGCGCACCACATCCATGGGCAGTAGGTAGTTCAACAGCACCACCTGCGCGCCCACCAGGAAAGCGGTGGTGAGCTGGCTGAAACCCGCATCGAAGGACAAGGGCAAGGCCGCCAGCAAGGTATCCCCGCCATGGTTGCCCAGGTAAGCAGCCACGCTGCCCGCCCCAGCCAGCAGATTGCGGTGCGACAGCATCACGCCTTTGGGCAGACCGGTGCTGCCCGATGTGTAGAAAATGGCGGCCAGATCGGTTTCGAGGGCTCGGTGGGGCGCCTCACCGTCAGCAAGCAGATCGGCGTTGGTGGTGTCGCTCACGGCGTCGGCCGAGGTGTGCGCCACATGCCGCAGATCGGGGCAGGACTCGCGCAAGGCCGCCCACGTTGACTGGCGAATGGCCGGCCCGATCAAGACCGCCACACCACAGTCGCTCAAGATGTGCTGAACCTGGGCTGGCTTGAGCAAGGGGTTGATGGGTACCAGCACCCCCTGCGCCCGCGTGACAGCGAACATCGCCGCCACCGTGTCGGGGTGCTTGTCAGCCACCACCGCCACCCGCTCACCGGGTTGCAAACCCCAAGCACGCATGCCCTGCGCCCACCACGCGATGCGCGCCTGCAGAGCCGCATATTCCCAGCGGGTATCTCCGGATGTCAGTGCCACCTGCGCAGGCCAGCATTGAGCGGCACGCGCGGGCAAATCATGCAGCAATACCGGAGG
>CAYTBK010000432.1:0-1058 GCA_964436005.1 uncultured Acidobacteriota bacterium
ACAGGATTCAGGAATGTTGCCGCCGCATGGCACTTGTTGAAAAGACCGTCTTGATCGAGCAATCGGCCGAACGCATGTTCGAGCTCGTCGATCGCTGCGAGGATTACCCCGCCTTTCTGCCGTGGTGCAGTCACACGGAAGTCAAGTTTCGCGATGCGACCCGCACTGTGGGTACCTTGCATATTAACTACCACGCGGTGAAATCGTCGTTTACCACTGAAAACGACAAGGAATTTCCGGGCTTGATGCATATCAGACTGGTCGACGGCCCGTTCCGCCGCCTGGAGGGAGCGTGGCACTTCAAGCCCCTGGCTGAAAATGCCTGCAAGATCGAGTTCAAGCTGCACTACGAATTTTCCAGCAAGCTGTTTGAAAAGGTTATCGGCCCGGTGTTCAGCCATATTGCCAACACCTTTGTCGATGCCTTCGTGCGCCGGGCGAACCAGGTTTATGGAGCCACCCATGGCTGAATTGATGAGTGTCGAAGTTTGTTACGCCATGAGTGACAAGCAGGAAGTGGTGCGCCTCAAGTTGCCGGCTGGGGCAACGCTGCAGCAGGGCTTGGAAGCCTCGGGCTTGCTCGGCAAGCATCCGGAAATCGACGTCAAGAAAAACAAGTTCGGCATCTGGAACAAGTTGTCGAAGCTCGATGCTGTGTTGCGCGACAAGGATCGCATCGAAATCTACCGGCCTTTGATCGCCGACCCCAAGGAAGTACGCAAGCAGCGAGCGGCAGAAGGCAAGGTCATGAAAAAAGGCGCCGGGGAAACCGACGCCTCGGAGACCTGACTCGGAAACCGGTTAGCGCGGTTGCCCGGCCTACTTGCAGGACTCGGCCATGAAGCGGCGCGCGCGCTCCATTTCCTGCTCCCGCTGGGCGGTATCCATCACCTTCCGCTGACCGTTCTCGTCGAGCGTGACCATGGGCTGGTTGTTTTCCAGGGCGGCCAGGTTTCGCTTGGCACGCTCGCAGTTATCGCGCTTTTCGGCTTCGGCAGCTTGCTCCTTGGCTTGCTTGTCAGCCTTTTCCTTGGCTTCCTGCTGCCGTTTCTTGAACT
>CAYTBK010000433.1:0-1050 GCA_964436005.1 uncultured Acidobacteriota bacterium
GGCACATACAGTTTACCGATATCGTGGATCATTCCCGCTGTCATGACGCCTTTAATCTGGTTATAGTCAAAACAGCCCATCTCGATAGCAATGGCCTGCGCCAGCTGTGCCACACGCTGTTGATGTCCTGCCGTATAGGGGTCTCTCTTTTCTATTGCAGTGGCCAAGGCATGAACCGTCTCATCCACTATCCGGTTCATCTTCTCCAGGCTGTCTTTGAGTGCCGTATCCAATGCCATTTTCTCAGTGATGTCATAGATAATGGCCACGGTGCCGATAATACTGTTCTCTGCGTCAAACAAAGGCGCTGCCGAATAACTGACACATATATTCGAGCCATCCCGCCTGGTAGCGCTTAGCGGCAGAGAGGTGAACACCTGCTTCAGAAGCGTTTTTTTACGAAATCCCTCATATGACTCCCCAGCATTTGCAGAAAGCACAGTAATGGCACGGCCAATCACCTCCTGCTCCCGCCAGCCGCTGATCTCCTCAGCAGCCTTGTTCCATAATTGAATCTTGCCATCAAGGTCGATGGCAATAATCCCGAGAGGCGAGGATTTCACCAGCGCCAACAGGCCTTGGGTATTCATTCTGAGATCAGGTTGCCAGATCCCCGTATTTTCAAAATGTTCTATTTGCATAGACGTCCAGGGCTTAACCAGTTTTCTTAGTGCTTTAAAAGCAGATGAATCAGATTTATCGGCCAACCGGGCGACGGTTCTTGCGACAAATGCCAGATGGCCGTTCCAGCTGCCAGCAGTGCAATGATACTATAAACTACCATTCTTGATGGTTTCACCGTATTGCCTCCTATCTTTCCTTGCTATTCGGTCTACCCTGATTTCGAAAATTTCGATCAGTTTCACACCCCGATTACATTGTAACCACTATCCACATAATGAATCTCGCCGGTAACGCTGCAGGTCAGATCACTACAGAGATACACTGCTGATCGGGCGATATCTCCTTGGGTGATATTACGGCAAAGAGGGGCCTTTGCCGCAACATGACCAAACACCTGGCTGAAGCCAGCTATGCCAAATGAGGCCA
>CAYTBK010000434.1:0-1029 GCA_964436005.1 uncultured Acidobacteriota bacterium
GCAGCCCCGTGGCGTACAGCACCTCCAGGATGGCCCGGTCCCGGATCCGCAGCGGGTCCGCGTAGACGGGAGCTGGGCGTGGGGAGTCGGGAGCTGGCGGGTGTTTTCTCCTTTCCCCCGTCTCCCGTCTCCGGACTCCCGCCCGGTTTTCGAACACGGCCGCCAGCACCGCCTCCGCCTCCTCCGCGCTCAGCACCGCCTTCGGCAGCCGCCGCTCCGTCTTCGGCAGCTCCAGCTCCGAGGCCGGGTTGTACAGGATGTGGTTGTTCCGCGTCAGCCACTTGAACAGGCCCCGCACCGGCACCAGCGCCCCGTGCTGGCTCCGGAACGACAGCGGCAACCCATTCTCCCGCCGGTAGTGGTACAGCCAGCGCCGGTAGCGGTCCAGCATCGGCTTGGTCACCTCGGCCGGCCGGGTCACCCCCCGCTCGGCCAGCCAGCCGGCCAGCCGGGCCAGGTGGTAGCCCCGCGTCCTGGTGGTCTCCGGCGAGTAGCCCCGCGCCAGCAGGTCGTCGAGGTAGCGGGCGGCCATGGCCTCCAGCTCGGTCAGGCCAACCGGCACTTTCTTCTTCCGCCCCTTCCCCTTGCGGCTCACGAGCGCGCCTCCGCCGGATCCGGGGCGGCGGCGAAAAGAGGAACGGGGGTACGGCCCGGCTCCGGGTACGACGACGGCTGTTTCCCATTGCCCCTTATATGCGTTTTTGGCCGGCTTTCCGGGCCGGCGGGCTGGAAAACGTGATCGGGAGCGGCCGGAGGGTCGTTTTTCCCGCCCCCCGCAGGCACCCCAACCGGGGCCCGATGGCCGCCCAATGGGCCCCCCAACCCGGCCTCGCCACCCCCCCAACTCTTCACCGTACCCGCAACCGGAGACTGCGCTTCCAGGGCGTCCGCGTCGATCAGGCCGGTCAGGAAGGGCCGCCCGTCCTTGCCCTGGCCGTCGTAGAGCAGCTCGTACTCGAAGCTCTGGCCCCGCCCGCCCCGGTGGACCAGCACGTACTCCAGCTCCACCAGCCGGTCCAGGTGCACCCG
>CAYTBK010000435.1:0-1021 GCA_964436005.1 uncultured Acidobacteriota bacterium
AAAGGCGGCCGCCTACACCTCGGTGCTCAAGGAGATGCACCTGGAGATGAGGAACACCATCATCGTGCTCCGGGTCACCTGGAAGAACGGAACCAACGAGGAGTTCCGCAAGGACTTGGTACCCCCGTCCGCGGATAAGTGCCCCTTTGAGGTCGTGAGCCTTCTGACGGCCGAAGCTGACAGCGCCTTCTCTGACTGATGATTAGGAAGATTGATTAGACGCCATAACTTTGACCTTAGACATGCGCGTGGTCAAGCGTTCCGGGGAATTGGAGGATTTTGATCCGGCCAAGGCCATCAATGCCATCTTGAGGGTCGGGACGTCGCCCGAGGAGGCCGAGGCGATCCTGGAGTCGGTCAAACCGTACCTGTACGACGGCATGACCACCGAGGAACTTTATCGGCGAATACGCTCGCGGCTGCCCGCGCCTCAGGCCCAGCAGTACTCGCTCAAGAAAGCGATAATGCTCCTGGGTCCGGAAGGGCACGCCTTCGAATCATTGATGGGAAGGGTGTTCGAGCAGATGGGATACCAGGTGCTGGTGCGCCAGATCCTCAAGGGCAGGTGCGTCTCCCACGAGGTGGACGTGGTCATCGTGAAAGATGGCAAGAAGGCCACGGTCGAATGCAAGTTCCACAACGCCCTGGGCACCAAGTCCTCGATACAGGAAGCGCTGTACACCTGGGGGAGGTTCCTGGACCTCAAGGACACAAACAATGTGGAAAAACCATGGCTGGTGACCAACACCAAGTTCTCCAGCGAGGTCGTTCGTTACGCTTGCTGCATGGGCATGCACCTCATCGGATGGAAGTACCCCGAGGACGGGGGACTGGAGAGGATGATCGACGAGGCGCACATCTACCCGATAACCGTCTTGGACATACGGCGTTCCGAGCAGCGGACCCTGCTCTACCATGATTTCGTGATCTGCGATGACATCGTGGAGAGGAAGCCAGAGCTCCTAGGCCTGTTCCCCAGAGAGACCGGGGAACGGATAATCAAGAAGACCGAGGAGTTCCT